>NZ_FQZG01000090.1 GCF_900141915.1 Tessaracoccus bendigoensis DSM 12906 | reverse complement strand
TCAACCGACGCGCTGGTTGAGCCGCCTCGTGAGGAACGCAGAGGCGTGACGACCACCTGGCACACGGTGCAGAATCCCGACCACAGCATCTTTGGAAGAGTCCGCGGACACGTCACGAGTTTCGTAACGGGCCGTTCGTCCCTCACGGCCCGGCTCAACCAACTTACGCCCGGCATGCGGTCGCTCGGTCTGACCATCCGACCGCCCAACCGTCCAGGCTGTGCACAGATCTCTGCATGTGTGGAGGCAGTCGCTATACGAGGTTGCCTCGACGTATAGAGAGATCTATGCACGCCTCAGCGCCTGGAGCGGGGACGGTGGAGCGGTTTGGCTGCTGGTAGCCGGGTGGTTTCGTAACGGGCCGTTCGTCCCTCACGGCCCGGCTCAACCAACGCACGCCCGGCATGCGGTCGCTCGGTCTGACCATCCGACCATCCGACCGCCCAGGCTGTACACAGATCTCTGCATGTGTGGAGGCAGTCGCCATACGAGGTTGCCTCGACGTATAGAGAGATCTATGCACGCCTCAGCGCCTGGAGCGGGGACGGTGGAGCGGTTTGGCTGCTGGTAGCCGGGCAGTTTCGACACGGTCCCCGGCGCTCCGCGCGGAGGGACCGGCTCAACCAACGCACAGCCCGACCCCGGCGCTCCGCGCGGTGGGACCGGCTCAACCGACGCACAGCCCGACCCCGGCGCTCCGCGCGGAGGGACCGGCTCAACCAACGCACAGCCCGATGCTCAACCGACGCCGCCGACCAACTCCTCCCACAGCGCCTCGACCTGGGCTCTCGTATCATCCCTCGACCCCGAATTGTCGATCACCCGGGTCGCGACGGCGAACCGTTCCCCCCTCGCGGCCTGCGCCCCGATCCGGGCGTCCGCTTCCTCGTCGGTCAGCCCGTTGCGTGCCTTCAGCCGCTCAGCCTGCGTCCCGACGGGAACGTCCGCCACGATGACCGTGTCGAAGCCCCGGTCCAGCCCGGTCTCGACCAGCAGCGGAATCACATGGACGACCACAGCCCCCTCGGCAGCCGCTGCCTCCAGTTCGTCGGCCCGCCGACGCACCAGCGGGTGAACGATGGCATTCAGGTCGGCTCGGGCGGCGTCGTCAGCGAAGATGATCCCCCCTAGCGCGGCACGGTCGAGCGACCCGTCTTCGAGCAGGATGTCCTCCCCGAACCGTTCGACGACCGCAGCCAACCCCGGTGTGCCGGGCTCGACGACCTCGCGTGCGAGCAGGTCGGCGTCGATGATCACGGCCCCGTGCCTGGCCAACTCATCGGCGACAAACGACTTCCCGGCCGCGATGCCACCGGTGAGTGCGACCCGATTCATTTGGTCATTCCCCGCGGGGCGACGGACGGAGCATCGGTGCCGGTCGGAACTGCCGACGGACCGTCCGACGATCGACGACGCAACAAGCGGCGCGCCGACATGGCAGCAAGATCACGCACCCACGGCGGATTGGGCCGCGTGAATGCCCATTCGGGGTCAGTGAGCATCCGGGCACAGGCGAGCCCGGCGACCATCGCGATCAGCACCAACAGCGTCGAGACGCCGTTCTCCATCGCAGAGACGACGTCGCGTTGGTCGAAGTAGATCAGGGTCCTGAGCGCCGACGACCCGGGGATCGCCACCAGGACCGTCGGCACTGTCATGATGATCTTCTCCATGTCGAGCAGGCGACCCACGACGGCGCACGCCAACCCCATCAGGACGCAGGCCGTGAACGTCGCCACATGCACCGGCTGGCCTGCCTCAAGCATCAGCAGCCGGGGCACGTTCCCCAGCACCCCGATCATCCCGGACGCCAGCGCCACGGCCAGCGGCGAGTTGAACATCATCGCCCATCCGAAAACCGCGAAGAAGCTTGCCGCTATCCACGCGACCCAGAGCAGGGCGGCTGGCCCCGTCTGCTCCGGCACGGGGTCGGGCGAGATCCCCGTCGGCACCGCCACGACCCAGACGCCGATCGTGATGGCGAGGATCACCGCCGCCGCGTAGCCGAGACGGGGAATGCCTACGCCGAGATCGATGCGGGCCAAGTCCAACCCTCCCGTGACAATCGGGAATCCGGGGATCAGAAAGATCGCGGCACAGATGAAACCTGCTGCCAGCCGCGAACTCGGCTCACCCGTGACAAGGGCGATCAGGTTCGCCGCCCCCACATAGGCGGCACAACTCACGACCGCCGAGACCAGCACCGTCGCCAGGTGGTTGACCTGCCAACGACCGAGCGTCGAACGAACGGCGAACCCGAGGGCGCCGGCCGGGATCACCGCCAACACCTCATGCCACCAGCCGCCGCTGAGGACGGTCACGGATGCGCAGGCCGCCGCAACCAGAAGGACGATCAGCCACTTCGGGTACTTCGGCCGCGTGCGTTCGATCGCGTCGAGGCGCGCTTCCAACGCATCGGGCGTGATCTTCGATCGGCTGAGTTCCCGGCTCAGCTCCTGTAGTTGCGCGATCCGGTGCGCGTCGACGCCTGGGCTGGCGATCTCGGCTACCTGCGTGCGGTAGATCCCGTCCTTGCCGACGGTGGCGACGATGTTTGTGAAGGTCACTTGGGCGGCGAAGGAGTCGAGCCCGAGGGCCGACGCCGCGGCCCGCATCAGTTCACGCACCCGCAAGCCGCTGGTTCCGGCACTCAGCATGTCGATCCCGGCGCGCACCACGAGTTCACTCAACCGGATCAGTTCCCGCGGTTCAAGGTGTGCTTCCGCAATGCCGCCGGAAGAGGCCTCAGAATCCATGGCCGACAGGTTACGCCTCTGGCAGGCCCGCCAGCCAATGTGCGCTCACTGGCCCGTGCAACGCATTCCGATGTCGCTCATATGGCTGCGGCCACGGGGTGCCTGCCGCGCCCCCACTCCGCATCGAGCATCGGCAAGTCATGCGATGTCACGATGCGGGAATTGACCGCGTACTCTGCCAGCCGGGCGCGGCGCCCGAGCGCCTGTTCATGCCTGGCGCCCTTCAACCCCATCACCCCTGCGCGGTCCAATTTGTCGCATACATTGTCCAGCTTGCGGTTGAACTTGGTCTGGGTCCAGCCGAGTCGTTTCGCGGCCTGCACAGCCGTCGGTACCGCCCAGAGACCCACTCCCGACCCCTTCAGCATGGGTTCGGCCACCGCGAGGATGGCCAGTAGTTGTCCCTCCGTGAAGACGGTCCCACCTGCGTTGGTGTCCGCAGAGTCCAGCGTCCGAGGTGCACCGACGGTGTGGAGGATGGGCTCGTCGATGAAGAGGTTGATTTCGTAGTTGAACGGCCCGGCCGAGAACGTGACGACCGTCTGAGCGAAAACCAGGGGCATCCGGCTACCGGGGCCCAGTTGACTCGTCGTGAGGCCGGAGCCTCCAGTCAGTGTCGCATGTGCCCGGGAGCCGACATTGGCCAGCCACCAGAATCCATCTGCAAAGAAGAGCACGAGGAAGATGCGGTTCAGGTAGAGGTTGTCGTCGATGATGACGTCGCCCGTCCTGCCCATGGTGAGGCATTGGCCCGGCTGCGCCTTCCAATGCTCACCGGCTAGTTCCACCTGTGCGGTGTTCATCGCTTGGCTCCTTTCCGACTGGCTGCGACACCGCCCCATTGCTGCGCCGCACCGCTCACCTCAGCGCCCTTGGCCGTGAGCAACGCAAGACCCCCGCCGTGCGAATCTGATGCTGCGCTGCCGTGAGCACAACGCCCGCCCCAGACCGGCCGGTTCGACTCTGCCCCGTGGGCGCGCCAGGGGACGACCAGAAGGCTAAGAGTTGGGGGGAAGTGGCGTGGCCTGAACGGTGTACGGGATCGAACGGATATCGCAACCGCTCGCACGGAAGCGTACGGAATGCACGTTCACAACGCCATACACTCCTTCGGGTTGGTGGATCGGAGCCCGCGGTCCGTTCACCTCCCGGAACCTTCGTCAACCCAGCAAGAAGCCTGCTGACACTCACCTCTGCCCGACATGCACAGGCACCCACCGCGGATGCGACCGGGCTGCCCGGCCACCATTCCTGGTCGCCAGCCATGAGGAGTAGGCCCGCAGGTAGGCCCTGTGGCTGGCACTCCTCGACGCAAACGCCGGACCCCGTGTGACCGAGGCATTCCACACCACCGCGTGGCGCTCCGCCTTCCTGCCTGAGGGATTGTGAAGACGTGCCGGGCCTAGACGTCGGCCGCGGCCAGACTGGCCACCAGGAACTCCGGCACAATCACATTGTTCCAACGCGCGACGAACACCTGCTTGGCGGCGGTCGCCTTCTCGGAAGCGGTCACGCCGTCGCCCGAGCTGGCGCCGGTGCAACCATCGCGTTGGATGCCTCTCGCCCACGCGGCAAACGCGATGTCGGCGTCAAGTGAGTGTCTGATCGAGACACGTAGCTCCTCGAGCAGCGCCTGACCTTCGGGCACCAGATCAACGGGGGCCGCCGCAAGAGCCGACAGCAGTTCGGCGCGGTTGCGTGTCACTTTGTCGATGGCGACGATCTCGTCTGCATAGTCCCCATCAGGACCCTTTGAACACTCGCGGAGCGAGGTGTTGGCCTCCACGAGCGAGCTGCGGGCCGACTTTGAACTGGCCAGCAGCTCCGTCAGGTAGCGCACCTGCCCCTCAGCGGTCGCGTCTGGAAGGGTCACGTCGAACTGGCCAGCCGACGGTCGCCACTGTCCCAAGGCGACAAACCAGATCAGGTCGGAACGGGTCTGCATCTCGATAGCGCCGTCCTGAGCAACGATCTCGAACACCCCAGACTCGAACGAGAGGCTCATCGTTCCGCCGTCCGACAGTCGGCCGAGGTAGGTGGAGACGCCGTCGAAAGACGCGTGCGAGGAAACCATCTCCTGGCCGTCCCGCACGTGGATCACGACGGTCGGGTCGTCGATGTGGTAGCCGCACACCGTGATCGAACCGTTCGGAAACGTCGCCCAGGCCAGCAGGAAGGTGCCCTCGGGGCAGGTAGGCAAGCCGTCCGGAACACTCGCGGCCTGCTCCGATTCTCCGGTCAACCTCAGCTCCTTCGGCTCGGTCGCCGCGCCGAAGGCAGTGAGGTATCGAGTGCCGAGGGACCACTCCTCGCGGTCCCAGCCGATCACGGCATATCCGGGGGCGACATCTGCTGGGGCGAGGGACCCTGCGTCGGAATTCAGGACGCCGAGCGTCGCACCTGTCAGCGGGTGCCGAATCGACTTCCGGCCCTCCCCCCACAGGTTGTCCCAGTTCACCATGTCGACGCGCGCTGGAAGGAGTGCCTCGGCAGCGGGGGTCGGTTCCCACCCGGAGTACTCGGAGAAGATGCCCAACAAGGTCGCCTTCTCGACGTCGATGACGGCGGTGTGCCCGGACTGATGGGCCACGTAGCTCAGGTAGGTGCGTCCATCGATCTGATCCAGGACGGCCGACCATGACGGTTCCCACAACTCCTGAGTTCCGGGCACCTGGACGCAGCCGTCGAGGATCGGCCCGCAAACCTGGACACCACCAGGGTCGGTGCGGACGCCGACGACCGTATCGCCGTCGGAAGGTACTTGAGCGTCCTGGTCTTCTGGGATCTCGACCATGCGTACCCCGGCGGCGCTGGTGGTCGCCTCGGCTCCCTTCGGCAAGACAATGGCGGCTTCCCCCGTCAGCCAGACCGACCCGCGGAAGCGACCCTGCTCCGCGCCGGTGGCGAGGTCGAACACGATCGACTCGTCGTACCCGCTGAACTGCGCCTGCCCGCCCAACGCGGAGAGCGGTTTGAAGTCGTAGACGGCCTCGGCTTCGAGATCTATCGTCTTGGCGTATCGCTCCGTTCCGTCGGGTGCGACACCATGGATTCCCAGCGTCAGCCCACCAGTTTCCTGAATGACCACCGCACCATCCGCAGTGGCTGCCGCAAAGGAACGGGCTCCCTGTTTGGCGTGAAGCAACACCCGCTCGACCCCGGACTCGGGATCGAGGTAGGCGACTCGGCCGTCATCGAATAC
Source organism: Tessaracoccus bendigoensis DSM 12906 (assembly GCF_900141915.1). Taxonomy (GTDB): domain Bacteria; phylum Actinomycetota; class Actinomycetes; order Propionibacteriales; family Propionibacteriaceae; genus Arachnia; species Arachnia bendigoensis. Next base: position 9,061 of record NZ_FQZG01000090.1, on the reverse strand, counting down.
GCAGAGGAACTCGCGTCCTCCTGGGCCGGCGACGCAATCCTCCCACCCCGCTTCTTCCTTCGACCAGATCACCTCGCCGCGAGCCGGGTCGAGCGCCACGAGGGTGTTCGCCTCGTACAAGCCTGACCCCGCTGGAATCACCTTCGCCAACCACACACCACCCGCGGCAATCGGACCGGCTGCCAGCCCGGTCGTCGGATCGTCGTGTGGCATCTCCCAGCGACCGCCGCCCACATCCTCGGCATCGAGCGTCCAGAGGAACTCGGCGCCGTTGCGGAAGTTCCCCTCGCGAAGCGCCCCGGCCTTGCCCCCCGACCCCGCGGGGGTGAGGTTGGTCGACGAACCACCGTCCCGGTTCGGGAAGAGAAGGTCGGAGAGCGGCAGGGATACCCCGCACGACGTCGTCGCCAGGACGATGGGAAGGATGAGGAGGATCCCGAGGTGCCGACGGATGGTCATGGCCTGCGCCGCCCCACAACAACGTTTTGAACCTGCACGTCTTCACCCCTTCAGCTCGACAGCCATGGCCACACGCCTCACGGACGTCGAACGCAACAAGCGCCCCCCACGCCACGCTCCATAGGCTAGTGGTCTGTCGCACCTAAAGGTGCGGATGAGCATGGGGTGCCAGTCGGGATGCATGACAAGGCGGAGGACATGGGCGGGCAACACCATTACGGTGATCGTTTGGTCGCCGTCTGGCCGCGCCGTCCGGCCGCGCTGGTACACAAAGAAACGGCGGCGCCGACCAAAAAGTCGACGCCGCCGCTTCTGCTGAAATCAGTTGCCTGCGAGCTTATCGCGCAGCGCCTGCAGCGACTCGTCCGAAGCCAGCGAACCTTCACCGGCGGTCTCGGTGGAGTAGCCCGTGCCAGCCTCGACCGCGTGCTCACGCTCGTTGGTCTCGGCGGACTCGACCTGACGCTTGTGGGTCTCCCACAGCGCCTGGGCCTCTGCGTACTGGGCCTCCCAAGCAGCGCGCTGCTCTTCGAAGCCTTCCTTCCACTCGTTGGTCTCCGGATCGAAGCCCTCGGGGTAGATGTAGTTGCCGGCCTCGTCGTAGGACGCCTGCATGCCGTACAGCAGCGGGTCGAAGTCGTCGGCGGTCACGTCGACACCCTCGTTGGCCTGCTTGAGCGACAGCGAAACGCGACGGCGGTCGAGATCGATGTCGATGACCTTGACCATGCGGTCGTCGCCGACAGCCACGACCTGCTCGGGGATCTCGACGTGACGCTCGGCGAGTTCGGACACGTGGACCAGGCCCTCGATGCCCTCACCGACACGGACGAACGCGCCGAACGGCACCAGCTTGGTGACCTTGCCCGGAACGATCTGACCGATCTGGTGCAGGCGAGCGAACGTCTGCCACGGGTCTTCCTGGGTCGCCTTCAGCGACAGGGAGACGCGCTCACGGTCCATGTCGACCTCAAGCACCTCGACGGTGACGGGCATGCCGACTTCGACAACCTCACCCGGGTGGTCGATGTGCTTCCAGCTGAGTTCGGAGACGTGCACGAGGCCGTCGACACCGCCGAGATCGACGAACGCGCCGAAGTTGACGATCGAGGACACGACACCCTTGCGGATCTGGCCCTTCTGCAGCTGGGTGAGGAACGTGTGACGCACCTCGGACTGGGTCTGTTCAAGCCAGGCGCGACGCGAAAGGACCACATTGTTGCGGTTCTTGTCGAGTTCGATGATCTTGGCTTCGAGCTCCATGCCGACGTAGGGCTGGAGGTCGCGGACACGACGCATCTCCACGAGGGAGGCAGGCAGGAAGCCCCGGAGGCCGATGTCGACGATGAGACCGCCCTTGACAACCTCGATGACCGAGCCGGTGACGACGCCGTCTTCTTCCTTGATCTTCTCGATCGTGCCCCAGGCGCGCTCGTACTGAGCACGCTTCTTGGACAGGATCAGGCGGCCTTCCTTGTCTTCCTTCTGCTGGACAAGGGCCTCGATCTCATCGCCGACCTGGACGACGTCGAACGGATCGACATCGTGCTTGATGGACAGTTCCTTCGAGGGGATGACGCCTTCGGTCTTGTAACCGATGTCGAGGAGGACCTCGTCACGGTCGACCTTGACGACGGTGCCGGAGACGATGTCTCCGTCGTTAAAGTACTTGATGGTGGCGTCAACCGCGGCCAGGAAGGCCTCAGGCGAGCCAAAGTCGTCGACTGCGACAGTCGAGGCCTCAATAGAGGAGGTCATGTAGTAGGGCTCCGAATAATGCTGAAACGCACCCTGACCCTATAACGGCACCACCTACTCCGTCCGAGGCAGCACAGGCCACAGCGCGTAGACAGACTACCGTGCCCATCGTCGTCGGGCAAGCCGTGAGCGCTGCGGCACGGGGGTTTTGGCACGGCCGCCGCGGTGCCTCACAACGGTGGGCCGACGAGACCCACGGTTTGACGGTGGGGCTTGGCGGTGAGGCACGACGGCCTGGCGGCGCGCAGTCGCCCCCCTTGCGTGGTGGCTCTGCGCTGACCGCCCGGCGCTCTCGTAGGCGACTCGCGCGCTCCCGGATCTGACCCCTCACGCCCTCCCGAACCTGACCGCCCGCGCCCTCCCGAACCTGACCACCCGCTCACGTCCCGCAACTGACCACCCACACACTCCCGCATCTGCCCAGTCCGGTTGGGAGAACGGTTCCCTGCTTTCGGTAGGGCCGCGGCCAGCGCTGAAAATCGACCACTGGCCAGTTCTGATCCGTCCTGCCCGGAAAAGTGACCAACGCCCAAGCCGACGGCACCTCAGACGCAGGACACGACCAGGGCAGTGGCCGATCCTCGCGCCCAGACGGAGCAGAATCGACCACTGGTCGATTTTCGCACCCAGACGACGCCACAGCACCCCCACGACGACGCAACACCCCAACGACGCCGGGCAAGGTTCAGCGACCACCCGGACCAGCGACCGCCGCATACATTCCGAGCAACTCCGATCAAGCCCTAGCTAGCTAGGCTGGGCACGTGAGTCATGCCACATCAGATCCCAAACCGGCCCGTATCCGACTTGTCGTCGTCCTGGCCGCGCTCCTGGTCGTCATCGGGCTGGTGATCTACGCCCTGGCCAGGCCTGACGCCCCAGTCGCCGGGCCGTCCGCCTCTCCGGTCCCGACGACGAGTGCGTCGCCGGTGGCGACGGCGGCCCCTTCCTCACCGAGCGTGACCCCGGACCCAGCCCTTGCCGGTTGCACCGCGGTGAGTGAGGGGTTCGTGCCGACGCGCTACACCATCGAGCGCTTCGCGGTGGATGAGCCAATCGTCGCGCTCGACCTGGACGACCAGGGCAACATCGCCGCTCCCCCAAAAGACGAGCCGCGGCTGGCGTCCTGGTGGAGTGGCGGGCCGATGCCAGGGTCGGAGAAGGGCAGGGCCGTCATGACCATCCACACGTACCGCAACGGTGGAGCGCTGGGCAATGAACTCTTCGCCGACGGCCAGTCGCAGTTCCAGCCCGGAGACGTGATCAAGTTGCACGGCGGCGACGGGCAGGTGCTCTGCTACGGCTACACGGACAGCCTGCTGCTCGCCGTCGACGACTACGACCCGGACTCAACGGTGATGGTCGACTTCGAAGGAGACCCGTCTCTGAGCATCATCATCTGCTGGGACTTCGAGAAGTCGACCGAGTTCTGGCTCTCGAGGGTGTTCTTCAACTTCAAGCCGGTGACGCTGCCCTCCGCCTCCTAGCCGCGGTCGGCAGGCTTGAGTCTGTCGGCCCCCGAAAATCGACCACTGGCCGATTCTCACCCGTCTGACGTCGAGGATCGACCACCACCTTGCGAGGCCTGACCACCGTCGCCCCCACCCGGGCCACAAGAACCGACCACTGGCCGATTCTCACCCGTCTGACGACGAAGATCGACCACAGCTTTGCCGGGCCTGACCACCGTCACCCCCACCCGAGCCACAAGAACCGACCAGTGGCCGATTCTCACCCGTCCACGGACGACTATCGACCACTGGCCGATTTTCAGCGGTCCATGCACCTTATCGACCACTGCCCCGACCGCCAGACACGCACGCACGCCAGACACGCACAGACCCACACGCACAGACCCCACACGCGCGCAGGCATCACTTGTCGCAACCCAACGCCACCCCGCACCCGACAAACAGACCCCACACGCGCGCAGGCATCACAGACACGCGGACCTGCCAGACGGCACCGTCGCCGAGGTGCGGGCCAGGCAACCCAGACAGTCGCCGACGCGCCGCTACCCACCGGCCGATCAGTGCGCCGCAGACTCCCAGTTCGGGCCGACGCCGACCGACACGCTCAACGGGACCTTCAGCGCCATCGCCCCACCCATCTCGGTCTCAACCAACGCACCGAGCCGGTCCTGCTCCCCCGGCGCAACCTCGAACACCAACTCATCGTGGACCTGCAGCAGCACCCGGCTATGCAGCCCTTCCCGCTCAAGCGCCGCGCCGACGTTGATCATCGCGACCTTGATCACATCGGCGGCCGACCCCTGGATCGGCGAGTTCAGCGCCGCCCGTTCAGCCATCTCGCGGCGCTGCCGGTTGGAGCTCGTCAGGTCCGGGAGGTAGCGGCGCCGGCCGAGCATCGTCTCGGTGTAGCCCACCTTCCTGGCCTGTTCGACGATGCCGGCCAGATAGTCGTGGACCCCGCCGACGCGTGCGAAGTAGTCCTCCATCAGCGCCTTCGCCTCACCGACGCTGATCTTCAGCTGGTTCGACAGCCCGAAAGCGCTCAACCCATAGGCCAGCCCGTAGTTCATGGCCTTGATCCGCGCCCGCATCTCACCGGTGACGTCTTCGGGTTCGACCCCGAAGACGAGCGAGGCCATCTCCCCGTGGAAGTCGCGCCCTGACGCGAACGCCTCGATCAGGCCCTCGTCTCCGCTGGCGTGCGCCATGATCCGCATCTCGATCTGCGAATAGTCCGCCGACATCAGCGACTCAAAGCCATCCCCCGGCACGAACGCCGAACGGATCTGTCGTCCGAGAGACGTGCGGATGGGGATGTTCTGCAGGTTCGGATCGGTCGACGACAGCCGCCCGGTCGCCGCGATCGTCTGGACATAGGTCGTGTGGACGCGCCCGTCGGAGGCCACCGCCGCCAGCAACCCGTCGACCGTCTGCCGCAGCCGGATGGCGTCGCGGTGCTCCAAGAGGTGCTCAAGGAACGGGTGCGCCGTCCTCGCGAACAGCGACTCGAGAGCTTCGGCGTCGGTCGTGTAGCCCGACTTGGTCCTGCGGGTCTTCGGCATGTCCAACTCGTCGAACAGCACCCCCTGAAGCTGTTTGGGCGAGCCCAGATTCACCTCATGACCAAGAACGTCCCACGCCGCCTGCTGGGCCCCCACGACCGCGCGGTCGAAATCGTCGCGCAGCCGCTCGAGCCGGTCGACGTCGACACAGATGCCAACGCGTTCCATGCCTGCCAACTGGCCCTGAAGCGGCAACTCGACCTCGCGCAGCAACGAAACCGCCCCACGCTCCTCCAGCTCGTCGGCAATCGCGCCCGACAGGTCGAAGACGGCACGCGCCCGAAGCAACGCGGAGTCGGCGACCTCATCGGGCTCATCGTCAAATGAGAAGGCCCCCTGCCCGTCATCGTCGGTGACCATGGCGGCGGCGCTGAGATCGCGGTGCAGATACCGGAGCGCCAGATCGGCCAGGTCGTAGGTGCGCTGATCGGGCCTCAGGAGATACGCGGCCAGCAGCGTGTCCAGCTCGACCCCCGACAGTTCCCAGCCACGCGCCCAGCAACCCAGCATCGCCCCCTTCGCCCCATGCACGATCTTCGGATGCGACGGGTCCGTCAACCATTTCGCCAGTGCCTGGTCGTCAGCGACGGACAGCTCTGCGGTATCGACGTAGGCCCCCGCGCCGTCGGAGGTCGCGAAGGCGATGCCGGTGATGTCCCCGGTGCCGCTGCCCCAGGTGCCGACGAAATCGACGGCGGTCGCCTCGACGGCGTGGGCATCGAGCCACGCGGGAAGCTCACCCGCCACGAGCCTGGCGCCCGCCACCTCGAACCCGCCGGTCTTCACCGGCTCTGCCGGCGCGAGCTCCAGGAGCCGCTCCCGCAGCACCCTGAACTCGAGCGCGTCGAAGAGGGTGTGGACCAGTTCGCGGTCCCAGTCGCGCCGGACGGTCGCCTCCACCGTCAGGTCGATGTCCAGATCACGTACCAGCGCGTTGAGCCGCCGGTTACGCACGACGTCGTCCAGGTGCGCACGAAACGACTCCCCCGCCTTGCCGGGCGCCTGCTCGGCGCGGGCGATCAGGTTCTCCAGCCCGTCGAACTGCGTCAGCCACTTCGCCGCCGTCTTCGGGCCGACCCCCGGCACACCAGGCAGGTTGTCGCTGGTCTCACCCACGAGCGCCGCAAGCTCCGGGTAACGCACCGGGGCCACGAGATACTTCTCCGTGACGGCGTCGGGTGTCATCCGCGCGAGGTCCGAGACCCCCTTGCGGGGATACAACACGGTGACGCGTTCATTGACCAACTGCATCGCGTCCCTGTCGCCCGTCACGATGAACACGTCAAAGCCGTCCGCGGCCGCCTGCGTGGAGAGGGTGGCGATGATGTCGTCGGCCTCGTAGCCGGGCTTCTCGACGTGGGCGATATTCAATGAATCCAGCACCTGCTTGATGAGCTGGACCTGCCCCTTGAACTCATCTGGCGACTTGGCCCTGGTCGCCTTGTACTCGGGATACTGCTCGGTGCGGAACGACTCTCGCGCCACGTCGAAGGCGACGGCAAGGTGCGTGGGCCGCTCCTCGCGCAGCACGTTGATCAGCATCGACGTGAACCCGAACACGGCATTGGTGTGCTGCCCGGTGCTGGTCGAGAAGTTGTCGACGGGCAGCGCGAAGAACGCGCGGTAGGCCACGGAGTGACCGTCGATCAGCAGCAGTTTCCCAGGAATGTCCACCCGCAGAGCCTACCGAATCTGGCAGAGTGCCCGTCATGAACAACCTACCGGGCTGGGCCGCCGAGGTCGTCTCACCCCTCGACACGAAGATCGGACTGGTGCTCACGGAGCTGACCCCCAAGAGGGTCGTCGGAACCATCCCCGTCGACGGGAACCAGCAGCCGTTCGGGTTGCTGCACGGTGGTGCGACGGCGACCCTGGTCGAGACGCTGGCGTCGATGGGGGCGATGGCGCACGGGTACCCGCGTCGGGTTGGCGTCGGCGTCGACCTGAACGTCACGCACCTGCGTGCCGTCAAGGGAGGGACGGTGACGGGCACCGCAGTGGCGGTGCACCTTGGCGTCAGCGTCGTCACCTACCAGGTCGACGTGCGCGACGAGGAGGGCAGGCAGACGGCCACCGGTCGGCTCACCTGCCACATGATCACCCTCCCGGGGATGGGTGAGGCTTGAGCACTAACCGGAAAATGACTTGGGGGTGGGCAGGGTCTTGCGCCCCGGGGGTGGGTTCCGGGGTGTGAGGGTTGTTAGGGGTCAGGCCATGGGTTGTAGGGAGACTTGGTAGCCGAGTGCTTGGAGGTCTCTGACGTGGTTTCGGACCTTTCGGTTACCGTCCACGCGGGTGGCGTAGTGGTCTGCTCCGAGTTCTTGGTACGGGGTTTCGGGGTTGGCCAGGAGGTGCCAGATAGAGACCAGGATCGAACGGGCGACCGCTACCAGGGCTTTGAGTTTGCCGCGGCGTTTCACAATACGGCGGTACCGTTGGCCGTAGAAGGTGTGGGTTCTACCTGCCGAGCTGGCTGCTTCACCGAGGACCCCTTTGAGGTACGGGTTACCTTTGCCGGTGCGACCGTTGGTTCGTTTCGCTCCGGATTGGATGGTACGAGGCGACAGTTTCGCCCAGGACACCAGATGGGCTGGAGTGGGGAACCGGCTCATGTCGAGGCCGATCTCAGCGATGATGGTCTGGGCGCTACGAGTGGCGATACCAGGGATCTTGCTGAGACGCTCAACAGCAGGCGAGACCACGGCATCGGGTCCGGTGCCGATGCCCGGGCCGGTGACGCCATCTCGATCGGTTCCCTGCGCTGCCGGGATCTGATCGATCAACTCGGTCAGCCGGCCGGTGATCTGGTCGATCTGACGGGTCAGGGAATCGATCTGGTTGAGCAGGATCCGGGCAAGTTCACCATGATGGGTATCGAACCGGCCGGTGAGAGCTTCGACCAGTTCAGCATGCTTGACCTTCATCCGGCCCCTGGCCAAACCAGCCAGCACCTTCGGGTCCCGCTCGCCAGCGATCAACGCTTCAATCATGTCGCGTACCGAGAGCGTGTCCATCGAACTGGCCACGGCCGATACCTTGATCAGAGCATCCTCGAGCAACTTCTCCAACCGGGCATAGTGGCGGGTGCGTTCATGGGTCAGATCGACCCGCATCCGGGAGTAGTCCCGCAGCACCCGAATCTCAGTAGGAGGCACGAACGAGGGCCTCAGCATTCCCCGCTCGGTCAGCTTCGCTAACCACACCGCGTCCAACTTGTCGGTCTTCGGACGCCCAGGAGCCTGTTTGACGTCATGGGCCCTGACCAGCTGCACATCCAACCCGGCAGCCTCCAGCAGATAGAACCAGATCCGCCAGTAATCGCTGGTGGCCTCCAAAGTGACCTTCATGACCTGCTCCTGGACCAACCGGTCACACATCTCGATCACCGCGTTGGTCGTGGCAGGCACCTCCCACACGCGATTGGATCGTTTCTGTTTGACCGGGTCAGGTACCCGTAGGCACACCATCCCCGAAGCCTTACCAACATCGACAGCAGCCACCCGCTCCAGGATCTGCTCATGATCCTCATCCGAGAACTCCTCAGGCTCCATCATCGCCGCACCCTCCCTTCCGTTGAACAGCAGCGAATCACTCAACAACGGGTGCCCAGGGGGCCAAGTCAGGTAAAAAGCTGAACTCTAACCGGCGTGCTCGTAGCAACAGTGCGCGACCCGAAGGGTCAAGGCCCAACGCCAGACTATCCGACGGGTTCCAGTCCCAAAGTGTGTCACCGGCGTCACGGGCACCCAGCCCCATTTTCACGCCCGCGCGGCGTCCACGGAAGTGGAAAGATGGACTATCCGGGGTTCG
>NZ_FQZG01000093.1 GCF_900141915.1 Tessaracoccus bendigoensis DSM 12906 | reverse complement strand
TGGTCCCTGGTTGGTGGTTTGAGCAGGATTTGCTACTCATTGGCGCGAACCGGGCATTGTCTGCTGACGATGCGGGCAGCGTCGGTTTGACTTGCAAATCCTGCTCAAACCAGGGGTGCGGCAGACGCCAAAAGGCCCCGGGAACTCCCGGGGCCCTTCCATAGTTGCGGACGGTGGTGTCAGTAAGCGACACCCGCGGCCTTGGCGGCTGCCAGACGCTGGGCGACGTCTGCCCAGTTGACCACGTTCCACCAGGCGTTGACGTAGTCGCCCTTCACGTTCTTGTACTGCAGGTAGAAGGCGTGCTCCCACATGTCGAGCTGCAGGATCGGAAGCTGGCCGACGGGCAGGTTGCCCTGCTGGTCGAACAGCTGGTTGATGTTGAGGCGCTGGCCAAGCGTGTCCCACACCAGCATCGACCAACCCGAACCCTGGATGCCGTTGGCGACGGCGTTGAACTGCTTCTTGAAGCCGTCGAACGAGCCGAAGAACTCGCCGATCGCATCGGCCACGTCACCGGTGGGCTCGCCGCCGCCGTCGGGCGACATGTTCTTCCAGAACACCGAGTGGTTGATGTGGCCACCGAGGTGGAACGCCAGGTCCTTCTCCAGCTTGTTCACGGCGCCGAGGTTGCCCGACTCACGGGCGTCCGCCAGCTGCTCGAGCGCGGCGTTGGCGCCAGCGACGTAGGCGGCATGGTGCTTGCTGTGGTGCAGCTCCATGATCTCGGGGGCGATGTGTGGGGCGAGCGCGCTGTAGTCGTAGGGGAGATCCGGGAGGGTGTAGGTCATTGGTTTACTCCTTCGAATGAACTCGCGCCGGTTCCGACGCGCTGACTTCATCCATCCTATGCCCCACCAGAGCCCCGCTAAACATGTGCCCGCAACACCCTGAAGCCCTTGGCCGAGGCGATCCGCTCTGTCGGATGGCCCTGCTCGACAAGCCATCGCTGCAGTGAATCCGCGCCGAGGTTCCGCCCCACCACCAGATAGGCGACGCCCTCAGGGCGAAGCCGGCCGAGCCACGTTAGCAACAGCTCGTGCAGGGCCTCCTTCCCGATCCGGATCGGGGGATTCGACCAGATCTCGTCGTAGAGCACGTCGGCGGGCACCTCGTCAGGAGTCATCGCCTGAACCCGGTCGCCCACGCCGTGCCTGGCCGCGTTGAGCCCGGTGAGCTCGACGGCGCGCTCGTTGACGTCGATCGCGTCGACGCTGACCCCGGGCGACGCCAGCGCGAGGCCGACGGCGATGGTGCCGACGCCGCAGCCCAGGTCGAGCACCCGACCGGTGATGGGAGGCTCGACCTCGCGCAACAGGACCGAGGTGCCGAGGTCCAGCCGGTCTCCGGAGAACACGCCCGAAGCCGACAGGAACGTCAATTCTCGGCCGAAGACCCGCGCCTCGAACTCGTGTGTGACGAGTGGCTCATCGGGCGTCACGAAGTAGTGGCTCATATCTCCTCCAAGGTGCGTACGTTGCGGGCCTCGGCCGCCCGCTCCGCCAACCGGTCCTCTGCCGGGTAGCCGACCGCCTCGAGCGTAAGCCCCGCCGCGGGCATCACCAGCACGTCCGAATGCCGGTGGCCGGTCGCGGCCACCTCCTCCAACCAGGCCAGGTTGCGCCGTCCACCCGCAACGGCCGTGAGCGCCCCCACAAGGGACCGGACCATGGAATGGCAGAACGCGTCCGCCTGCAACCAGATCTCGATCACCCCGTCTGGGCGTCGCACGGCCCCCAACTCGCGCAGTTCGCGGATGGTTGTGGCGCCCTCCCTGGGCCTGCAGAATGGGGCGAAATCCCTGAGTCCGAGCACCGTGGCGGCCGCCGCGTTGAGGGCCCCGGGATCCAGGTGGAAGGGCAATCGGGCGATGTGCCCCCGAAGGAGAGGATCTGCGAACTCGCCGTCGTCGACGACCCGGTAACAGTATCTGCGCCAGATCGCGGAGAACCTCGCATCGAAACCGTCAGGGGCGGGCCGCACCCGTCGGACCACGACGTCGTGGGGGAGCACGCGCCGCAGCCTGCGCTCCAGGTCGGCCGAGGGATCCCCGTCGAGATCGACGTCGACGTGGCACACCTGCGCCCTCGCGTGCACACCGGCGTCGGTGCGCCCCGCCACCACGACGGACGGTGGCCGATCCAGGCGGAGGACCTGCCCGATCCACGGCTCGAGCACGCCTTGTACCGTGCGGAGGCCCGGTTGGGTCGCCCAACCGTGGAAGTCGGTGCCGTCGTAGGCCAGATCAATCCTGAGGCGCATCGCGCCTCCGGTAGGTGAGGTCGTAGACGGTGCGTCCCGCGGCCAGCCCCTTGGCCTCGTACTTGGTCACCGGCCGCTCGGCAAGCCGCGGCGCCCAGCCGCCGTGGATGTTCTCCAGGAGCGGCGCCCCGTCCAGGTGCTCGCGCATCCAGAGTGCGTAATCCTCCCAGTCGGTCGCAAGCCGCCACAGGCCCCCCGGCGCCAGTTTGTTGACGACGACATCGGCGAAGTCGCGGCCGACCAACCGCCGCTTGTGGTGCCGCTTCTTGTGCCACGGGTCGGCGAAGAACGTCCACAGCTCGCTGACGGCCCCGTCGTCGAAGAGCGTTGCCAACCCTTGGGCGCCGTCGGCGACGACCAGTCGGACGTTGGTCGCGCCGTCCCTTGCGATGCGGCCGAGCGCCGAGGCGACCGCCGGCTCGAACACCTCGAACGCCACGACGTCGGACCCGGGGCGCCCAGCCGCCATCGGCACCAGCGAATCGCCCCCGCCGGAGCCGATCTCGACGATCAACGGGGCGGAGCGACCGAACTCCGAGGCCCAGTCGACCCGTGCATCCGCCGCGATCGAGGTCGACAACTCGGCGCGCGGCACGGTGACCACGAACTCGTCGTGGTGTCGGGTCCAGGATCTGACCTGCGACTCGTTCATCCGGGTGCTGCGGCGCACGAAGCTGACGACATCGCGATGCAGGCGGGGTGGAAGCGGGTCCATCCCAACAGGGTAGTGCCGCGTGAGTTGTCGCCACCAACCAGCCGCCGACCTCCGTAGAATGGGCCTCCAACGAGTTGGAAGGAAACGTCAATGCGGACTTTGCTCAACGTCATCTGGGTTGTCCTCGGGGGATTCTGGCTCGCCCTCGGCTATTTCGTCGCGGGCATCATCGCCTGCATCTTCATCGTCACGATCCCGGCCGGGGTCGCATCATTCCGCATGGCGCGCTACGTGCTGCTGCCGTTCGGCCGCACGGTGGTGAAGAAGCCCGGCGCCGGGGCAGGATCGAAGATCATGAACTTCCTCTGGTTCATCATCGCCGGATGGTGGCTCGCGCTCATCCACATCGGGACGGCCCTCGCGCAGACCATCACCATCGTCGGCATCGCCAACGCCTGGGTGAGCCTCAAGATGATCCCCGTGACGTGCTTCCCGTTCGGCAAGGAGATCGTCAGCAGCGGCGGGGTGCTCTGAGGCTCACAGCGCCAGTTCGTTCCAACGGCCGGGTTCACGCAACGTTGCCATCTTGGCGGTGACCCCCTCCGCGCCGATGCTGGCGACGCACACCAGGAGCGTCTGGGTGGGGAAGCCGTGCGGCCGGTTGTCGCGGATGATCGCCCGGTCGTCGGTAGCGCCCACCAGCGTCGTGTGGGCCAGCACGTCGATCCAGTCGACCCACCAGCGTTCCCCCTCGGTCGGGGCCCCCGCGAACGCGTCGAGCCATGCCGCGACCCTCGCCGTGCCGAGGTCGTCGACGTCGTCGTGGGCGACCATGTGGGTCCCAGGCGCAAGGTCGACGGTGCGCGGCGACCCGGACTCCCAGGATGTGATCCGCACGTTGGAGCGGTCAGCCACCACCAGGTTGAATCCGAGGGTGGTGAGCGGATTTGGGAGCGGGTGCCCGGCTAGGGCATCCAGCACGAGGGAGCCGCGGGAGGTGGGTACCGCGACGGTGGAGCCGCCTGCCCGGTTGAGCAGCACCGCCAGCCGTCGGTCGTCGTGTGCCAGCCAGGCGCCGCCCGCCAGTTCGTCCAGCACTCCCCGCACGCCGTCGCGTTCGGGCCACCACGGGCCGAGCGGACGCCACGGGCGGTGAGGGTCCTCGTCCCTTACTGCCAGGATCCGGACGGTCGGGTTTTCCGGCTCCGGGACGCGAATCACGACGGTGCACATGCCGGGCAGCGTACCCGGATGGAAGAATCGGAGCCATGTTCATCGTCCTGGGAGTCACCGGCGGGATCGCCGCCTACAAGAGTGTCCAACTGGCGCGGCTGTTGATCGCCGACGGTCACGAGGTCCACGTCGTCCCCACAGAAGACGCGCTGCGGTTCGTCGGGTTGCCCACCTGGGAGGCGATCAGCCGCAACCCGGTGACCACCTCCGTACACGACGATGTGCCCCGGGTGCGGCATGTGGCGTTGGGCCAGCGGGCCGACCTGGTGGTCGTCGCGCCCGCCACCGCCAACACGATCGCAGCCATGGCCGCCGGGCTGGCCTCTGACCTGCTCGGCACGACCCTCCTGGCCACCGAGGCGCCCGTCCTGATGGCTCCGGCGATGCACACCCAGATGTGGTTCCACCCCGCGACCGTGGCGAACATGGCGACGCTTCGGGCCAGGGGTGTGCAGGTGGTCGGCCCGGACGACGGCGAGCTGACGGGCGGGGACTCGGGGCCGGGGCGTATGAGTGAACCCGAGGCGATCCATGCCCGTATCGAAGAGATGCTCGGTACCCGCCGCGACTTGGAAGGGCTGACGGTCGCGGTGTCGGCCGGTGGCACGCGGGAGCCGCTCGACCCCGTCCGCTACCTCGGGAACCGGTCGAGTGGGAGACAGGGGGTGGCGATCGCTGCCGCCGCGGCCGCGCGGGGCGCGCGGGTTCTGCTGGCCGCGGCCAATGTCGAGGACTCGGTCCTCGCGGGTGCAGGGCCGGGCGTAGAGGTCGTCACGGCCGGCACCGCCGCAGATTTGGGGGCGGTCATGCGCGAGGCGGCAGAGCGCGCCGATGTGATCGTGATGGCGGCCGCGGTGGCCGACTTCCGCCCAGTCGGGGTTTCGCAGGGAAAGCTGACGAAGGAGGACGGCGGCCTGAGCGCGATCCAACTCGTCGAGAACGAGGACATCCTCGCGGGGCTGGCTGCGAGGCGCAGGGCGGGTCAGGCCATCGTCGGGTTCGCGGCGGAGACCGGGCACGGCGATGAACTGCTGCAACGCGGCCGTAGGAAGCGGCGCCGCAAGGGCGCCGACCTGCTGGCGATCAACGAGGTGGGCTGGTCGAAGGGGTTCGAAACCGCGGACAACCACCTCGTCGTGATCGACTCATCCGACGAGGTGGTTGCCGATGTGGCGGGTTCGAAGCGCATCGTCGCCGATGCGCTCCTCGACGCCGTCACCGCCTGGCGGGCCAGAGCTCCTCTGGCATGAGGTCGTAGCCGTCGAACTGGCGGGTGAAGGAGCCGGTGCCCTGCGCGAGCCCCCGCAAGTCGATCGGGTAGCTGATCAACTCGATCTGGGGCACCAGCGCCTCGACGGTCGCGTGGCCGGCCCCGTCCAGGTCGCTGCCCTGCACCTGGGCGCGGCGCGACCCGAGGTCGGTCAGCACGGCGCCGAGGTAACCGTCGGCCACCTTGACCCGCACCCGGTCGACCGGTTCCAGCACCCCGACGCTGCCCTTGCCCGCGGCATCACGGAGGGCCAGCTGACCCGAGACCTGGAACGCCATGTCGGACGAATCGACCGAATGGGCCTTGCCGTCGTAGAGGGTCACGCGGATGTCGACGGTGGGGACCCCAAACGTGGTGCCCTGCGCCATCTGCTGTGCGAGGCCCTTCTCCACGGAGGCGATGTAGGCGCGCGGCACGGCACCCCCGACGACCTTGTCGACGAACTCAAAGCCCGACCCGCGCTCCAGGGGCGTCACCTCAACATTGCAGACGGCGTACTGACCGTGCCCGCCCGACTGCTTGACGTTGCGGCCGAGGCCCCTGATGGGCTCGAGGAACGTCTCCCGAAGTGGTACCCGAACCGGCTCTTCGTCGACCTTCAGGCCCAGCTTCTCGCGAAGATGCGAGAGGATCAGATCCTTCTGCGCCTGCCCCATCACCCAGAGCACCTGCTGCTCGGTCTCGGAGTTTCGCTCCAGTCGGATCGTCGAATCCTCCACGCACAGACGGTGGAGCGCGCCGGTCAGCTTGTCGGAATCGCCCCGGCTGGGGGAGCTGAGCGCCACCGGCAGAAGCGGGGTCGGCAGTTCCCACGGTTCGACCAGCGCGGGTCGCTCCAGCGCCGACAGAGTGTCGCCGGTGTCGGCCTTCGACAGCCTGGTGACGAGCACGATCTCACCGGCGATCGCCTCCTTCAGCGTCGCGAACTCCAGACCAGCAGGTGCCGAGATCGGCCCGACCCGCTCCTCGTCGTCGTGGTCCGGGTGAAGGGGGTCCGGATCCGCGCCCAGCAGTTCCCGATGCCCCGAGACGTGCACCACGTCGTCGGGTCTGATCCGGCCGGAGAAGATGCGCACCAGCGCGGTGCGGCCCGAATAGTTGTCTGACGTGGTGCGGATCACCTGAGCCACCAGTGGGGCGTCCGGGTCGCAGGCCAACGGTGGCAGCGTCGCTCCGTTCGGCGTGGTCACGTCGGGGGCGGGGTGCGCGGTCGGGGGCGGGAAGCCCTTCTCAACCCAGCGCAGCAGCTCCTCTGTCCCTTTGTCGCTGGTCGTGTGCGCGGGAAGCAGAGGGAAGAAGCGGGCCCCGATGACGGCTCGTTGCAGCGACCGGTGCGCCTCATCGACGGCGATCTCCTCGCCTTCCAGGTATCGATCCATGAGGTCGTCGTCCTGCACCTCGGTGATGATCGCCTCAAGCAGTGGTGCGCGCCTCTCGTCGATCAGAACCAACTCGTCGGCGGTTGCGGCGCGGGAGACGCGTGTTCCGCTGGAGTAGTCGTGTGCGCGCTTGTTCAGCAGCGACAGGTTGCCCACATTGGCGCCGCCCTGGGTCAACGGGATGAGCGCCGGGATGACGCCTTCCCCGAAGGTCGTCAGACACGCCTCGACCATCTCGTCGAAAGTGGCGCGTCCCTGGTCGAGTTTTGTGATGGCGATGATGCGGGGCATAGCCACCTGGTTGCACTCCTCCCAGAGTGCCACCGTCGTCGGATCGATGTCGTCGCCTGCCGCGACCACGAAGATCGCCGCGTCAGCGGCCCGAAGACCGGCGCGCAACTCGCCGACGAAGTCGGGGTGCCCCGGCGCGTCCAGGAGATTGATCTGAACGTCCATCGCCGGAATGGAGGCAAGGGTCAGGGACGCCCCGCGCTCCGGGGTGTCCTTCTCCCCACGGTACCCGTCGATGCGGGCCCGTAGGAGGTGTTCGAAGAGGGTCGTTTTACCTGAGCCGCTGGCGCCGATGAGTACGACATTGCGCACATCATCCGGCGACGTCACGGCTATCTGGGTGCTCGTCTTTGAGGCCATACCTCAGAGTAGTGCCCTTCGGTTTGGCGATGTGGGCGGCCTCGGGTAACCTGCTCAGGCTGCCGATCGACGATGGATTTTGCGCTCAGGCGTTTGCCGAACTAAGCTAGGTAGCTGTTGCGCGCAGGGTGGCCTGAGCGGCCCTGGTGCCGATGTCGCCAGCGCACCGCAAACTGTTTTTATTGAATGGAAGTTGGTCTGCCTCCGTGTCTACGTACACCCCGAAGCCAGGCGAAATCGCCCGGAACTGGCATGTGATCGACGCCGAGGACGTTGTCCTCGGTCGTCTGGCCGTGGCCGCTGCGACCCTGCTGCGGGGCAAGCACAAGGCCACCTACGCCCCCCACGTCGACGGCGGCGACTTCGTCGTCATCGTCAACGCCTCCAAGATCGCCCTCACCGGCGACAAGGCAACCAAGTCGATGCGCTACTCGCACTCGGGTCGCCCGGGTGGCCTGAAGGCCGTCCCGATCGGTGAGATGCTGGAGAAGGATCCTCGCAAGGCCGTCGAGCGTGCCGTGTGGGGGATGCTGCCGAAGAATAAGCTGAGCCGTCAGCTGATCGGCAAGCTCAAGGTCTACGCCGGCCCCGAGCACCCGCACGCTGCACAGAAGCCGCAGCCCTACGAGATCACCCAGATCGCCCAGTGAGTGAGAACCAGATGACTGAGAACGTCGAAGAGACCGTCGCAGAAGAGATCACGCCCTTCGTTGACGAGCAGGACCGCGAGATCGCCTACCGCTCCGACTCGAACCCGGCAGCAGCCGCAGGCGTCGACGTGCGTCCCGCCGTCGTGGCCCCGGGCTACGGCACGGGTCGTCGCAAGGAGGCCGTCGCCCGCGTCCGGATCGTTCCCGGCACCGGCGCATGGAAGATCAACGGTCGCACCCTCGAGGAGTACTTCCCGAACAAGGTGCACCAGCAGCACGCCAGCGATCCGTTCAAGGTGGCAGGCGTCGATGGCTCCTATGACGTGATCGCACGCATCAATGGTGGCGGCATCACCGGTCAGGCAGGAGCGCTCCGACTTGGGGTGGCCCGCGCCCTCAACCAGGTCGACGCCGAGGCCTCGCGCCCCGCCCTCAAGAAGGCCGGCATGCTGACCCGCGACGCGCGTGTCATCGAGCGCAAGAAGGCCGGTCTCAAGAAGGCCCGCAAGGCCCCGCAGTACAGCAAGCGCTGATTCAGCAACAAAATGCCCATCCCTTCCGGGGATGGGCATTTTGTGTTTGTTGGCTGCCGCGCGCTGCGAGCCGGTGGGTCGCTCAGTAGTTCCGAGCGTTTGGGCTAGGGTGTTCTGCGTGGCAAGACTTTTTGGTACCGACGGCGTCCGTGGTGTCGCGAATGATGAGCTGACCGCCGAGTTGGCACTCGATCTCTCGGTGGCGGCGGCGCACATCCTGGGGGAGGCGGGTGCCTTCTCAGGGCACCGACCCACCGCGCTCGTGGGGCGCGACCCGCGCGCCAGCGGCGAGTTTCTAGAGGCTGCGGTCGTTGCAGGTCTGGCCTCGGCCGGCGTGGATGTGATCCGGTTGGGTGTGCTCCCGACCCCGGCGGTCGCGTTCCTGGTCAACGACACGTCGGCCGATCTGGGTGTGATGATCTCCGCCTCCCACAACCCGATGCCGGACAATGGGATCAAGTTCTTCTCCAAGGGGGGCGTCAAGCTCGACGACTACCTCGAGGATGCCATCGAGGCGCGCATGGGGGAGACCTGGAACCGGCCCATCGGCGATGCCGTCGGCCGTGTCAGGACGGATCTGGGAGCTGTGGACCGCTACGTCGACCATCTCGTGATGTCCCTTGGCGAGGGCGCTTCCCTGGCCGGGCTGAAGGTCGTTATCGACTGCGCCCACGGCGCGGCCTCCACCACCGCCGTCCAGGCGTTCACGGCGCTCGGGGCGGAAACCGTCGCGATCCATGCGCAGCCGGACGGGCTCAACATCAACGATCACGCCGGGTCGACACACATGGCGGCGGTCACCGCACGCGTCATCTCGGAGGGGGCCGACCTGGGCATCGCGCTCGACGGCGACGCCGACCGCTGCATGGCGATCGACGCCGAGGGCAACCTGGTAGACGGAGACAAGATCCTCGCCGTCCTCGCGATCGCGATGAAGGAGGAGCACCGCCTGCACTCCGACACCCTGGTCGCCACCGTGATGAGCAACCTGGGGCTCACCAACGCGATGCGCGAACATGGCATCCGGGTCGATCAGACGAAGGTCGGCGACAGGTATGTGCTGGAATCCATGAACGCGAACGGTTTCGCCCTGGGCGGCGAACAGTCCGGCCATGTGATCATCTCCGAGTTCGCCAACACCGGCGACGGTACCCTCACCGGTCTTCACCTGGCGGCCCGGATGCTCGCAACCGGCAAGTCGCTGCGCGAACTCGCGTCGGTGATGACGGTGCTGCCGCAGGTGGTCATCAACGTGCGCGGTGTCGACAAGCTGCGTGCAGGTATCGACAATGAGGTGCAGTCGGCCGTCACAGCTGCCGCGAAGCGACTCGGCAACACCGGACGGGTGCTCCTGCGACCCTCGGGCACCGAGCCGGTGGTGCGCGTGATGGTCGAGGCTCCGACGCAGGACGAGGCGAAGGAACTGGCGGAGGCTTTGGCCGCCAAAGTGAAGGAGCGTCTCGCGCTCTGATCCGATAGTAGGGTGGGGTCGACCCAACTGGATAAAGGACCGCTGAATGCTCGCCGACCCCGCCGCCCAACGCACGCTGCTGACCCTCGCAGATCTCGATTCCGAGGTCGCCCGAGTGCAGCATGCGGCCCGCAGCCTACCGCAGCACAAGGCGATCGCCTCGTTGATGGAGGCGAGGCAGGCGGTCACCGACGAGCTGGTCGCCTCCAGCATCGAGGTCGACGACCTAGGGGTCGCCGTCTCGAAGGCCGAGGCCGATCTCGCCCCAGTCAAGGCGAGGCTGGTCCGCAACCAGCAACGGGTCGACGACGGCTCCGTCAGCGACCCGAAGATTCTGCGGTCTCTGACCGATGAGGTGGCTCACCTCACCCGGCGAATCTCCGAGTTGGAGGACGCCGAACTCGAACTGATGAGTCAGTTGGAGGAGGCCACCGCCCATCGGGACAAGATCGCGGCGCAGAAGGCCGAAGTCGAAACAAGGCTCCGTGACGAGGTCGCCGGCCGCGACGTGGCGGTGGGGAAGCTACGCAAGGAGGCGGCCGACCTGGCCGAGACGCGGGCACCGATCGCGGGCAGGATCCCCGCTGACCTTCTCGGGTTGTACGAGAAGCTGCGGAAGTCTTCGGGACTGGGTGCGGCCGCGGTGAAGTCCGGACGCTGCGGAGGCTGCCAACTGCAGCTGACCCCTGCCGACCTCGATGCCTACCGCCGCTCGCCTGTTGACCAGGTGCTGCGGTGCGTCGAGTGCGACCGGATCCTGGTGCGCACCCCCGAGTCCGGTATCTGATGCCTGCGGCCCACATCGCGGCGGCCGAGGTACCTGCGGCCCTTCGCGATGGTCTGGGCCGACTGCAGGCCAGGCTCGGCCTGCCGACCTCGTTTCCGCCGGGTGTGCTGGCTGAGGCCGAGGCGGTCGCAAGGTTGCCACTCGACGGCCACGTCGACCGTACCGACGTCGAGTTCGTGACGATCGACCCTGCCAACTCGACTGATCTTGACCAGGCGCTGCAGCTCGAACGGGACGACGACGGGTTCCTCGTCCGATACGCCATCGCGGACGTCGGCCACTTCGTGCTGCCGAATACGGCGCTGGAAGCGGAGACCCACCGCCGCGGTCAGACGAAATACGCGCCGGGAGCGCGGATCCCGCTGCACCCGGAGTCGCTGAGCGAGCATACGGCGTCATTGCTGGCCGACGGAGTGCCCCGGCCCGCGATGCTCTGGGAGTTGCAGCTGGATGCCGACGGCGAATTACGTGACGTGGCGCTCACCCGGGCGCTGGTGCGCAGCAGGGCGAAGCTGAGCTACGACGGAGTCTGGGCCGACATGGTCGCGGGCACGCCGCACCCCAGCATCGAACTGTTACCCACGGTGGGTCGGCTGCGACAGCAGCGAGAGATCGACAGGGGTGGCGTCTCGCTGAACCTGCCCGAGCAGGAGATAGTCCAGCGCAACGGCACCTGGGCGCTGGAGTTCCGTACGATGGCGCCGGTTGAGAACTGGAATGCGCAGATCTCGCTCCTGACGGGGTTCGCGGCCGCCCGGACGATGCTGGACGCCAAGGTCGGAATCCTGCGGACACTTCCCGCGGCGCAGCAGTGGACGCTGGAGAAGCTGCGCCGCACGGCGCGTACCCTCGGCGTCGTGTGGCGCGAAGGGGTCAGCTACCCCGACTTCGTCAGGGCGCTTTCACCGGAGGTACCGGCCCAGTTGGCGGTCCTCACGAAGTGCACCACGGTGTTCCGGGGAGCCGGCTATGTGGCATTCAACGGCGAACTCCCCATAGGCAATTTTCAGCATGCCGCCCTCGCCGCCCCGTACGCACACACCACCGCCCCGTTGCGTCGCCTCGTCGACCGCTACGTCCTGGAGGTCTGCCACAGCCTGTTCAACGGGCTTCCCATTCCGGCCTGGGCCACAGACGGGTTGGGGGTGCTGCCGGAGGAGATGGCCGAATCGGGACGCAGCGCGAAAGCCTACGAGGCGGGAGTGATCGACCTCACCGAGGCCTTGGTGCTGTCATCGAGGGTCGGCGAGATCTTCGTCGGCGTGGTCACCGACGTCAATCCCAAGACCGGGGTCGGAACGGTGCAGATCGCCGACCCCGCGGTCGAGCTCAAGGTCGCTGCGAAGGCGAAGGAGATCGGAAGCGAAGTCAGGGTGCGGATAGACAGGGTTGACTTGCGCGATGGCAGGGTCACGGCCACCCGCCCGAACTGACCGGGCAACGATGCCGCGCATCATGGACGTCCATCTCCAGATGTGGGGGTGGCAGATCACCGGATCCGGTGCGCCGCAGCGGGGGCATGATTGATCAGTAGGTTCCTACGCACCTCAAACGATCGGAGCAGTATGAGCCAGACCAGCATCCGGTTCTCGGCCACCCCACAGAAGGTTGGCGACCGGACCATCCTCACGTTGCCGGACGACGCGAGTGCCGCCCTGCCGTCACGTGGGCAGGTCGCCGTGGCCGGGACGATCAACAGTGTCGCGTTTGAGACCGTGGTCGAACCCGACGGCAGACGCGGTCACTGGCTCTCGATCGGCGATGAACTCCTCGGGCTTCTCGCCGATGACCTCAATGAGGCGGAGGTGGAGTTCTCTCCTGTCGGGTCATGGCCGGAGCCGAGCGTCCCGGAGGACCTGCAGGTAGCCCTCGCAGAGGCCCCCGATATCGCTGAAACGTGGAACGACATCACGCCGATGGCGCGCTGGGAATGGGTGCGTTGGGTAAACGCCACCGCCAATCCTGCAACGCGTGAGCGGCGGGTCGAGGTCAGCATCTCCAAACTGCGGGGTGGTAAGCGGAGGCCCTGCTGCTTCGACCTGTCGTCGTGCACCGATCCGGAGGTCTCGAAGAGCGGCAAGTTGAACCTCCCGATGCCCTGATGCGACGCCTCGGGTCATTCCTGGAGCGGTCTTCTGCCCTTGCAGTGTTTCGTTCCTGTCCAATGTGGGCGGGGCTACCGTCGAGTGGGGGTGAGTGCGTGCCTTGGTGTGTGGGTAGTGGCCGATCCTCGTCACGGGACGGATCAGAATCGGCCACTGGTCGATCTTCGAGGGCCGGTTCGGGGTTCGTGGACCCGCGTGCGGACGGCGTCGGCAGGGCATTGGCCCATACTCGACACCAGACCACCCAGAATCGACCACTGGTCGATTTTCGGGGCCGAGTGG
>NZ_FQZG01000035.1 GCF_900141915.1 Tessaracoccus bendigoensis DSM 12906 | reverse complement strand
CCGACGCCGACTCCCACACCGACGCCGACTCCCACACCGACGCCGACTCCCACACCGACGCCGACTCCCACACCGACGCCGACCCCCACACCGACGCCGACCCCCACACCGACGCCGACCCCCACACCGACGCCGACCCCCACGCCGACCCCCACACCGACGCCTGGGTTCACGCCCTCGGCTCCGTACACGCTCCCCGGCCTGCATTCCATCAACGGGAGGCAGTGGACCACCACCTGCCAGCCGTACTCGCAGACCTTCCGGTGCCGCACGGACATCTGGGCCACCGTCGTCATCCAGACGGCTAACGGCTTCCAGGTGCGTCAGGGTTGGGCGTTCAACAACATGACCTACCTGCCCTACATGACCAGGGCGCAGTGGGCCAACAACAACCTCGGCAAGCAGACGTCCTGGACGGCTGCCGATGGCCGCAGGTGGTACACCGAGTGCGACACGGCGGCCACCGGGCGTGGCGCCTGCCGCTCGTTCACATGGACGACGGTGTTCGCCGCCACGGCGAAGCCGGGTGGAGGCTACACCTTCTCTCAGGAGAACAAGTGGGTCTTCAACAACGTCGTCATGTTCAGGGACCGCTGATCTGACGCTCTGAATCACCGCGCAGAGAAAGCGGCGGCGCCCTCGGGCTCCGCCGCTTTCCTGTGCCTGAGACAGCCACGGGCGCAGAGTGCCGGCCCCGCCCCGCAATAGGCGTGTCCGCCCTTGGTCATGAACTGCCCCACCGGCGCGGTCCGCTCCAGACCGGCCCACTCATACACGTCCTGGAGGATGTGTGCATGGATCGCCGTCATGTCCTCACCACCGGCGTCAACCTTTCGGATGATGCCGGATTCAACCGCCTTCACGATGCCCCATGTGGCCTCTGATTGGTGTGCTTGGGGGTATGCAGAACTCCCTGAACCGACGCCACCTGTCGGATGTCCTGACCTCACGCCGAGGCGCCTGGGTGGCGATCGGGATCGCCCTGGTCGTCGTCACCCTGCTCTTCGGAGCCCTCAGCGGCACCGCCGCACCACCGCGCAACGAGTCGGCGCCCCCGTCATCCGAATCGGTGCAGGTCACCGAGGCCATGCAGGGTTTCCCGAATGCGGACCGACAGTCGGTGCAGGTCGTGGCCTCCCGCGAGGACGGCGCTCGACTCTCGACGGGCGACCTCGGGGCCCTCAACGGCCTGCTGCCGGTGCTCGCTCCACTGGCCGACGGAGACCCGTCGGAGCCCATGGTCAGCGAGGACGGTGAGGCCGCGGTGATCGTCACCCCCATCAAGGTCGGGGAAAGCAACACCGACACCTCGGTGCTGATCGAGGAGTTGCGCTCAGAGATCAACGCCAATCAGCCGGTCGGGCTCGTGGTTCAGGTGACCGGCGGCCCCGCCTTCGGCGCCGACGTCGCCTCGTCGTTCGAGGGGGCCGACTTCACCCTGCTGCTGGTGACCATCCTGATCGTCGCGGTCCTCCTGATCGCCACGTACCGCTCCCCTGTGCTGTGGCTCGTGCCCCTCGCGGTCGTGGCCATCGCAGACGGGCTCGCCGGGCGGGTGACCGCGGCCGCAGCCAGCGCCTGGGACCTCCAGTTCGACGGCGGCATCATCAGCGTGCTCGTCTTCGGTGCAGGCACCAACTACGCGCTCCTGTTCATCTCCCGCTACCGCGAGGAACTCGCCGTCAACTTCGATCATCGGGCGGCCCTCAGCACGGCCTGTCGCAAGTCGATGCCCGCGATCGTCGCGTCCAACGTGACGGTCGTGCTCGCCCTGCTGACCCTCGTGCTGGCCGTCATCCCCGGCACGCACGGATTGGGGGTCTCATCTGCGATCGGGCTTGTCATCGCCCTCGCGGCCGTCGCGCTCGTGCTGCCTCCCGCCCTTGCGGTGTGCGGACGCAAGGTGTTCTGGCCGTTCATCCCGCACCCCGCTTCCCCCACCGCACAGGGCCGGGTCTGGCGCGGGATCGCCTCCCGCGTCGTGCGGCGTCCGGCCGCGAGTCTGCTCGGTGGGCTCGCGCTGCTCGGTGTGATGGCGACCGGCCTGTTCGGCGCCTCCGTCGGCCTCGACCAGATCGAGAAGTTCCGGGTGCAGTCCGAGTCGGCCGCAGGGTTCGAGGTGCTCTCCGCCCACTTCCCCGCGGGTGAGGCGCAGCCCATCTTCATCGTGGCCGATAGTGCCGCGGTCGGAGAGGTGCTCACCGCGGTCGACGGCGTCGACGGCGTCGTGCGTGCCCACCCGGTCGGTGAGAGCGTTGACGGCGACCTCACCAAGATCATGGTGACAAGCGAGTTCGCTCCCAGCACCGAGGAGAGCCTCGCCCAGATCGGTCAACTCCGCGAGGCGGTTCACGCCGTCGACGGCGCGGACGCGCTGGTGGGCGGGGTCGTCGCCACGGACCTGGATGCCCGCGACGGCAACGCACGCGACCTCGCACTGATCGCACCCCTGGTGTTGGCAGTGACGTTCCTGGTGCTGGTCGTGCTGCTGCGCTCGCTGGTCGCGCCGGTGTTGTTGTTGCTCGTCAATCTCACCAGTGCGGTCGCCGCGATCGGGGCGGGTTCCTGGCTGAGCCGGGTGCTGTTCGGCCAGCCTGCCCTGGACCTTCAGGTGCCGCTGCTGGCCTTCCTCTTCCTGGTGGCCCTCGGGATCGACTACACCATCTTCCTGGTGCATCGGGCAAAGGCGGAGGCCGCCACGCTCGGCACCAGGCAGGGCATGGTGGAAGCGGTCGCCCACACCGGCGGTGTGATCACCAGCGCAGGCATCGTTCTTGCCGGGGTGTTCGCGGCGCTCGGGGTGCTCCCGCTCGTCACGCTCGGGCAACTCGGAATCATCGTGGGCATCGGGGTCCTTGTCGACACCCTGATCGTGCGCACGGTGATCATCCCCGCGATCTTCGCCCTGCTGGGAGATCGGATCTGGCTGCCGGGCAAGCTGGGAAGCGCCACGCCCGTCGTCGAGCAGGATTCTGCGGCCCGGGAGCCCCAGCGGGCAGAATTGACCGTGTGAGCCTCGTGAACGCACCCCTGACGCGCACCGACCAGCCTGGGCCTGTCCCGGCTGCGGTGCGCGCCATGGAGGTGGGCCAGCACGTCATGGCGGTGGTCCTGATCTGGATCGGCGTCATCCGCGCCATCGGCGACTCGACGCCGGCCCCGCTCGCGATCGGCGTCGGGGTCGCCGTCCTTGCCTGGCACACGGGTGGGTCCATCCTGCTGGCGCGAAAGGGCCAGCATCGGTTCGTGGTGTGGTGGCTCCTCGGGTTCCTGCTGTTGTGGGTCATCGCGACCGCCGTCTCGGCCGAGTTCGTCTGGGTGGCGTTCCTGCTCTGGCTGCTGGCCGGACATCTTCTACCGCTCGGCAAGGGCCTGGTTCTCTTTGCGGTGGTGCTGGCCGTGGTGATCGTCGCGCCGATCGTGCAGCACGGCACCACCACGTATGCAAACGTGTTCGGGCCGCTGGTCGGCGGCGTCTTCGCCTACGGCATCTCGAGGGGCTACCTCCAGCTGCTCCGGGAGGCAGCCGAGCGGGAACGGCTCGTCGAGTCGCTCACCCGCGCGCAGGCCGAGACCGCCGAACTGCAGGATGAACTGGCCGAGGCCCAGCGGCACTCCGGGGCGATCGCCGAACGGACCCGCATCTCCCGCGACCTCCACGACACCGTCGCCCAGTCGCTTTCGTCCATCCGGCTCCTGGCCCACGCCCAGGCCAGTGAGACCGGGGAACTGTCCACGGCAAGGACGCTCAGCCAGATCGAGTCCCTCAGCGGTGATGGGATCGCCGACGTGCGCAGGATCGTCGCCGCCCTGGCCCCTGCGGAGTTGGAGGACGACGCGCTCACCGCCGCGCTCCGGCGCCAGCTGGGGCGGCTCCATGACGAAAGCGGGGTCGAGGTCTCGCTGCAGGTCGACCCGACGCTGCCGATCCTGCCGACGGACGTCGAGGTCGCCCTCCTCCGGATCGCCCAATCGGCCCTCGGCAACGTTCGACGTCATTCCGGGGCCACCCGGGTGGTGATGAGCCTCATCGACGCAGACGACCAGGTGCGGCTCGACATCATCGACGACGGGGTCGGCTTCGACCTCTCCGACTGGGATTCCCCGGCCCAGGCCACGACGTCGAGCTTCGGGCTACGGTTCATGCGCGACCGGCTACGCGAGCTCGGCGGCGGGCTGGATGTGGAGAGCGCGCCGGGCGACGGCACCGCGATCTCCGCCCACCTACCGGTCCATCGCAGAGAGGAGAACCGATGACCGCCACCGTGCTCATCGTCGACGATCATCCCGTCGTGCGCAGCGGCTTGCGGGCCGTCCTGGAGGGCCATCCGGACGTACAGGTGGTCGGGGATGCAGCCACAGGTGAAGAAGCGATCGACCTCGCAGCGAGGCTGCGCCCGGCCGTCGTGCTGTGTGACCTGCGGCTGGGTGCTGGGATCGACGGCATCGAGGCGACCAGGGCGCTGCGCTCGCTGGTCCCTCCCCCGGCGGTGTTGATCCTCACGACCTTCGACCGCGACGCAGAGGTGCTCGGAGCGATCGAGGCCGGCGCATCGGGCTATCTGCTCAAAGACGTCGCGCCCGAAGTCATCGTCCGGGCCATCCTGCAGGCGGCCGCCGGCGAGACCTTCCTCACCCCGGAACTGACCGCCCGGGTCCTCGCGGGGATGCGCAGCCCCCGTCCGCGGCTCACCGAGCGGGAAGTCGAGGTGCTGCGGCTGTTGGCCGAGGGCCAGAGCAACCGGGAGATCGCGCGTTCGTTGTTCGTCACCGAGGCGACGGTGAAGAGCCACCTTGCGCACATCTTCACCAAGCTCGACGTCGACAGCCGCTCCCGCGCCGTCCACCTCGCCCGCGAGACGGGCCTTTTATAGGGCAACCCGACGCAAATGTGCGTCGAGACGGGCTGCAAACCACTACAAAGGACGATCAGGCCTCTCTGGCCGCACTTTCTCGGACTCTGTCTGCGATGTCGGCAAGCAACCGGCGGTGGAACAGCGGCTCACCGGTCAGTTCGGGATGGAACGCGATGCCGGTGATCCGTCCCCGTCGCACGCCGGCCACCCCGCCGTGGCGTGCGATCACGTCCACCCCAGGCCCGACCACCTCGACCCTGGGCGCCCTGATGAACGCGACCCGCGCCGGGCCGAGGCTGGTTTCCAACGTGACCTCCGCCGAGGCGACCTGGGGGCCGAAGGCGTTGCGCCGCACCGTGACGTCGAGCAACCCGAGGCTCTGCTGCCCAGGGGCCGGGTCGACGATCCGTCGGGCCAGCAACACCAGGCCAGCGCAGGTGCCGAGACACGGCAGCCCTTCACGGACCACGGCTCCGAGCGGTTCCGCCAGACCGACCATCCTGAGCAGGCGGTCGATGGTCGACGACTCACCCCCGGGCAGCACCACGCCGTCGACCCGCGGCCCGTCGGGGCCGACCAGATCGGACGGCGTCCTCAACTGCACCACCCGGGCACCCAACCCCTCAAGCAGCCGGACGTGCTCGCGCACCCCGCCCTGCAGCGCCAGCACCCCGACGGTGGGCGTGCTCACCAGCCGCGCTCGGCCAGCCGATGGGGCGTCGGCACGTCTGAGACGTTGATGCCCACCATCGCCTCGCCGATGCCCCGGGAGGCGTCGCAGATCGCCCCGGCATCCGAGAAGAGCGCAGTCGCCTTGACGATGGCGGCCGCCCTGGCCGCGGGGTTGCCGGAGCGGAAGATGCCCGAGCCGACGAACACGCCCTGCGAACCGAGCTGCATCATCAGTGCCGCGTCGGCAGGGGTCGCGACGCCCCCGGCCGTGAACAGCACGACGGGCAGTTCCCCGGTCTCCGCGACCTCACGGACGATCTCGTATGGCGCCTGCAGCTCCTTCGCGGCGACGAACAACTCATCCGGGTTGGACTCGAAGGTGGCCTTCAACACCGCGATCTCGTGCCGGATCGTCCGGATGTGCTTCGTGGCCTCGGACACGTCTCCGGTGCCCGCCTCGCCCTTCGACCGGATCATCGCGGCCCCTTCGGCGATCCGGCGCAGCGCCTCACCGAGGTTGGTCGCCCCACACACGAACGGCACGGTGAAGGCGTGCTTGTCGATGTGGTGCGAGTAGTCGGCTGGCGAAAGCACCTCGGACTCGTCGATGTAGTCCACCTCCAGGTGCTGAAGCACCTGCGCCTCGACGAAATGCCCGATCCTGGCCTTTGCCATGACGGGGATCGACACAGTCTCGATGATCCCGGAGATCAGGTCGGGGTCGCTCATCCTCGCGACGCCGCCCTGGGCCCGGATGTCGGCCGGCACGCGTTCCAGCGCCATCACCGCGACGGCGCCCGCATCCTCGGCGATTCGGGCCTGTTCGGGGGTGACCACGTCCATGATCACGCCCCCCTTCAGCATGTCGGCCAGGCCGCGTTTCACCAGTGGGGATCCGGTCAGATTTGTCATGGGCCCCATCCTGCAACCCTTTACTGGTCTGCTGCCAGATCCAGAACTATCCGACTATCTCTGAACCAGTATCCTGGGCGGGTGCGCACCTCTCCCGAAGTGACCCTGCCTCTGAAGCTGGACGGCGACGGCGCCCTGCCGGTCCAGATCGCGGCCGAACTGCGTCGGTTGATCGGCGAGAGGGTACTCGCCCCCGGCGACCGTCTCCCATCCAGCCGCGCGCTCGCCGAGCACCTCGGGATCTCGCGGGGATCCGTGGTGGCCTGCTATGACCAGCTGCTCGCCGAGGGATACCTGAGCTCGGCGGCCGGCAAGTCGACCGTGGTGAATCCCCTACTGCTGCAGGTCCATCCGCCGAGCAGGCAACTGCCGTCCCCTGCCCAGGCAGGCCCATCCGAAGGCATCGACCTGAGGCCCGGCAGACCCTCGACCACCGGCGTCGTCGGCCCCGCCTGGAAGTCGGCCTGGCGGCAGGCCTCGGTCGGCGCGGTGGACGCTCCGATCCCTCACCTGGGCCTGGCAACGGTGCGGGCCGCCTGGGCCGAGCACCTGCGACGCATGCGGGGCCTCGTGCGCGACCCGGCACAGATCGCCGTGACCGCGGGTGGCCGCGAAGGCCTCGCGCTGCTGCTGCTGGCCCTCAGCGGTGGGAGATCGAAACCGCTGACGGTTGGGGTTGAGGAGCCTGGCTACCCGTCGCTGCGCCGCGTCCCGGCGCGCCACGGCGCCACGGTCGTGCCGTTGCCTGTCGACGAACACGGTCTGAGGGTCGCCGACCTACCGACGGGGCACGACGCCCCGGATCTTCTGCTGGTCACACCCAGCCACCAGTACCCGCTGGGCGGCTCGCTCCCGATGGACCGGCGCCAGGCGCTGCTGGAATGGGCCGCGGGGCATGACGTCGTGGTGGTGGAAGACGACTACGACTCGGAGTTGCGTTACACGTCCCATCCGCTTCCGACCCTCACCTCGCTGGACGACCCGGACGCGGGCAGGGTGGTGTTGCTGGGCACCTTGTCCAAGACGCTGACCCCGGCCCTCGCCATCGGGTTCCTGACGCTGCCGGCACGACTGGTGCCGGTCGTGGCCGAGACGCGCGCCGACCTGGGCCAGCCCGTCGGGCTGGTCGCCCAACGGGCGGTCGCCGGCTACCTCACGAGCGGTGCCCTCCGGCTCCACACCCAGCGGATGCGCCAGCTCTACCGGC
This sequence comes from Tessaracoccus bendigoensis DSM 12906, assembly GCF_900141915.1. Lineage (GTDB taxonomy): Bacteria > Actinomycetota > Actinomycetes > Propionibacteriales > Propionibacteriaceae > Arachnia > Arachnia bendigoensis. Next base: position 32,836 of record NZ_FQZG01000035.1, on the reverse strand, counting down.
GGCGCCGGGCAAAGGTGGTGGGTGCCCTTTCAGGCGTCCCTGGCATCCGGGTGCACCCGATGGACGGAGGACTCCACGCGGTGGTGGAGACGTCCCACGACGAGTCTCGGATCGTAGAACAACTGGCTTCAGCTGGGGTCCGAGTCAGTCCCCTGTCCCGATACTGGTCGGGCGCGGGCAACGCCGGCATCGTGTTCGGGTTCGGCGCGGTAACCGAAGCCGAACTCGAACGGGGGCTAGCGCTGATCCGCGATCTCTGCGCAACCCACGACGCGGAAGAGTGAGTCCCGGCGGCCGGGGCGCGGCTACACTGTGGGAGGCGTGCCGGGAAGTCTGGTCGGCACCCGCCGGATCGGCGGGTTCGGCTCCGAAAGGCGAACCATGACCACCAGAACGACACGCCTACGCGCACTCGTCGCAAGCGACAGCGTCGCAGGGCTCCTCCTGATGGGCGCCGCCGTCATCGGGCTCCTCTGGGCCAACTCTCCCTGGCGACACGTCTATGTGAACCTGTCCGAGCTCACTGTCGGCCCGGCGGCCCTGCACCTCGACCTGAGTCTCTCGAGTTGGGCCGCGGACGGGCTGTTGGCGGTCTTTTTCCTCGTGGTCGGCCTCGAGTTGAAGTATGAGATCGTTCTCGGCAGCCTGCGGAACCCGAGGCAGGCTGCCGTTCCGGTCCTGGCCGCCGTCGGTGGCATGGTCACGCCTGCCTTGGTGTTCGTCGGCGTCATCGCGGCAACCGGCGCCACGGAGGCGCTGCGCGGGTGGGCGATCCCGACCGCGACGGACATCGCCTTCGCGCTGGCGGTCCTGGCGATCTTCGGACGGGGTCTGCCACGGGCCCTGCGCGTGTTCCTGCTGACGCTCGCCGTGGTGGACGACCTGCTGGCCATCATCGTGATTGCCGCGTTCTACACCGAGTCGTTGACGCCGGCGTGGCTGCTCGTGGCGCTCGGCTGCGTGGCCGGATTTGCGCTGCTGGTGCGGCTGCCACGGTTGCGGTGGTGGCTGTTGATCCCGCTCGGGCTGCTGGCCTGGGGCTTCATGCACGCATCGGGTGTGCATGCCACAATCGCGGGCGTCCTGCTAGGGCTCGCCGTGCCTGCCCGACCCGTCCATGGCGAGAAGGGGTCGCGCGTCCACCGGTTCACCGCAGCCGTGCAACCGGTCTCCGCGGCGATCGTGGTGCCCATCTTCGCATTCTTTTCAGCAGGGGTGTCGCTGGTCGACGGAGCGGGGCCGCTGGCGGTGCTGCGTCAGCCGGTGTTCCTGGCGATCATCGCCGGCCTGATGGTGGGCAAGGTGGTCGGCGTTCTCGGCACGACCGCCCTGGTCACGCGCCTGACGCCGTTGCGTCTGCCCGACGCTATCGGCCTACGGGATCTGTTTCCTGTCGGCCTGCTCACCGGAATCGGGTTCACGGTCTCGCTGCTGATCGCCGAGTTGTCCTTCCCTGCCGGGGACATGGCCGCCGCCGCAAAGGTCGCGGTGTTGGCGGGTTCGGTCGGGTCCGCGGTGCTTGGCGGGGTCGCGCTGCGTTGGGCCGCCCGCAGGCCGCGTTCGGACGACATGAACCTGGACGGCGTGACGGATGTGGACACCGACCGCATCGCCTGAGCCCAGCACGGCCCCGTTCAAGGAATCACTTCGATAGGGATCGCCGGGCACCGACCGGATTGATCCGGCCGGTGCCCGGCGAACGGGTCCTACTCTGCGGGGATGACGGCCAGCAGGTCGAGGACGAGCACCTGCGCGCCCGTACCACTCGCCTCGTCTGCCGGGTACACCAACAGGATACGGCTGCCGACCTTCGTGCCGACGGTCTGCTCGCCGCCACCGGAGGAGACCTGCTGGAACTGGTCGGGCCAGGTCGTGGAGGACTCGCCGCCCCAGTCGGAGCCGGTGACGTGATAGACGAGGGTGTCGGTGTCGGTGACCGCGGCGCCGGTCCCTTCGGCCAGGACGATGGTCTCAACTTCCGTGGGGGCCGCAGCGCCGTCGGCGAAGGTCATGGTCGGCTCGGCACCGATCTCCCCTTCGATGGTGAGGCCCTCGGGAATGGCGGCGTCGGTGGCGGTGGCGTCGTTCAGCGCATCGGTGTTGATGTTGAGCACGTCGATGATGTCGATGACGAACACCAGCGTCGACCCCGCGGGGATGGCCTCGGTCTCGTTGTCCCCGTAGCCGTACTCGGGCGGTACCACGACCTGGACGCGGTCGCCCACCTTGGTGCCGACGAGGCCGTAGCGCCAGCCTGGGACGACCTGCGCGAGGGTGAAGCTGGCCTCCTCACCCCCGTATGAAGAGTCGAATTGTGAGCCGTCCGACCACAGGAAGCCCGCGTAGTTGACGGTGACGTGGGCCCCGTCCCCGACGGTCTCGCCGTCTCCCTCCGTGAGCGTCTTGACGCTGATCTCGGTCGGCGGGTCGGCCTCGATGGTCGCCATCGTCGGGAGGCCGTCGTCTCCGAACGTGATCGTGGGCAGGTCGCCTGCGGGATCGCGGTCGACGGTCGGCGCGGCGGTTGCCTCGCCGCTCGCCGATGCGGACGCGCTCGCCGAGGCGGACGATCCGGTGGCGGCATCGTCGCCGTTGCCGGAGCAGGCGGTCAGCGGAAGGATGAGGGCCAGAGTGCCGATGGCCAGGGCTTTCAACTTCATCAGGAAAGAGACTCTCTGCGGCGAAGCACCGCTTGGGGATTGCTTTGGCGGGCCCCAGACCAAGGTTCGGGGGGCTCCACACCCTCCACCGTAGCGGCCGTGCCTGTGGGGAGCCTGTGCGGGTGACGAGTCAGCGGGGCGCGATGGCTCGCGCCAGCCATTCCCGGGCGCGGCCCAGGAACGCGCGCGCCACCGGCACGTGGGGAGCCAGACTCTCGAACCCGTGGGGCGCTCCCGGCACGACATCGAGCAGGGTGGGGACTCCGGCTGCGACCAGGCGTTGCGCATAGCACCTGGCCTCGTCGTGGAACAGGTCGATGTCGCCGACCCCGATCCAGGTCTGCGGCAAACCGGCGAGGTCTGCACGCCGTGCCGGGGCGGCATCCACGGGGACGCCATCGGCCCCCGGCGAGGAGATGCCGCGAAGCAGCGCCGCCCATCCGGCACGGTTGGCGGAGTTGTCCCAGACGAAGTGGGAGACGGCGTCGAGTTCGGTTCTGGCCGCGGTGCGGTCGTCAAGCATCGGATACACCAGCCACTGCGCCGCCGGTTGCGCGCCTCCGTCATCGTGCAGGGTGTTGACGACGCTGGCCGCGAGCCCTCCCCCGGCGCTCGCACCGCCGACGGCGATCCGGTCCGGGTCGATGCCCTGGCTGGCGGCGCCGGCCTGCAACCAGGACCAGACAGCCAGGCAGTCCTCCGAAGGGGTCGGGTGGGGATTCTCGGGCGCCAGCCGGTAGTCGACAGACGCCACGACCACGCCCAGCTGTGAGGCCGTCTCGGCGCAGAACCGGTCGTCCTGACGGGGCGCGCCGATCACCATCCCACCACCGTGGATCCAGAGCAGCGCCGCCCCGCCCGTCACCTCAGGCGTGTAGAGCCGCACGCGGGCCGCACCAGAGGAGACGTTGCGGATCGTGACGCCTGCCACCCTCGCACGGGGGACGAGATGCCGGCTGCCCGCGCGGGCCAGGTTGCGTACCGCCCAGCCCCCCGGATTGACCCGCGGCACCCAGCGCGCCATCGCCCGCAGCTGCGGATGCACCCGCGAAATCTCCACTGGTTCTCCTCCGAACGCGTCCGCCAAGCCGGACCAAACCTATCGTCTCCGTATCGGGAGGATGTCGCCGTCGACGCGCCTCCGTCTACTGTTTGCAGCGAGTCCCGACCGGAAGAGGGCCCCAATGACGGAGCTCGTTGGTTTCCTACCACTTGTCCTGCACATCGTTGTTGGTTTGGCGGCGGCCATCGTGATCTCGTTGCGTCGGAAGCCGAGCACCGCGATCGCGTGGATCCTCGTGATCGTGTTCATCCCCTGCTGGCCGGGACATCCGCCTCTCCCGCTGGGCTCGTTCAGCCGGTCGGCCCGTTCGTCGCCTTCCGGCGGGCAACCAACGTGTCCTAGACTCGCCGGTATCGTCGCAGGTCGGCGCAGCAATCGTCCCGGTTGCGGCGCCGTCCGATCTGAAAGGTGCGAGCAATGATCCGATTCTTCGTGCAGATCATCGTCAACCTGATCACCGCCACCCTGGCCCTCTTACTGATCGGGTTGCTGATCGAGGGCGTCACCATCCGGGCGGCCGGCCTGATCACGGCGGTGGCGGTCTTCGTCGTCGCCAATGCGATCCTTGCGCCTTTCGTGTTCAAAATGGCTCACAGATACGCCCCGGCCGCAATCGGGGGCGTCGGGCTCCTCTCAACCGTTCTTGCGCTGTTCATCGCCACGCTCATCAGCGGCGGGTTGGCCATCTCGGGATTCATGGACTGGGTGCTGGCAACCCTTCTCGTCTGGATCATCACCGCGATCGGTGGCTGGTTGGTGATGGCGTGGTGGGCCAAGCGGCGCGTCAAGGCCAGGCAGTCCAACACCTCAAACTGACGGGTCGGAGGCTTCGCCTGCCTGACGCGGGCGTTGCTGGCACAATCGCCGCATGCGGACGCGTCCCTCGGTGGTGTTGGCGGTGGTGGCAGGGCTGGTCGCGGTGCTGACCATCACCGCCTGGGTGTTGGCGACGAACCGACGCTCCCCTGCTCCTGACCCGGCGACCCCAGAAGGCACGGTGCTGCTGTATCTGCTGGCGGTGGCCGAGGACGATGACGCCACCATGATCAAGCTGCTGGACCCCAGCCTGGAGTGCTCGGCTCCCCTGCCGGACTTCTACCAAACCCCTCCAGCCTCGCTGTCCGTGGCTTCGATAAAGACGACTGGCGACGCGGCGACCGTCGTCGTGGACATCACCGAGGGCAGTGGAGGACCTTTCGACCTCTACGAGCATGAGGAGACGTTCGAGTTGATCCGGAACGGTTCCGGCTGGTTGATCACCGGCGAACCCTGGCCCGTCTTCGCCTGCAAGTGAGGACTTCAGCATGAGTCTCGCCACGATCTTCGGCTTCCTGATCCCAGTCCTGGTCATCGGTATGTGGGTGATGGCCATCGCGGGGATGCGCCGTCTCTCCTCTGGCAGGCCGGCGGTCGACGCGGGCACCTTCCGCCGGTTCTTCCAGTACGGGTTGCTGTACGCGGTGCTGATCCTGGCCGCGGTGGGGACGACAGAGGTGCTCACCTGGCTGTTCCAGGGACGACCCGACGACTGGTACGTCACCGGCGGTGGGGTTGCCCGGTCGCTGGCCTTCGTCCTGGTCGGGGCGCCCGCTGCGGCAACCATCGCCCTTGTCACCAGGCGTGGGCGCCGCCGCGACCCCGCCGAGAACGACTCTCACCTGTATGCCATCTACCTGACGATCACCCCGCTCACGGCAATGCTGCTGGCCACTTGGTCGCTTTCGGGGCTGCTCGCACGGTTGCTGGGACCCGGACGCGATTTCGATGCCGGGGACGCGGTCGGTTTCGTGGTCTGGGGCGCCGTGTGGCTGACGCACTGGATCGTGGCCCGCCGCAGCCTGGGGGAACGCAACGCCCCACACCTGTTCCTGGGTTCCTTCGTGGGCCTCGTGGTTGCCTCGGTCGGCCTGTACAGGACGATCGGGGCATCGCTGGACGTCATCGTCAGGCAGGACGCCTTCATCACGACGACGTATCCGCTGGCCGCCGCGGTAGGCACCCTTGTCGCGGGGGTTCTGGTGTGGGTGCGCTACTGGCTGACAGCCGCCAATCCGCTGCGAACCGGCAACCTCCGGCTGGTGTATGTGCTGGTGTTCGGCGTCGGCGGTGGGCTGGTTCTGTGGCTGGTGGCGGCCAGCCGGATCCTGTGGACCGTGCTCGTGTGGTTCATCGGGGACCCGGCAAGCCGATACGCCCCTCAGTTCTTCGGCGACACGACCTACGACGTCGGGATGCTGGTGGTTGGCGCGTTGCTGTGGTGGTACCACCGCGCCCTGCTCGAAGACGACATGGCCCGCAGTGAGGTGCCTCGCATCTATGAGTATCTCGTGTCGGGCATCGCGCTGACGGCGGCAGCTACCGGGGTCGGCACCGTCCTCGTGGCCTTCATCGAATCGATCACCCCAGGCATCGACATCGGCCTGACGACGATGAACACCCTGCTTGCCGCAGTCACGTTACTTCTCGTCGGTGTACCCGTGTGGTGGGTGTTCTGGAAACGCATCCGACGCGCCGTCGAGGGTGATGCTCCGACAGAAGTCTCGTCGTTGACCCGTCGCATCTACCTTGTGGTGTTGTTCGGGGTGGTCGGCGTGGTGGCCGTCGGTGCTCTGGTGCTTGTGGCCTACACGTTCCTCCAGGACGCCGTCAACGGGCAGGTCGGGCTCGCCACGCTCAGGTCCATGCGCTACGGGCTGGGCACCCTGGTGGCTGCCGCCGCCGTGTCCGCGTACCACTGGTCGGTGTTCAGGCAGGACCGATCGGTTGCCAAGCCCGAGGCGCCCCGCGGCCCACGCTCGGTCGTCCTGGTCGGTGCTCCCGCCGACGAGTTGGCCCAGGACATCGCCCGTGCCACCGGGGCACGGGTCGAATCCTGGACCCGCCTCGACGGCGCGGGCGGCTGGGATCAGGATTCGGTACTCACGGCCATCGAGGGCCACGAGGGTCACGACCTGTTGGTCCTTTCCGGCCCGGACGGACCAGGTGTCATCGTCGTAGCCCGCTGAGCATGGAGCGTCAATCGACCGCGTGCGGAAGCTTCACCTTGCCACTGCCGGCGCGTCGTCCAGGTTTGGAAGGTGGGGGCACGATCGGGCCGATGTCGCCGTCCAAAGCGACGTCTAGGTCGACGATGACGGGCGCGTGGTCGCTGGGCAGCCGCCCCTTCCGAGCGGCACGGTCCACCCAGGCCGCGGCGACCCGGTCGGCGACGCTTCCGGAGGCGAGGACCAGGTCGATCCGCATGCCGTAGTCCTGGTGGAACATGCCTGCCCGGTAGTCCCAGTAGGAGTAGACGCTGTCATGCTCCGGCCAGCGGGCGCGCACGACATCGATGAGACCGAATGCCCCCAAGCGTTGACGCTCCGCTTCGGTCACGTGTGTGTGGCCCTCGAAGGCAGCCGGGTCGAACAGATCGATGTCGGCAGGGGCGACGTTGATGTCGCCGCAGAGCGCGACTTCGGCGGGCCCCGCAGCGACGGCCACGGCCAGTGCGTCCAGCCACGCCAGCTTGTACTGGTAGTGAGGTGATCCGACCTCCCGCCCGTTCGGCACGTACAGGGAATGCACGCGGACGCCGCCGCAGGTGGCGCTGACTGCCCTCGCCTCGGCCCTACCGTCGTAGTCGGGCTGGCCGGTGAAACCCGCCTCAACATCGTCAAGGCCGACGCGGGAAAGCAGCGCCACCCCGTTGTACCCGCCCTGCCCGTGGTGGGCCACCTCGTAGCCAAGCTCGGCAAGCGGGGAGTCGAACAGGTCGTGAAACGCCGCGTCCGTGAGCTTCGTCTCCTGTAGACACACGATGTCCGGGCGGCGCTGCTGAAGCCAGGGCAGCAGCCGCGGCATCCGTTGCTTGGCTGAGTTGACGTTCCAGGTGGCGATCCTCACGTCGTCGAGGCTACCGGGTTCGAGCGCTCCCCCGATGCCCGCTCAGCGGGCGGCCCTACGCATTCCCATTTCGAGCCGTGCGACGTGCAGCGTGAGGTAGCCCACCTCGTCGGCCGAAACGGGGCTGCCGAGGCGCAACTCGAGCAGCGCCTGGATCCGCTCGGCCAGTCGGTACGCCCCTGGGTTCTGGGCCGCCAACTCGGCCCCGATCCCACCGGTCTCCGCCTCCAACTGCCGGTCCCCTCGAGCCCGCACGAAGAAGTACCTGAGGTGTGTGGCAAAGCGGGCCGCATCGATGGAGTTCGAGTCGAACTCCGGCCCGTAAACCTGCGCGACCAGGTCGAAGACCTGCCGGATCAGGCCCGAATGGACGAAGGTCTCCTCCATGTTCGCCGTCCCGGTGACGGCGTGGAAGAGGTGCATCGCCAGCGCGAAGGCCTCTCCCTCCGGGAGTTTCGGGCCAAGCTCGTCGTTGAGGCGACGTACCAGTTCTTCGGCGACCCGCAACTCCTCGGGGTGTAGGTAGGCGACCTCGGCGCGCAGCGGATATTCCATGATCTCGCCCCGCCCGACCCGCTCGATGGCCTGGTGGATGTGGTCCACGGCCGCGATCAGAGCCAACGGTGGCAGCCGCGCCCCGAGGGAGGCGACGGCCTGGGCGAACAGCTCGTTGATGAGGGCGAACCGCTCAGGGGGAACGGCTGCGATCATCTGCCCGACCGAGGCGGGGTTGTCGGCCGGCACGAAGACGCGCTGGACCAGCTCGGGGTCGACCGCTCCACCGCGTCGCTGCTGGAAGCCGACGCCGCGGACGGTCAGCACGACGTCGCGGCCGAGCTCGTCGACGGCGAGGACGACGTTGTTGTTGAAGACCGTGGTGACCCTCATGTCGTCACCCTCGCCGTCGACGACGGTGCGTCAGCCGAGCGACGCTCCGTTTGAGGCGATGATGTCTCGGTAGGCGGCGAAGGACTTCTTGCGGTGGCGCTCCAGGGTGCCAGAGCCGTCATCGTTACGGTCGACATAAATGAAACCGTAGCGCTTCGACATCTGTGCCGTTGATGCACTGACCACATCGATCGGGCCCCACCAGGTGTAGCCCCACAGCTCGACCCCGTCCTCGACGGCGTCACGGGCGGCGCGCAGGTGGGCCTGCAGGTAGTCGATACGGTAGTCGTCGACGACCGTCAGCTCACCGTCGACCTCGACCAGTTGATCCTTCGCTCCCAGCCCGTTCTCGACGATGAACAGCGGCTTGTTCCACCGGTCCCAGTAGTCGTTTAGGACGGTGCGCAGCCCCGCGGGGTCGATCTGCCAGCCCCACTCGGACGACTTGAGGGTTGGGTTGGCGATGCCGCCCATCAGGTTGCCCTCGCCCTTTATCTGCCTGTCAGGATCGGCCGAGGCGCAGATGCTCATGTAGTAGCTGAACGACACGAAGTCGACGGTGTGCTTCAGCGTCTCCCGGTCCTCTTCCGTGATGTCGAGTTCGACGCCAAGGTCACGCAGGGTGCGCTGGAGGTAGCCCGGGTAGACCCCCCGGCAGTGAACATCTGCGAAGGCATAGTTCTCGCGCTCGATGCACTTGGCCTCCCACACGTCGGCCGGGTCGGGCGTCAGTGGGTAGGTGGGCATCGCGATGATCATGCAGCCGACCTTCAGCCCCGGATCGATCTCGTGTGCGATCCGGGTAGCGGACGCCGATGCGACCAGTTCGTGGTGGATCGCCTGGTAAAGATCCCTCTTGCTCAGCTGATCCTTCGGGGTCCAGATGCCTCCTGAGAGCAGCGGTTCGTGTAGCACCGAGTTGATCTCGTTGAACGTCAGCCAGTACCGGACCCGGTCGCCGAAGCGCTCGAAACAGGTGCGGGCGTAGCGCTCGTAGAAACCGATCATCCGCCGGTCGACCCAACCGTCGTAGGTCTTGGCCAGATGCAGCGGGGTCTCGTAGTGGCTGAGCGTCACCAGCGGCTGCATGCCCCTGGCCAGCGTCGCGTCGATCAGCCGGTCGTAGAACGCTAGGCCGGCCTCGTTCGGGGTCTCCTCGTCCCCGTTGGGAAAGATCCGGCTCCAGGCGATCGAAAAGCGGAAGACGCTGAAGCCCATCTCGGCGAACAGGTCGAGGTCGCTCTCGTAGCGATGGTAGAAGTCGATCCCGTCGAGCTTTAGGTTGTCGGGGGTGGGTTCGTCGGTCGGAGGGGCCTTGATCCCCTGGGGCATCACGTCCTGGATGGACGGGAGTTTGCCGTCGGTCAGGTAGGAGCCTTCGATCTGGTTGGCGGCCGTCGCGCCGCCCCAGAGGAATCCCTCGGCGAAAGTCGTTGTCATTATGGGTATTCCTTCCGTTTGTCAGCGTCGTACGAGCAGCGCGGGTTCGTTGGCTGCCACGTCTCCGGTGGCGGCCTCTACCGACTTCTGCTTCGGTGTGTTGGTGACCACGATGATGGTCGTGGTGTCGTATCCGGCGGCCCGGATGGCGTCCAGGTCGACCTCGGCGAGCACCTGACCGGCCTCAACCACGTCACCCTTGGCAACCATCGGGGTGAAGCCCTCGCCCTTCATGTTCACGGTGTCGATGCCGATGTGGACGAGGACCTCGACGCCGTTGGCTCCCTTGATGCCGTAGGCATGTCCGGAGGGCATGGCGGCGACCACCTTGCCTGCGACTGGGGCGACGATCGTCCCGTTGGAGGGCACGATGCCCACCGCGGTGCCCATGGCACCGGAGGCGAACACCGCGTCGGCGATCTCTGCCATCGGCACGAGGTGGCCCGCGACCGGGGCTCCGACCATGACTTCGGTGACGTCCTCGGCAACGATCGGCGGGACAGGCTCAGCAACCTCAGGCTCCTCCGGGGCCGGTTGCGTCTCGGCCGAATCTGGCGTCTTCGGGTCTCGTACGCCCCAGAAGAAGGTGAGCAGGAACGATACGGCCACGGCGATTCCAACGCCGATGAAGAGCAGCGGCAGGCTGGGGGTGCTCAGGTAGGCCGGGATACCGATGAGGGAGGGGAACACGAACGCCGTGGTACCGGCGCCGGCGATGCCTGCGAAGATGCCACCGATCGCGCCGCCCACGATGCCGAAGTACAGCGGCAGACGACGAGGCAGGTTCACACCGTACATCGCGGGCTCGGTGATGCCGGCGAGGAAGGCGGAGAGGGCGGCTGGCCCGGCGAGCTCCTTCATGGCGGCATCGCGCGTCCGGAGGAAGACCGCAAGGGTCGCCGCAGACTGGGCGAGCACGGCACCGAGCACCGGGCCCGCGAGAATCGAGAAGCCGTCGGCGAGCTGCTCAAGCATGATCGGGACGAGGCCCCAGTGGAGCCCGAAGATGACGAAGACCTGCCACAGACCACCCATGATCGCACCGGCGGCCCAGGGGGCGGCAGCGAACAGCCAGGTCACGCCGTCGCCGATGCCGCCTGCGATGATCATGGTGATGGGGCCGACGGAGAGCAGCACCACGGGGACCATGATCAGAAGGACGAGCAGCGGGGTGGTGAAGTTGCGGATGGCGCTGGGGAGGTACTTGTTGAGGAAGCGTTCAAGGTAGCCCTGCAACCAGACGGCCACGATGATCGGGATCAGTGAACTGGTGTAGTTCATCAGCAGCAGCGGTATCCCGAACAGGGTGAGCCCGTCGGTGTTGGCGAGGTTCACCAACGACGGATAGACCAGTGCCCCGGCGATGGCCACGGCGGTGTACTGGTTGGCCTTGAACCGTTTCGCGGCCGGGATGGCGAGCAGGACGGGCAGGAAGTAGAGCAGCGAGTCGGAGGCCGCGTTCAGGACGACATACTCGGTGGTTTCGGTGCTCAACCAGCCGAAGGTGACGAACATCTGAAGGAAGGCCTTGAAGAGCCCCGCCCCGGCGAGCGGCCACAGGATCGGATGGATGATGGCGCTGACCAGTTCGATGAAGGCGTCCAGCGGGCTGCGCTTCCTCTTCTCCCCGGTATCCTCCGTTGGCTGCACGCCGCCCTTCTCCATCGCCGAGACAACCTCGGCGTGCACCAGAGGCACGTCGTTGCCGATGACCACCTGGAACTGGCCCCCGGCCTTCACCACGGCGATCACACCGGGCAGTGCCTTCACCGCAGCCTCATCCGCCCTCGCGTCGTCCTTCAGGTCCAACCTCAGCCTGGTGGGGGTGTTGGTAACGGTGCTGTCACCAGCCCCAATGGGACGGCCATGATTGTTGGTCATGGAGCATCTGTCGGACGATGTAGGCGAGTTGGTCGAGTTCTGGACCTTGCTCGATGAGGATCGTGTCCTGCTGGAGGGCAGGCGAGGCGCCACAGCCTTGGGGTTCGCGCTGCTGCTTAAGCACTTCAGCCGACACGGCCGGTTTCCGCGCAGCTCCGCAGAGGTGTCGGATGCCGTGGTCGGATTCGTGGCCCGCCAAGTGGGCGTGTCCGCAGCGGACTTTGGCTCCTATGAGTGGTCCGGCAGCACGATCGAGTACCACCGCAGCCAAATCCGTGCTCATCTGGGATTCCGGGTCGCCACAATCCGCGACCAGGAGAAGCTGACGGCATGGCTGGCCGCCAACGTGGCCCACGCCGAGCGCCGGCCTGATCGGGTCCGTGAAGAGTTGCTCGCGCAGTTCCGGGTGGAACAGCTCGAGCCGCCTACGCCTGGACGGGTCCTGCGGATGGTGCGTTCGGCGTTGCGCACCGCCGAGCAGGAATGGACTCTGCGGATCTCGGCCAGCCTGAACCCCTTGGTCAGTGCTCGCCTCCTGTGCCTCATCGACGCCGAAGCTGAGGTCGATGACGGCGGTGACCCGGATGGAACTCAAGGTTCGGAGACAGCGCTGGGGTTGATCAAGTCGATGCCGGGAAATGTGAGCCTTGAGTCGATGATGACCGAGATCAGCAAGCTGGAGGCAGTCCGCGCGATCGGTCTACCTGCCGGGCTGTTCGCTGACGCCGCGCCGAAGGTGCTGGACGGGTGGCGGGCCAGGGCTGCCGTCGAGGCGCCGTCACATCTGCGGCGGCACCCCGAGCCGCTGACTCTCACGTTGCTGGCCGCGCTGGTCTATCAGCGGGAACGGGAGATCACCGACACGCTGGTGGAGTTGCTTATCGCCACCGTCCACCGCATCGGCGCCCGTGCCGAGCGCAGGGTCACCGATGAACTGATCAACGCGTTCAAACGGGTCTCGGGTAAGGAGAACATCCTCTTCTCGATCGCCGAGGCAGCACTGGAGAAGCCGGACGATGCGGTGCGGGCTGTCGTCTTCCCGGCGGTGACTGGCGGCGAGCAGACGCTGCGGGAGCTGGTTCACGAGTTCAAGACCAAGGGCCCGGTCTATCGGCGCACCGTGCAGACCACGTTGAAGGCCTCCTACACCGGCCACTACCGGCGCGGACTGATCGCGTTGCTGGAGGTGTTGGAGTTCCGAAGCAACAACACCGCTCACAGGCCGGTGATCGACGCGTTGACGCTGATCGGCCGTTACGCCAAGGCCGGCAACCTGACCTACTACCCACTCGAGGTGGACGCGCCTGCGCATCGGGGCGCCACAGGGGACTGGTCCGAGCTGGTCTACAGAATCGATACGAAGGGCCGGCAGCGTGTCGCGCGGATGGTGTACGAGGTCGTCACGTTCCAAGCGCTGCGAGACCAGCTGCGGTGCAAAGAAATCTGGGTCCTTGGCGCCGACTCCTGGCGCAACCCCGACGAGGACCTGCCCGCCGACTTCGAGGACCGGAGAGCCGAGAACTACCAGGAGCTGCGCAAACCGTTGGACCCCGCGGAATTCATCGACAGCCTGCGCGATGAGATGACGGCCGCGCTGGGCGAACTCGACGCCGCGATCCCGGCGCTGGACTGGTTGGACATCACCGACCGCGCCTCCGGGGCGATCACGCTGACCAGGTACGAGGCGGCACCTGAGCCGCGCAACCTGCGACGGATCAAGGGCGAGGTACGCCGGCGCTGGGGAACAGTCGCGCTGATCGACATCCTCAAGGAGACGGTCCTGCGCACCGGCTGCTTGAACCAGATCAGCGCTGTAGCAGGCGGTGGCACGTTGCCGGTCGAGGTACTGGCGGAGCGGCTGATGCTGGCCATCTACGCATACGGCACCAACACCGGTATCCGGTCGGTGGCCGCCGGCGGCGGCCACGAACACAGCGAGGACGAGATCCGCTACGTGCGGCGCCGCTACCTGACCCGCGACACTGCTGCGGCGGTCGCGATCGGCATCGCCGACGCCACGTTCGCGGCCCGGCAACAGGCCGTGTGGGGGGAGGGCTCGACGGCGGTCGCCTCGGACTCCACCCACTTCCGCTCCTACGACCAGAACATCTTCACCGAGTGGCACTCCCGCTATGGCGGCCGCGGCATCCTGATTTACTGGCACGTCGAGCGCGGGTCGATGGTCGTGCACTCCCAGACCCTGCGGGCCTCCGCGTCCGAGGTCCACGCGATGGTCGAGGGTGCGATCCGGCACGGCACCACGATGAAGGTCGAGGGCAACTACGTCGACACCCACGGCCAGTCCGAGATCGGGTTCGGGATCACCCGGCTGCTCGGCTTCGACCTTCTGCCACGGATCAAGCAGATCAACCGGGTCCGGCTGTACCGGCCGGTTGTCGGGCGACCTGATGCCTACCCGCACCTGACCCCGGCGCTGACTCGCCCGATCCGTTGGGACCTGGTCGAGGAGAACTACGACCAGATGATCAAGTACGCCACCGCTATCCGGCAAGGGACCGCCTCGACCGAAGCGATCCTGCGCCGCTTCACCCGATCCGCGTCCCATCCCACTTACCAGGCGATGCTCGAGGTCGGCCGAGCGCAGCGCACGATCTTCGTTGCCCGCTATCTCCGCAGCCGTGAGCTGCAACGCGAGATCACCGAGGGCCTCAACGTCGTCGAGGCCTTCAACGGCGCGAACTCGGTCATCTACTACGGCAAGGGCGGTGAGATCGCCTCCAACCGCAAGGAAGAGCAGGAGATGACCGTGCTGTGCCTGCGGATCCTGCAAGCCGCACTCGTCTACGTAAACACCCTCCTGCTCCAAGACATCCTCGCCGAAGACGACTGGGCCGACGTACTCACCGCCGAGGATCGCCGCGGTCTCACCCCGCTGTTCTGGCAACACGTGCTGCCCTACGGCGAAGTGAAACTCGACATGACCGCCAGACTGAACATCCGAACGACCCCGCCGAACGACCCACCAGCCAGCCCCATTCCGAGCCCGTAAAGGGATCCGGCTACGGGGCGGCTCTCACCTCTGGTCTGGGCTCGGCTGCTCATCGAGGACACTACGGGCGAATCTCGCCTTCCCCGCGGTGTACGCCTCACGGTCCGTGGTGTGTTCCGTGGCCAATGTCCGCTTCAGTTCCGAGTAGCGATGCATGAGCATGATCGGCTGTAAATCACCGCAAGCTGTGGAACGCGCCCTCGACAACTTCGTCGAACGCGGCATCCCCATCGACACACTGTCACACAACAATGCGCAAAGACCGTTCACGTGACGTAGTCTGCAACACGGGTTAAGTGACAGGATCATGGCGGTATTGAATGCCGAAGAGTGCTGTCACACAATCGAACGTATGAATGACAAGGAGACGGCGGATGCTGGTCGGGTACATGCGGGTGTCCAAAGCCGACGGCACCCAAAGCGTCGACCTCCAACAAGATGCGCTCCTGGCCGCCGGGGTCGGCGAGGAGCAGCTGTACGAAGATCACGCCTCCGGAAGCAAGGACGATCGCCCCGGCCTCGCAGCATGCCTGAAAGCCCTGCGGGATGGGGACACCCTGGTGGTGTGGAAACTCGACCGCCTCGGCCGAAACCTCCACCACCTCGTGACCACCGTCCATGACCTCACCAACCGCGGTACCGGACTCAAAGTCCTCACCGGCCAAGGCGCAGCCATCGACACCACCACCCCAGCCGGGCAACTCGTCTTCGCCATCTTCGCCGCACTCTCAGAATACGAACGCTCCCTCATCTCCGAGCGCACCATCGCTGGCCTGGCCTCTGCCAGAGCACGCGGACGCAAAGGAGGCCGCCCCCACAAAATGACCCCGGCTAAACTTCGTCTGGCAGCCGCCTCCATGGGTAAACCTGAAACCAATGTCGGCGAGCTGTGTGCCGAACTCGGCATCAGCCGCCAAACCCTCTACCGCCACATATCACCCACCGGCGAACTTCGTGCCGACGGGCAAAGACTCAGCCAGAAATAGCCTCCAGGGAATACAATAACTCGCCGTCTAGCCTTGGCTCTTCCAGTGATCCCGGCTGGATTTGGCTATCAGCGGCTCGCCAGTCTACGACCACGAGCGATCAAGACAATCACTACTCCCCAGATCACCGAGATCAAGACGGCAACCAAGAGATGTCGCAATCCAGCGGTTTTGCATACCCTTGCCCACTCGGGAAACACATTTCCTGTCGTAGCTTGAAACGCCGCTACTTCAAAAGCCGCATCGCAGGACAATTCGATCCCTGACGGCTGAGAGATGGTCGGTGCCCAGGCCATGATCGTAAGCACCACCACCAGTGCGGCAATGCTTCCCACTATGACATACCAGCTTCGAAGACCGCTTCGGCGAAGCGCAACCAAGCCAGCGATAGTCACTATCGAGACAATGACCGGCGCAGCGAACATTACTACGGTCGCTAGCGCCCAATTTGTCTCCGCATACTCCGTCACACCCTCCTCCTACGTTATGAGCCCGAACCAATGGATTGTGTTCTTTCCTTGACTCTTGGCGATTCGAATAGATTCGCTGAGCAGTATATTATTGCGTGGCGATGATTGCTGAGATATTCGGGGCTCGCCAGTCGTTGTAGCGTGTCCCGTAACTACCATGACGTGGTCGATTTTTCCATCTGGCACATTGTTTGGGTCCCAATCGACGTATAAGTAGTCGGACAAACGGGCTTCCCAGATATTTGGCAGTCTCCATTTATGTCCACGCTCGATCATCCAAGACTGCTGATTGTGCGCCTTTGACCACGTATATGAGTAGCGGGACAAGAAGACGCATGGAAGAGCGTTGTTTTTATGAGTCCAGTTATCCATCGACTCGCTACTGCAAACGTAGTCCCGGTGCGCTGGCCAACCGCCAGCATTCAAAACTTGAGAAGCAAAGTTGGCGCAATTGTTCCCTGCATCTCCATACCATGCGCTCATCGTGCTTGTCTTGCTCCACGTCAGAGCGTAGTCCCTCATGGCGATGTAGTTCAGCGCTGGGAGAGTACGTGCCTTCGTCCCAGGTTGGACCTCTTGCTTAGCCTTGCTTAGCCGAATCCTCAACGACGATCCTATTGGGGCGGACATCAGAGCTGGGGTCAGTTGCAGGCTCCCAGTTTTCCCCAATCTCAGCCAAGCTCGGTTCGGACGAGACCTTTCCACTTACTGCCATGGCTTCTTCATCGGAGACCACCGACACGTCACGCGGTCCGGATCTCGCGTTGGTCGCCTCATTGCTGAAGTATTCGCTCCATGCAGCCGTTGAGACGTTTCCCGCGTCAGATAGCGACAGTTCAGTGTGGACCTCCCATACGCCGTCTGTTAAGTCTTCTACCTTGATCCCTGCATCAAGGACCTTGAACCCTTGCGACACGTAGTTCGCACGAGACGCCAATACGTTCTCCGCGACAGTGGACGGCAGAGCGGTGCCAAACCGAGAACTCGACTGGCCTTCCCAAATTTGCTCAATTTCCAAGGCCAGCGCGTCGAAGTCCAACACCTCGGCAGTTGCTGTTCGCGCGCCTGTGACGGCGACCGCCGCAACAACGCCCACAGCAAGCAGCGTCGCTAGCACTCGATGAGAACTATGTCGGGGTCTATATCCATCCATCGGTCCATTCCTCCTGTAGGTTGACAACACCCCCTTGGCCTCTGTCTACCACACCGTTCCCCGGTCCGCAGCAATACGCGAAGCTTCAAGCGCTCAACGTGCGGCGCGAAGTTTCGTCCCGATCCGATGGGCTTGCTGTCGACCTGTCGTGAACTGACCAGAATTCAAGCGCCGTCCACAAACTGACTTTCAGGGCTCTTGGTGACTGGGTGGAGCGCCGTGCTGTGTCCGTCCGCACGGTTTGGAGGATCGTTTGCTGCAGATCCGCCACCCGGGGTCGTCGTAGCGGAGAAGATGAAGCCGAGCACCCTGTCAAGTGTGAGACCGGGATGGGCCTTGCAGCGTCAACACCTTCATTGCGGCAGCTGACGGTACCATTACCACCGCTTGACGGGGGAGGAGGGGTTTTGCATGCAACCGGGACGGCCGCTGACTTTGACGCCGTGAGATAGAGCCAGAACTCGACCAACTCGCCCCACATCCCCCGACAAGTGCTCTATAGTCAGCCACTATCGCAGTCGCATTGGGGCTGGTGACAGCAGCGTTACCAACACCCCCGGGTGGGTGCGCGCCTTCGTCGGGCGACACCGGGAGCGGCTGGCACCGCTGAGTATCCGTGAGGCAGGCAAACACCTGGGGAGCCTCTGACCAAACCCGCTCCTGCGAGATCCAAAGACCGGACCCGCAGGTAGAAGGTTGCCATGGCGAACACGCCCGGTGCGGATGCGGCGAGCTGGTCGCTGCGGGCCCTGCGGCTCCAAGATGTGGGCTTGACAAGTGGCTTAACTACCCGTTGTTGGCCCACCGGTGAACCAACAACCGGTTCCTAGGATGGTCCGCAGACGCTTGATCAGTCAGCACGAGTTCGGGCGGCGACCACTCACCCGGCCAACGCCGACGTCGCTCGTGAAGCGACGTTCGCCGAGCATCTTGGCTATCCGTGCGGGTCAGTGATTTCTCGTAGTGAGGTAAGGGCCGTGCGGAGTTGGTCCATCAGATCCGGGCCGAGGTGGGCCCGCCACTCGGCCTCAATGCGCTCCTCTTCGTCGCGTGCGATCGGGAGGGCGGCCTCGGCGCGGGCCGTCATGCGGACCAGGCGTGCCCTGCCATCGGTGGGGTCGGGCACGCGCTCGACGTAGCCGGCCCGTTCCAGCCTGTCGATCAGTGCGGTGGCCGTCTGCTTGGCGATCTGGGCACGTTCGGCAAGAACGCTGAGTCGGGTGCCGTCGGCATCGATGCCCATCATCAACCGGCTTTGGGCCATCGTGACGTCATCGAAGCCAGCCTCCCGGACCACCGTGAAGATCCGGCCAGCGGCTGCACGCGAGGCGATGAACATCAGCAGGCTGGTCGGCAGTTCCCGACTCATCAGACCACCCCTTCATAAAGTCCCTACATCGAACTATAATGGTTCGATGATAGGACCATCCTAGTGAGATGAGGAGATGCCATGACCGCGACTTGCGACGCGACGGTCGTCGACTTGTGGTTCGACCCCGTGTGCCCCTACTCGTGGACTGCGTCACGCTGGCTCCGGGAGGTCGAGGCGCGCAGACCGCTGCATGTTCGCCTGCATGTGATGAGCCTCTACCTACTCAACAGACACCGCACTGACATCACCGCTGCGTACCGCCGGGTCGTGGATGCCTCCCGAGGGCCGTCCAGGGTGGCGACCGCTGCGGCGACGAGGTTCGGGGAGGAGGTCCTCGACGGCTTCTATACCGCGTTCGGGGAACTGGTCTTCGACCGGTGGCGGCACCCCACCGCGTCCGAATACCGCGAGGCGATCCGCGCGGCGCTTCCCAAGGCAGGCCTTGCGGTGGACCTGGAGGACGCCATGGAGTCAGACGAGCACGACGAGGCCCTCCGATTGAGTCACGAGGCAGGCGTCGCCCCAGTCGGGGGTGAAGTTGGAACCCCGGTCATCCACATGAACGGCGCCGCGTTCTTCGGCCCCGTCCTGAATGCCATACCCCGCGGGGACGACGCCGTCCGTGTCTTCGACGGGGCGTGGCTACTCGCTGGCTATCCGGAATTCTTCGAGCTCAAGCGAACCCGCGTGCACCCACCAATCTTCACCTGAAGGAGGATCAGATGATCACCATTACATCAACCGAGATGGATGCCCTCTGGGCCGGCATCGACGACCAGCGAACGCGGACGGTTGACCTGCTGGGGAAGCTCACCAAACAACAGTGGGACCACCCGTCGCTGTGTCAGGGCTGGACGGTTCGGCACGTTGCCGCCCACCTGACGCTGCAACAGCAGAGAATCCGTGACGTGGCGGCCTTCATCGCCCACCACCCGAGCATGCTGCGGCACCCGACCCTGAACCGGGTGATCCACGAGTCGGCGCTGATCCAGTCGCGGCTCCCAACCGAGGAGATCATCGCCCGGATCAAGGCCACGACCGGGTCGCGGCGACACAACGCGTTCGTCACCCCGCTGGAGACGCTGACCGACATCCTGGTCCACAGCCAGGACATCGCCCTGCCCCTCCATCTCAAACTCGAGATGTCCCCCGCCGCGAGCGCGACCGCCGCAACCCGCCGCTGGGACACCCGCCGCAGTCGGCTATCCATGGTGTTCCGCCGGCTGCCCCTGGACGGCTACCACCTCACCGCCACCGACACCGACTGGAACCGCGGCGACGGCCCGGAGGTCTTGGGCCCCATCGGCGCCCTCCTGCTGCTGCTCACCGGACGCACCGCCGCCCTCGACCAGCTCGCCGGCGAAGGCGCCCAAACCCTCCGCGCGGCATCCCACAAACCCGCTTGACCCACACCAAGGCGTTCACGACTAGGACAGCGATCGCCGACGCGCCGCCCAGCGCCAGTGCCGGACGGTCGTAGGGGGCGAAACGAAATATCGAGCTCAGTTGCGAAGAGCCGCTTAAGTACCCGGTGTTGGTTCACCGGTGAACCAACACCGGGATCTCAAGTCCTTAAGGTACGTTCCGCTTGTTGGGGACGCGGATGCGGGGGCACCAGGCTTCCACGAGCGGTTCGCGGCTGTCGCGAGGGCGTTCCAGTCACCTCGATGTCGTCGCAACGAGGCGATTCTAATGAATTTGGCGTGGGAAAAGGCCTTGTCAGACCGGTTATCGGTCTGACAAGGCCTTCTATTGGTCGGGCTGACAGGATTTGAATCTTCCAGCGTCACCCCTGGCCATTACGCCGCTATCTAGGTGTGATGCCCGTTTGACTAGGTGTGTCGCGTCACTGTCGGCGCTCGCAT
Organism: Tessaracoccus bendigoensis DSM 12906; assembly: GCF_900141915.1. Classification (GTDB taxonomy): domain Bacteria; phylum Actinomycetota; class Actinomycetes; order Propionibacteriales; family Propionibacteriaceae; genus Arachnia; species Arachnia bendigoensis. Next base: position 12,163 of record NZ_FQZG01000035.1, on the reverse strand, counting down.
CCTTGACTCATCCGGACTGATATACACTGTAGCTCACATTCCTTAGGATGCAATAAGGATGCAAGATCCGGACTGACAGAGAGTTGGGTAGCCCACCCATGGCCAGAGCTGCAAGCAACGTCGTTCCACTCCGCGAGGTGTCCCACCTTGGGGCCCCAGCCCCGCTCCCCTCCCCCGCCCCGGCCGAGACGACCCGCCAGCGTCGCTCATTCGGGAAGGTGATGAAGCTCCGCTCTGGCCGGTACCAAGCTAGCTACGTCGGCAAGGACGGCGCCCGGCACCTAGCCCCGGTGACGTTCGACAACAAGGGCGACGCCGGCGCCTGGCTCGACATGCGGCACGCCGAGCTGCTCGAATACCGCTGGAAGCCCGCCGCGCCCGCCGAGCCTGAGCCGCTGAGCTTCCGGGAGTACTCCGCGACATGGCTACGTGAGCGTGAGCTGAAGCCCCGCACGCGCGCCGAGTACGCCAAGTTGCTGGCCACCCTGGTGGAGTACTTCGGGGATGCCCAGCTCCGCGAGATCACCAGCGCCGATATCAAGACGTGGTACCAGACCCTCGACCCCTCCAAGCGCTCCGCCCGGGCGCACCTCTATTCGATGCTCCGGACGTTGTTCGCCACGGCCGCGCACGACGAGCTGATAGGCATGAACCCCTGCCGCATCCGGGGCGCGTCGACCTCGAAGCGCCAGAAGGCCATCCGCCCTGCGACGCTGGCCGAGTTGGAAGCGCTGACGCTGGCCCTGCCCGAGCGGTACCGGGCCCTTGTGATGATGGCGGCATGGTGCGCGCTCCGCTTCGGTGAGCTGACCGAGCTGCGCCGCAAGGATCTTGAGCTGACCGACGCCGCCGGCGTGGTCCGGGTACGGCGCGCGGTGACCTGGCCGAACGCGAGCACCCCCGTCGTCGGCACCCCCAAGAGTGAAGCCGGGGTGCGTGACGTGGCGATACCGCCGCACCTGCTGCCGATGCTGCGCCACCACCTCGACACCTACGCCCAGCCGGGCCCCGACGGGCTGCTGTTCCCCAACACCGAGGGCGCCCACCTGCATCACGGGAGCATGTACAAGGTGTTCAAGCGGGCCCGCAACATCGCCGGCCGCCCGGATCTACGTTTCCACGATCTGCGCCACACCGGCGCGACGATGGCCGCCCGCAGCGGTGCCACCCTGGCCGAGCTGATGAACCGCCTAGGCCACTCGACCGTGGGCGCCGCCATCCGATATCAGCACGCCTCAGACGACCGTGACGCCGAGATTGCCCGCAGGCTGTCGGACCTGGCGAACGGCGCGCACTAGACCTATCCGGTCTGGATTTGACTTGAATGACATGGTTGTGATTCAATCGAAGCACAATTGAAGGACCAGCAGCTAGCCTGAGGGTATGGGACGAGTTGGGACGAGGGGCCGCACGGCGCCAGCCCCAACATCTACGAAAGAGCGAGCCCACTAGAGCAGGGTTAACGGCCTGACTGCCGGAGCAATCCGGCAGCCCCGCATGGGAAACCGAGCAGCACACGAACCCAAGATGAGTTCGTCGTGCGCTCGGTTCTGTGTTTTCCGAAGGGATTCACAGTGGCCGCAACAGAGCCAACCCATCCCCCGACGCCCGTTTGGGTACCCCTTGCACCAGCCGCCGAACGGGTGAGCCTATGCGAGCGCACATTGCGCCGCGCCATGGCCAACGGAGAGCTGACCGGCTACCGATTCGGCAAGGCCCTCCGCGTGAAGGTCACCGAGCTCGACGCGTGGGCCGAGTCCAAGGCCATGCCCAACGCCCGCACCACCGGCACGGGCCGCCGGCGGTGACCGCCATAACGCAAGAGCGCCCCGGGTGGGGACCCGAGGCGGCTCACAAGTCGTTTGCTGGCGACACCCACAGTCTACGCGACAACGGCGCCGTTCGCTTGGCGCCTGCCGTCGTCGATAGCGTCTCTCAGTTCGCCGTCCGCATGTTCGAGGACGCCATTGCCGACGCCTTGCCCTGCATCTGGGACAAGCGCGCCGAGGACCTCGAGAACGCGCGCCCAAAGCCCGGGGACTTCCACGGGCAGGCCACCCGCGAGGACCTGGCAGAGCGGTATGCACGGCTCACCGAGCAGGCCGCCGCCTGCCGCGAACACGCCGAGCTGCTGCGCCGCTATCCCAACGCGATCGGGGAGGACCTGGCCGCGCTCGTCGTCGCCATCATCGGGGGTGATCCCCGGTGAGTGAGTACCTCGACACCAACGACCACGAGCCCGTCGACGCGTTCGACATTGACCGGGAGGTGCGCCGGTTGCGGATCGCGGCCGAGGCCCGGCGGATCTTCGCGGCCGAGAACCGGGGACCGGAGGACCCGTTCGACGCCGGGACCCTGGCCGAGATTCTGGCGCGCCCGGCTCAGCCGCCCATGCGGATCGAAGAGCTCGCGCCATCGGATGCCAGCATCCTGTTGGTAGCCCAGCGCAAGACGGGCAAGACGACGATGAGCGGCAACTACGGGCGGGCGCTGCTGACCGGTGAGCCGTTCCTAGGCCGGTTCGATGTTCGACCCCTCGACGGTGATGTGGCCGTGCTCAACTACGAGGTGTCAGGCGCCCAGCTCGCCCGCTGGTTTGACGACGTGGGGGTGCCGCGCGACCGGTGCCACCTGGTGAACCTCCGAGGCCGACGCAACCCCCTTCACCACGAAGACGACCGGGCGCGACTGGCCGCCATGCTGCGCGCCCGTGGTGTCGAGTCGGTGATTGTCGACCCGTTTGGCCGGGCGTTCAACGGCGCCGAGCAGAACAACGCCGGGGAGGTGTCCCGATGGCTCACGGATCTCGACCTGTTCGTGCGCTCCGAGGTGGGAGCCCGGGATCTGCTGCTGACTGCTCACGCCGGCTGGAACGGGGAGCGCACCCGCGGCTCGTCGGCACTGGAGGACTGGCCCGACGCCATTTGGACCATGACACGCGACCCCGAGGGAGACGACGGCAACCGCCGCCGGTACTTCCGCGCCGAGGGCCGAGACGTCGACCTCGACGAAGGGGAGTTGACGTTCGACCCCGACACGCGACACCTGACCTACCTCGAAGGAGGACGCCGACAGGCAGCGGTTCAGCGCCAGCGCGACGAAGGACGCCGCCAGATTCTCGACCTCCTCACCGAACACACCGAGGGGTTGAGCGGGAAGGAGCTCAGCGAGCTGGCCGGCCGGAAGGATGCCGCGTTCACTGCCGCCCGAACGGCCCTCGTTGAAGCCGGGGACGTGCTCCAAGAGACCCGTTCCGGCCGAGGTGGTGGCAAGCTCTACCGGTTGAATCCCTCGAAGGTGCCGAACCTACCGAAACCTGCCGAACCGGTACCCTCCGAACCTACCGAACCTCCCTCTATAGAGGGGAGGTTCAGGTTCGGGACGTTGGAAGACGAACCTACCGAGAAGTGCCAGACCTGCTCTGAGCCCATAGACCCCGCCCTCACGGCCGACGGACTCCACACCCACCCCGGATGCGAGGCCGGACGGTGAGCCGCCGCAAGGCCCGCCAGAACCCCGGCCTCGACGCGCTGGAAGGCCGCACCGTGCCGGGCGGGTGCAACGACTGCCGCGCCGAGGCAACCATTCACGGCCGGGACCCAGAGACGGGAGTCTACGTCGTGACCGTGGCTCACGATCCCACCTGCCCGTGGTTGGCGGGGGTGACCCGGTGAGCCGCCTCAGCCCGGCCGCTCTGGCCGCCCATCGCCTGCTCGCTGAGCAGCTCCGAGAGCTGACCGCCGACGGGCGCCCGGTGCCCTGCCACGGCTCGACCCTGCCGATCTCCGAGGACCCCGACGACCGCGCCACGGCGGCCGCCTGGTGCCCGTCCTGCCCCGTCCTTGACGCCTGCCGCGCCGCCGGTGCTCACGAGCGCCACGGCGTCTGGGGAGGCGTCGACCGAACACCTCGACCCAACAACCGCCCTAGGAGGCAACAACCATGACCACCAACACCCACAACAACGGAGGTTCCACCATGACCAACAACTACATCACGCAGGCACTCGCCACGCGGCAGAGCCTTGAGGAACTCGCCGCCACGGTGAGAGACGACTCCCTGCTCTCGGCAGACGGCAAGCGCGAGGCCGTCGACAAGGCATGGAGCGAGGCCGAGGCCACGCTGCGCCACCTTGAGCAGCAGCACCGCGCCGCATCGCAGGGCGAGATGGAGCGACTGAGCCGCAGCATCTACTCGCCGCCGGCCGTCAACGGCTCCCTGTTCGGCACCTACCGCGACGCCCTCGACCGCGCCGAGCGGGCAGCGGCCCAGGAGGATACGGGGAGGCTGGCAGCGCTCATGGCAACGGCCAAGCGCACGGGCGACATTCTGCAGCAGCACGCGGTGTTCGTCGTCGCCGAGCAGGCCGGCCGGCCCGAGGACTTGCTCGCCGCCAAGAGCTGGCTCGACGATCATCCCGACAAGGCCGAGGCTTATCAGCAGCTCGCCGCACTGGAAAGCCCTGACGTCGTGAGCTGGGAAGGCATGGAAGTGGCCCGCGCATTCAATTTGCCGCGCAAGCCCGAGTTCGTGTTGGGCGGCACTCAGATTGGATGGGACGCATGATGTGGGGACCAGAGTTTGAGCGCTCGCTCGACATGCTCGCTGACAATGTGACCCGTAGCCTTGACGGCATGAGCCAGCCGAGCAAGCCGCGCAAGATGACCGAGAGCCAGCGCCAGGAGATGGCTGGCATGATCGAGGGCATCCTCGCGGCGCTGCCCGAGGACCAGGACGATCCTCTGCGCGCTCGACTGCTGGCCTACGTCGCCGGTCTGCGGGGCGAGTTCCCAGAGCTTCCCAATGGCTAGTGAACTCGACTTCGTGCGCTGCGGAGCAAAGACGCGCAACGGCGGCGAGTGCAAGAAACCCCCGATCCGGGGAGGCACTCGCTGCCGCAACCATGGCGGAGCGTCCAAGGCTGCCCGCGCCAAGGCTGCTGAGCGCGTGCTGAGAGCACGCCTGCAGGGCGACCTGCAGCAGATGGGATGGGACCCGGTAACGAACCCTGCACTGCTGCTCGCCGACCTCGCCGGGGAGGCTCGCGCCTTCAAGGAGTTGGCCCGCGCCAAGCTCAACGAACTCTCCGACTGGGAGAGCTTCAACCAACTCGGCACCGAGTCAGTGAAGGCCGTCGTATCCGTCTACGTCCAAGCCATGCGAGACGTTGCAGCCATCGCCGACAAGATGTGGTCACGCGGACTTGACTCTGAAGCGTTACGCCTTGAGGCCGAGCGGCCAAGCAAGGAGGTGGCCGAGACGTTGGCCAAGGTGGTCGAGCACGCCATGACGCTGCTGGAGCTCACTCCGCAGCAAGAGGCGCGGTTCCCGGAGGCCATGCGCCGAGCTCTCATGGAGGAAGGGCTCATCTGACCCCATGGACGAAAGCGCCCCGCTCTGACCCCATGGACGAAGAACACTCGGAGCGGCCCGCTGGATCACCCGGCGGGCCGTTTCCTTGCCCAGTGCTTATATAATGGGAACCCTTTGTGTATGATGGGATCATGAGCAGCACCAAGAACGTGATCGGGTACGTCCGAGTTTCGACGTCGAAGCAGGACATTGGCCCCGAGGTGCAGATTGCTGCACTCAATGCCGAGGCCCGCGCCAAGGGATGGAACCTCACGATCTACCGCGAGGAAGCCGCAAGCGCCAAGAACATGAGCCGCCCCGTGCTGCAGGCTGCTCTCGCCGAGCTCAAGGCCGGCCGCGCCCAGGTGCTCGCCGTCTCCAAGCTCGACCGCCTGAGCCGCTCCGTGGTCGACTTTGCCGGGCTGCTGGAAACCTCGACCCGGCAGGGCTGGGCGCTTGTCTGCCTCGATCTAGGCGTCGACACCACCACGATTACCGGCGCAGCGATGGCGCAGGTTACGTGCACGTTCGCCGAGATGGAGCGCAAGCGCATTGGCGAGCGCACCCGCGAGGGCATGGCCAAGATCAAGGCCACCACGGGCAAGCACATGGGCCGCCCCTCCAAGCTCGACCCCTCGACCGTCGAGCGCATCCGCTCGATGAAGGCCAGTGGCGGCACGCTGGCAGGCATCGCGCGCGCTCTCAACGACGACGGCACGCCCACCGCCACGGGCAAGACGTGGCACGCCTCGACCGTGCGCCAGGTGCTCAGCCGGTAACGCGACTCCCCCGCCGGGCAGCCCGACGTAACAACCCGGCCTGCCCTATACCCCTGTGATAATTGTTACTTTGTAATTTCGGGATCAGTCGACTTCCCGGCCCATGCGCCGGTGATAAGCAACCAGCATCGCCCTGCACACCTTGCAATGCCGAGCCTTGAAGTGGAAGGCCCATCCCGTTTCATCATCGCCCCGGAGGAGCGGCGCAGGCGCGAGGGTTGACACCCATGCTCGCTTGCAGATCGAGGGCACCTCGTAGATGCCGACCTTAGGATGCATGGGGGATGCATTAGCCCCCCTGAAGGATGCAAAACCTCTGTGACAAGGTGTTTCACTTGTCGGGCTGACAGGATTTGAACCTGCGACCCCTTGACCCCCAGTCAAGTGCGCTACCAAGCTGCGCTACAGCCCGCCCGGGTCGTTTCCGACCCGCCAAGGAACTCTAGCCGATGATCGACCCCGCGGTCCAACCGGTGGGCTCCCCTGGCTCAAACAAGTCGACGCAGCAGCACCACCGAGTCCTCCAACTCGCCTTCCACCCCATCGGGACCGACCGCCTTGCGCAGGCGGATCTCCGCGAGCCTCGTCTCCCACGCACCATGCGGCAGGTCCAGGCCGGCGATCTCCCCTTCCGGATCGACGGGCAGGAACGCCCGCTTTCGGGCCTCGTCGGCCCACGGCGGCGGTGCCGCGTGCGCCGTCATCAGCAGCGAGCCAGCCGGGTTCACCCAGCCGACTGCGCGCCGCAGGATTTCGCGCCTCGGCAACTCGACCCTGGAATGCAGGAAACTGGCCGTGACCAGGTCGAACGTGGCCGACGGCTCGAAGTCGGCCAGGTCGTGTGCCACGAATCCCACGCGGTATCCCCCGATGCCCCGACCGGCGGCCGCCTGCCTAGCCCGGGCCAGCGCCGCCTCGGAGATGTCGACGCCGACGCAGCGCCACCCGCGCTCCGCCAGCCAGATCACGTCGGCTCCTTCGCCGCAGCCGAGGTCGAGGGCGTCGCCGGGTGTGAGGGTCGCCGCGATGTCTGCCAGGACATCGTTGACCTCCCCCGACCAGACCTGTTCGCCCCCGTAGCGGCCTTCCCAGTACTCCTTCGGGGCCTGCGTCTCCTCGTGTCCGTGCACCGCCACCCTCCCTCGCCCGGTTCAGCCGCCAACCTATCGCCAGTTCAGCCTCATGTCATGGGAGCGACACAGGTCTGGTTTGTCTGAACTACTCAGAGTAACGTCGAGGGATGGACGGAACTCTGCTTGTCGATTTCATCACCTCCCTCGACGGGTATGGCGCCGCCACCGGCTGGCCCGGGCTCTGGGGGCGGGAGGGGCCCGAATACCTCGCTTGGCTCGAATCACAGCCGGAACACCACTGGCCCCTCCTGATGGGCGCCAACACCTACCGGATGATGTTCGAGTTGGCAGCAGCGGGAGAGCCCGGCACCGAAGCGTTGGCGGGCATGCAGAAATACGTCGTGTCGAGCACCCTGCTTGAGCCCTTCGACTGGCCCAACACCCTCCTGATCGACAAGGAACCGATGATCGCGGTCCAAGACCTCCTGGAGTCGGGCGTCAACCTGCGCACCCTGGGAAGCCTCACTCTGTGCCGGTCGCTGCTGGCAGAGGGCCTCGTCGGCCGCTTCCGCGTCGGCATCTTCCCGGTGATCACCGGGGCGACAGGGAGCGACCGGATCTACGACGGGTTCCCCGACGTCGCCCTCGAACTGTTGGAGTCACGCACCCTTGACGGCCGGATCCAGATCCTGGACTACCGGCCGACGGTGCTACAGAGCCCCCCGGGCTGACGTCTTCGGACGCCAGCGGGGCTCACGTCCAGCCTTCCAAGACCTGGTGCCACCACACCCAAGGGTCAGGAACGCTCCGAGCGCTTCGCCCTCGGCCGGATCTCGACCCGCACCGGGGATCCTTCGAAGCCGAAGTCCTCACGCAGACGTCGCTCGATGAACCGCTTGTACGGATCGTCCATCTGCCCACTGGTGAACAGCGCGAAGGTCGGCGGGCAGTTGTGGGCCTGCGTCCCGAACAGGATGCGAGGCTGTTTGCCGCCCCGAAGGGGATGCGGGTGCGCCGCGGCCAGGCGACCGAGGAAGGCGTTGAGTTTGCCGGTCGACACACGCGTCTCCCAGCCGACGCGAGCCGTCTCGATGGCCTTGCTCAGCTTGTCGACGTTGCGGCCGGTCAACGCCGAAATGTTGACGGTGGGGGCCCACTTCCACGCGATGAGGTCACGCTCGATCTCGCGGTCGAGGTAGCGGCGCCGCTCCTCGTCCGTGAGGTCCCACTTGTTGAACGCGATCACCAGGGCCCGGCCCGACTCTTCGATCGAGCCCAGGATGCGGAGATCCTGGTCGGTGATCGGCTCAGAGGCGTCGACCACCATGATGCACACTTCAGAGCGTTCGATCGCCGCCTGGGTGCGCAGGCTGGCGTAATACTCGTGCCCGCTGGCCTCCTTGACTCGACGGCGAATTCCCGCTGTATCGATCAGCCGGTAAACCTGTCCGCCGACCTCGACGATCTCGTCGACCGGGTCGACGGTGGTGCCGGAGATGTCGGAGACCACGACGCGCTGCTGGGCCGCGAGCTTGTTCAGCAGCGACGACTTGCCGACGTTGGGCTTGCCGACGATCGCGACGCGCAGCGGGCCTTCGTCCTCATCCTCGGACTCCCGTGGAGCTTCGGGCAGGGCGTCCAAGAGCGCGTCGAGCAGGTCGCCGGAGCCACGCCCGTGCATCCCGGAGACGGGGTGCGGTTCGCCGAGCCCGAGGTTCCACATGGTGGCCGCCATCGCCTCGTGGCGTTGGTCGTCGACCTTGTTGGCGGCCAGCACCACCGGCTTCTTCGAGCGGCGCAACACCCGGACGACGGCCTCGTCCTCGTCAAGGGTGCCCACGGTGGCGTCGACCACGAAGAGGACAGCGTCTGCGGTGGCGATCGCCATCTCAGCCTGTTCGGCGATCTGCGCGGCCATGCCCTTCGCATCGGAGATCCAGCCGCCCGTGTCGACCAGCACGAACTCGCGTCCGTTCCAGTTGGCGTCGTAGCTGACACGGTCGCGCGTCACCCCAGGGGTGTCCCGCACGACGGCTTCGCGACGTCCGAGGATGCGGTTGACCAGGGTCGACTTGCCGACGTTGGGTCGGCCGACGACGGCGACGATCGGCTTGACTGTCTCTGTCACTGCTTGCTCCTCAGGCTGGGACGGACAACTCATGCTATCGGTAGGGACCTAGGATCGCGGTATGGCGATCCTGCACCGGGCGACTCTCGACCCCACGAAGCTCCAACTGGTCACGTCCTACCTCGACCTCCTTGGGTGGGGCAGCGGCCCGATCGACCTCATCGGCGGGTACCGCTACGACGATCCCGACGGCAAGGTAGGTGTCGAGGGGCTGATCGCGATCAGGGGCGGGGAGGCATTCCACATTCCGGTGACCTACCGCGATGCCCCGCTCGAAGGTGCCGAGGAGCATCTGATCGCGACGCTCCACCACTCGGTGCTGGGGCAGCGCTGGGTCTACGACGCGACCCACGACCCCGTCGCCGTCGACTGCTTCCTGCGTGCCCTTTCAGGAGAACAGGAGCAAGCGGTGCTCAACATTTTCGACGAGGCCGAGCAACTCGTCGAAGTGCGCACTCCCCCGGTCGTCGTCACGGCCGAGCAGCCGAGCCTGGTGAAGCCAGCCGACCTCGTCATCATCCGGCGTCTCGCAACTGGCCCGGTCGACCCCCAGGGGCCCGCGATCGTGGCCGAATGGGCCGACGGGAAGCGCGCCATCGTCGCATTGGGCTGACGGCTACGGCTCCGGCAGACCCGCGGGCCAGTAGTGTCGAGCCATGTTCGTATTGGATGTGCTGGGTGGCCTGCTGAGCTTCCTGCTTTCGGTCGGGTTCCTGTTCCTCCAGACCTGGCTCATCGCCGGAACCTTGCGGCGGGTGCTGGGCGTGCGCGTCGGCTGGCCCCGCACCTTCTTGGTCGGCATGTTCACCATCTTCGGCCTCATGGCGTTGCTGCAGCGCATGGTCACCGACGGTGTCATCACCCAACAACAGGTGACGACCCCCGGCGCCTGGGCCTACCTCGGGCTCGTGGTGCTGTGGTCCTTCGCGATCGCTTCAGCCATCCTCGTCGGTCTCGAGATGGTCGTACCGACCGGCAGCCTGCCGCCGTTGCGGCAACTTCTGTTCGGTTGGGGGCATCGGTACCGCCGGGGTAGGCGCTACTCCGCCATCCTCGCGATCGCCACGAAATACGGCCTCGGGGCACAGTTGCGTGGCCTGCTCGACCACAAGCGCAGGAATGACCGCTCGATGGCGGAGAACCTGAGGCTGGCCCTCGAAGAGGCTGGCGTGACCTTCGTGAAGCTCGGCCAGATGCTCTCGACCCGCGCGGACCTGTTGCCGCCGGTCTACATCCGAGAGCTCAGCAAGCTACAGAACCACGCCTCCCCGCTGCCTTGGCGCACCATGCGCACCGCCCTGGAAGCCGATCTCGACAAGCCCCTTGACGAACTCTTCCTTCACATCGACGAAGAGCCGCTGGCGTCGGCCTCGGTGGCGCAGGTGCACTCCGCGACGCTGACCGATGGGTCATCGGTCGTGGTCAAGGTACAGCGACCGGGCGCCGAGGAACAGATGACGATGGACGTCGAGATCCTGGGCAGGCTGGCCGACATGTGGCACCGCAACTCCCCGCAGGCCAAGGCCCTCGGGCTGAGGGAACTGGTCGAGGGCTTCGGGGCATCCCTTGCAGAGGAACTCGACTACCGCGTGGAGATCGACAACATGGAGGCTCTGCGCGCGTCGCTTGGGCGCCACGGCATCCGGATCCCCGAGGTCCACGAGAACCTCTCCGGACGGCGGGTGATCGTCATGGAACGCTTCGACGGCACCCCCGTCGGAAAGGCCTCGGAACTGCTCGCAGAGATGCCAGGTGAGTTGCGCAGGGCCTCGTCATCCCGGCTGTTGAACGCGGTGCTGGCACAGATGGTGGGCGAGGGCATCTTCCACGCCGACCTGCACGCCGGCAACATCCTGATCTGGCGCGACGGCAGCGTCGGCCTGCTGGATTTCGGCTCGGTCGGCCGACTCGATTCCCCCACTCGTCGGACACTCGGGCTGCTGCTGTGGGCGGTCGACGCCGACAACCCCGTCCTCGCCACCGACTGTATGATCGCCCTGCTGGACAGGCCGGACAATCTCGAGGACCGTGCGTTGCAGCGTGAGATCGGGGTCCTGATCACCCGCTTCCGCTCCGGCTTCGGCTCCGGGTCTGGCAGCCTGGACCTGTTCACCGACCTGTTCGCCATCGTCATCCGGCATGGTTTCACGGTGCCACCCCAGCTCGCGGCGGCCATGCGTTCTCTAGGGGCGCTCGAAGGCAGCCTGAAACTCATCGACCCGGGTCTGGATCTGGTGGCAGCCGCCAGGACGATGGGAAAGTCGTCGCTTGCCGATGGTGGGGTGAGCGGTTTGAAGGACGAACTGGTCAACCGGGCGGTCGGGTTGTTGCCGCTGGTCGATGCGTTGCCCCGTCAGATCGGCAAGATCACCGAGCAGTTGGAGCGGGGCAGCTTCAGCGTCAACGTGCGGGCCGTGGCGCACCCCGACGATCGGTCCTACCTGAGCGGCCTGGTGCAGCAGTTGGTGGTGGCGGTGCTGTCGGGGTCGGCCGTGCTGGGCGGCATCTTGCTGTTCGTTGCCCCCGGTGGACCGAGCTTGATGCCGGGCCTCAGTTGGTTCTCGTTCCTCGGCGCGCTGCTGGCGTTCGCGGGCTTCATGCTCTCTTTGAGGGCTGTGGCGATGGTGTTCGGCCGCGGTCCGGTCGATTGAGCCACCTTGTCGTAGGTTGAGCCCGGCCGTGCGTCGGTTGAGCCGCCTGGCGAGGAACGAACGAGGCGTGACGACCACCTGGCACACGGTGCAGAATCCTGGCCACAGATTCTTGAGATTGAGACACCGAGACTTTGTGCAGGAACCCGACCCCGACCGGGGACCGAAAGTCGACGGGAA
>NZ_FQZG01000058.1 GCF_900141915.1 Tessaracoccus bendigoensis DSM 12906 | reverse complement strand
CGCGACCACCTAATTGAGCACTATCCCGGACTCGATCGACGACACGCCGCACTTCGGCGTCATTTCGACAAACGAACCCCGAATAGTGCTCAACGTCTCACCTCACCCAACCCGAGCGCCTTCAGGCGGTGGCCCAGGCTCGGAGCCCAGACGCGACAGAGCGCAACTCCTGAAGCTGTTCGGCGACGCGGACGGGGGCGGTACCGCCACGACCGTCACGGGATGCGACCGAACCCTCAACCGTCAGGACCTCTAGAACGCCTTGGTCCAGTTGCGCCGAGATCGCCGGCAGATCCTCAGTTGTCAGGTCCTGCAATGTGATCCCGCGCGACTCGCAGTAGCGCACCGACTCCCCCGCCACCTCGTGGGCCACCGCGAACGGCACGCCTTCCCTCACCAGGTGGTCGGCGATGTCGGTCGCCAGCGAGAATCCCCTCGGGGCCACCTCCGCCATCCGGTCGGGGTGGAACGTCAGCGTCGCCACCATGCCCGCGACCGCAGGCAGCAGTACATGCAACTGGTCGATCCCGTCGAAGACCGGTTCCTTGTCCTCCTGGAGGTCACGGTTGTAGGCCAGAGGGAGGCCCTTGAGCGTCGCCAGCAACCCCGCAAGGTTGCCGATCAGCCGACCGGCCTTGCCACGGGCCAGTTCGGCGACGTCGGGGTTCTTCTTCTGAGGCATGATCGAGCTGCCGGTCGACCAGGAATCATGCAGTGTCGCGAACCCGAACTCCGCGGTGCACCAGAGGATCACGTCCTCGCTGAGTCTCGAAAGGTCGACTCCGATCTGTGCCAGAACGAAGGCCGCTTCGCTGATCAGGTCACGCGCTGCGGTCCCGTCGATCGAGTTTGGCACCGACGAGTTGAACCCGAGCTCAGCGGCGACCAGTTCCGGGCTTAGCCCAAGCGACGTCCCTGCCAGCGCCGCCGAGCCGTAGGGGCTGACGGCGAGCCTGACGTCGAGGTCGCGGAGCCGCTGGACGTCTCGGATCAGCGGCCAGGCGTGCGCGAGCAGGTGGTGACTGAGCAGGATCGGCTGTGCCGACTGCAGATGGGTCCGGCCGGGCATCACTGCTCCGAGATTCGCCTCCGCCTGCGTCGACAGCGCCTCGACGACGGCGTCGACGTCCTGCGCGATGAGCCGGATCTCCTCACGCAGATAGCTGCGGATGAGCGTTGCGATCTGATCGTTCCTCGAACGACCGGCGCGGATGCGGCCCCCCAGCTCATCGCCGACGATCAGCTTCAAGCCCCGCTCCAAGGCCCCGTGCACATCCTCGTCGGTGGGGTCGGCCACGAACTCCCCGGTGGAGACCCGTCGGGCCAGTTCCGCGAGCCCTTCGTCCATCCGACGGGCCTGTTCATCGTCGAGCAGGCCTGCCGCGTGCAGGGCTCCGGCGTGGGCCCGGGACCCCGCGATGTCATGCAGGGCCAGTCGCCAATCGAACTGCGTCGACTTCGACAGAGCGAACATCGCCTCGCTCGGCCCACCCTCGAACCGGCCACCCCAGAGTCGTCCTGTGCTCACGAAAGCTCCTTCACTGCCGGCCTGCCGGTCTTCGTCATCTCGGAGATGCTGCCAACCGTGCGGTTGGCCGCTTCATTGTCTGTGGCGATCACCAGAACGGTGTCGTCGCCCGCGATCGTACCCAGCACTCCGGGCAACCCGGCAAGGTCAAGGTACGACGCGAAATACTGGGCCGCTCCCGGCGGGGTCTTCACCAGGATCTGCGTGCCGGCATGCCGGATCGACTGCAGCAGTTCGGCACACAACTTCGCGAGCTTCTCGGTGGCCGCCTCCTCGCCCGCCTCGGCAGAAGCGGCGTAGACGAGCGCTCCCCCGATCGCCCGCTGGCGGACGGCCCCGAGCTCCAGCAGGTCCTTCGACAGGGTCGGCTGGCTGACGGTGATGCCGTGCCCGCTGAGCGCCTCCATCAACTCGGCCTGAGACGTGTAGCACGCCTCGCCGAGCAACTGCCTCAGCGTCGCGAGCCGCCCTGCCCTCGTCGGGTTAGCCATGCCCGTCCAACAGCGCAGGCAGCGCGTCGACGAAACCCGCAAGGTCCTCCGGCGTCGCGATCAGTGGTGGGGCGACGCGCAACACCGACGGGCGGGGCGCGTTGATCACCCAGCCTGCGTCCAGGGCATCGTCGCTCACCCGTGCGGCGATCTCCTCGCGCAGCACGATGCCCAGCAGCATGCCACGCCCACGCACTTCAAGGATCTGGGGGTGGGAAAGCTCTCCGAGCGCACGAACCAGCCAGGCGCCGGTCGCCCGCGCATTCTCGAGCACGCCCGATTCCAGCGCGTCGAGGACGGCATTCCCAGCGGCTGCGGCGACCGGGTTCCCACCGAAGGTGGTCCCGTGCTGGCCGGGGTGGAGCAGTTCGGCGGCGCGCCCCGTCGCGAGGCACGCGCCGATGGGAAAGCCGTTCCCGAGAGCCTTCGCCATGGTGATCAGGTCCGCGGTGATTCCGTCGGCGCGGTGCGCCAGGTAGTCGCCGCAGCGCCCCAGCCCGGTCTGAACCTCATCTATCCACAACAGTGCGCCGGCGTCGTCGGCGATCCGTCTGGCGGCGGCCAGGAACCCCTCGGGCGCGGGCACCACCCCGTTTTCGCCCTGCACGGTCTCAAGCAGGATGGCGGCGGTCCGGTTGTCGACGGCTGCGCGGAGCGCCGATTCGTCCCCGAAGGGCACGAAGAAGACCTCACCAGGCAGGGGCTCGAACGGTTCGCGGTACTTCGGGTTGGAGGTCAGCGCGAGAGCCCCCATGGTGCGGCCGTGGAAGGAACCCTCCATCACCACGACCTTTGTGCGGCCCGTCAGGCGTGTGAGTTTGAAGGCGGCCTCGTTGGCCTCGGTCCCGGAGTTGGTGAAGAACACCCGGGTCGGCTCGACGCCGGTGAAGGCCGCCAGTCGCTCCGCAAGCCTGATCTGGGGCTCGCTTGCGAAGAAGTTGGACACATGACCGAGCTGGTCCAGTTGCCCGGCGACGGCCGTCGTAACTCCCGGATGTGCGTGCCCGAGAGCGTTGACCGCCAGACCGGAGAGCAGATCGGTGTACCTGTTGCCATCGGTGTCCCAGAGGTGGATACCCTCACCGCGTGCGAACACCCGCTTGGGCACGCCGAACGCGTTCATCATGACGGCGTCGTAGCGGGCCTTCAGGTCGGCCTGGTTCATGCGTACTCCTCATCGGTGACCATGGTGCCCACTCCCTCGTCGGTGAATATTTCGAGGAGGAGGCAGTGCGGCACTCTGCCGTCGATGACGGTCGCCGAGGCGACCCCGCCCTCCACGGCACGCACGCAGGCCTCCATCTTCGGGATCATGCCCGAATCGAGCGACGGAAGCAGGCCGCGCACCTCTTCGCTCGAGATCTGCGTGATGATTGACGACTCGTCTGGATAGTCGGCATAGACACCGGCCACGTTCGTCAGCATCACCAGCCGTCTGGCGCCGAGCGCCACCGCCAGCGCGGCAGCGGCGGTGTCACCGTTGACGTTGTGGACCTGGCCGAAGACATCGGGGGCGACCGTCGCGACCACGGGGATCCGCCCGGCAGCGATGAGGTCGTTCAGCGAACTCGGGTCGACCGATTTCACGTCCCCGACCAGCCCCAGGTCGACCTCCTCGTCGTCGACGACCAGGCCGCGACGCTTCGCGGTGAACAGCCCCCCGTCCTCACCGCTCATGCCTACCGCGAACGGCCCGTGCTGATTGATCAGGTTGACGAGCTCGCGTCCGACCTGGCCGACCAGCACCATCCTGACGACGTCCATCGCCTCCGGGGTGGTGACCCTGAGCCCGCCACGGAACTCGGAGGCGATCTCCAGCCGGTCGAGCATCGAGGAGATCTGTGGCCCTCCGCCGTGTACCACGACAGGCCGGAGCCCGACGCGGCGCAGGAACACGACGTCCTCGGCGAACGCGCGCTTCAAGGTATCGTCGGTCATGGCGTTGCCGCCGTACTTGATGACGACGGTCTCGCCGGCGTAGCGGGCGAGCCACGGCAGCGCCTCGATGAGGGTGTTGGCCTTTGCCAGCAACTCAGGGTGGCGCTGCGTGACGGTTCTGGGGCTCATGTCGAGTACTCCGCGTTCTCTTTCACGTAGTCGTAGGTGAGGTCGTTCGTCAGGATCGTCGCGCTGTCGCTCCCGGCGTGCAGGTCGACGGTGACGCGCACCTGCCGACCGCTGAGGTCGACCAGGGACCGGTCCTCACCGATCTGGCCACCGCGACAGACCTTGACCCCATTGAATGAGACGTCCAGATCGTCGGCGTCGAACGCCGCATCGGTGACGCCGATGGCCGACAGCACGCGACCCCAGTTCGGATCGCCGCCGAAGATGGCGCACTTGAACAGGTTGGAGCGCGCGATCTCCCGTCCGACGACCTCTGCGTCACGTTCGGAGGCGGCCCCCACCACATCGATGGAGATCTCGTGCGAGGCTCCCTCGGCATCGGCGATCAACTGCCGGGCCAGGTCTACACACACATCGGTCAGGGCATCGACGAAGGCTGCCGGCTCGGGCGTGACGCCGCTGGCACCAGACGACATGAGGATCACGGTGTCGTTGGTCGACATGCAGCCGTCGGAATCGGCCCTGTCGAAGCTGACCCGGCAGGCCCGCCGCAGCGCGCCGTCGAGGGCGGCGGCGTCGACGACAGCATCTGTGGTCAGCACCACCAGCATCGTCGCGAGGCCGGGCGCCAGCATTCCCGCCCCCTTCGCCATGCCGCCGACCGACCAGCCGTCGACCGTGACGCCCGCCTGCTTCGAGACGGTGTCGGTCGTCATGATGGCCTCGGCCGCCCCTGCTCCCCCGTCGGTTGACAACGAGTCGCACGCCGCGTCGACCCCGGGCAACAGCTTGTCCATCGGTAGCCGCACGCCGATCAGCCCAGTCGAGCAGACGGCGATGTTGTCGACTACGGCCCCGAGTCGGTCGGCCAGCCTTGACGCGGTCGCTACCGAATCGGCGTACCCCGCCGCTCCGGTGCAGGCGTTCGCACCACCCGAATTGAGCACTACGGCGGCCAGCTGACCGTCCGCGACCGCCTCGCGCGACCACTTGACCGGGGCTGCGAACACCCGGTTGGTCGTGAACACCGCGGCCGCGGCCTGGCTCGGCCCGAGATTGGCGACGACGGCGACGTCGGGACGCCCGCTGGCCTTGAGGCCCGCCGTGGTTCCTGCGGCAGAGAATCCCTGAGGAAGGGTGACGCTCACGGTGCAACTCCTACGGTGCTGAGCCCGCTGGTCTCGTCGAGGCCCAGGGCGATGTTCATCGACTGGATGGCGCCGCCAGCGGTGCC
Organism: Tessaracoccus bendigoensis DSM 12906; assembly: GCF_900141915.1. Taxonomy (GTDB): domain Bacteria; phylum Actinomycetota; class Actinomycetes; order Propionibacteriales; family Propionibacteriaceae; genus Arachnia; species Arachnia bendigoensis. The sequence continues at coordinate 21,756 of NZ_FQZG01000058.1, read as the reverse complement.
CTTCGTCAGATTGTCGATGGCAGAGATCGCGATCAGCCGTCCTGCCGCCTGGTCCACGGTGACCTGAACCGTGGCGCGGTTCGACCCGACCACGGCTGCGGTCTGCGGCCAACTGCCCTCTTCCAGCAGCGAGACGAAGGGCTCGTCCGCGTAGAAGTCGGCGTAAGAGGCGCGGGCATCGGCTTGACTGACTTCTCCGAGGATCGGCGCAGAGCAGGTGGCGAGGATGCCGCGGGGCATTGGTGCCAGCAACGGCGTGAAGCTCACCACCACCTCAGATCCGGTGACGCCGGAGAGGTTCTGCACGATCTCGGGGGTGTGCCGGTGGCCTCCACCGACGCCGTAGGGGCTCATGTTTCCCATGACCTCGGAGCCGAGCAGGTGCGGCTTCGCGGCCTTTCCCGCACCCGAAGTGCCGCTGGCCGCGACGATGACGATCTGGGTGGTGTCGATCAGCCCAGCCGCCACCGCGGGCAACAAGGCGAGAGTGCACGCCGTCGGATAGCACCCAGGCACCGCGACACGTTTGGCCCCCGCGAGTTGGCGCCGCGCCCCCGGCAACTCGGGAAGCCCGTACGGCCAGGTCCCGGCGTGGTCAGTGCCGTAGAACCGCTTCCAGTCCTCCGCCGAATTGAGCCTGAAGTCGGCGCCCGCATCCACGATCAGGACGTCGTCACCGAGTTGTTCTGCGATCGATGCCGAGGTGCCGTGCGGGAGCGCGAGGAACACGACGTCATGGCCGGCCAACTCCTCCGCGGTCGTCGGAGCGATGACCCGGTCGGCCAGCGGGGCCAGATGGGGCTGTAGCGCGCCGAGTCGCCCACCCGCGCTCGAGTTGCCGGTCAACGCCCCGATCTCCACCTCCGGATGCTGCAGGAGCAGGCGGAGCAGTTCTCCGCCTGCGTAGCCCGTGCATCCCGCCACCGCGATCTTGAAACTCATGATCGGAACTATTCCACAGATGCAATAGTTATTCAACCTGACAGCCTGCCTTGCGCCAGCGGTCAGGTTCGTGATCCACCACTCGCCCACCGTGCGTCGGACCAGGCCCGCCCACTACGCTCTATACCTGAACCGATGGAGGCTCCAATGCGCGTTGCCCGCTCGCTGCTCTCGCTGCTACTGCTGCTCTGCGCCGTCGCTTGCGCGCTGCTGAGCGGAGGGGCACAGTGGCTCAACGCGATGGCGCGAACCCCCGAGCCTGCAGCACAACTCATCGGGCCGCTGGCCTCAGATCCGCGGGTTCTCAGCGCGATCGCGGATGAACTGGAGCAGTCGGCGATTGACCGGATTCCCGCCGTGGCAAGGGCCGTCCCAGGGCTCGGCACGCACATCGAGACGGTGCTGACGCGGGCCGTCGACGAGGCACTCGCGGGTGAAGGCGTGGAGGAGGCGTGGCTCGAGACGATCAACCGGACGAGGGCCGCGTCGGTGGCTGAGTTGGACGCCTACCGTGCCGATCCGTCCGAGACACCGACCATGTGGCTGGATCTGACCCCGTTCGTCGAACTCGGTCGCGCCAGGCTCATCGCCGTGGCCGACGCCCGCGTCCAGCCGTATCTGGAACAGATCACCTGGGGCGACGATCTCGTTGTGGCACTCGGCCGTCCCGATGCCCGCACGGCAACTGTCGCGAGCGAACTCCTTGGGTTGGTGCAGCACTGGCAGTGGGGTTTCGCGGCCGCAGGCATCCTCGCTGCCGTCGGGTTGCTCGCCGGGTCCAGACGCGGGCGTTGGCTGGCTTTGACCGTCGCCGCATTGCTCGGGATGGGGGCGGTGCTCGTGGGTCGCACGGTACTGGGCCGGGTTGAGTTGGCCGGGTCCGGCTCCACGCAGGCGGCGGTGACTGCCGCGCTCGTGGAGGCAACGGCCGATGCCCTGCTCACGACCACCGCCACCTGGGCGTGGCTCCTGCTGGCACTGGCCGGGGTGGGAGTTGTGGGGCTGGTGCTCGCCGGTAGACGTCGTCGCCGCTGACCGACGACGGCTCCTACCGGTGCGCCGTCAACAGCCCTCCTTCGCCAGCGTCTGGGCACCCCGCACGATGATCTTCACCCCGAGCGAGAACCTCTGCGCCCCCTCTTCCGGAGCGCCACCTTCGACGATCCCGAGCTCCGCCATCTGTCCCCTCGTCTGTTCCTCGACCGCATGACCGAGGACGAAGTGCAGAAGCGTCGCGGCGATCGCCTCGGGGTGAGGCATCGATGCCGCCGACAGCCTCTCCTCCGCTTGCCGGGCCGGCTGCTGCGTTCCGAGCCCCACGGCGAGCGAGGATGCGACGACTTCGGCACCGTCACGACGACTCATCAGCGCGTCCCGTAGGCCCGATGCCCACTCGGTGAGCCACAGATCCACCTCGGCATCCGGCGATGGGGGCAGGACGCTCCGGACGATCTCGTCGCTGAGGGCTGCGAGGAGGCTCTGCTTGTTCGGCACGTGGTAGTAGAGTGCCCCGGCCTGCACACCGAGGACATCTGCGACGCGGCGCATGCTCAGGTCTCCCAACCCGTAGGTGTCCAGGATGTTCAAGCCGGCCTCGATGATCGCTTCCCTAGTCAGCGCCACTGCCCGCTTCCCTCCTTTCGAAGCATCCGGAGGCCGCGATGGGGACGAACCCCAGACGACGGTTGATGTCGAGCATCCACGAGTTTTCGGAGGCGTTGCCTGTGACGACGGCGCTGACGCCCGGCCAGGTGGCGCGCATCGCCGCGTGGCTCGCGGTCTTCATGGTCCATCCGAGACCCTGCCCACGGTGGGGGCCGAGCACCAGCGTGTCCCACTGGTCGGCCACTCGCGGCCGGGCCCGGTCGCTTACCACGCGGGTGAACCCGACGAGTTCACCGGTGCGACGCTCCCGCACCACCGTCACCAGTTGTCCCAGCCCCCCGTCGCGACGTTGACGGTCGAAGGTACGCACACGGGCCTCGTCGTAGACCTCGGGCTGCAGCTCGGCCTCTCCGGTTGGGACATCAATGCTCATTGCCACCATAAGGGCGGCCATCGCCGAGAGATGCTCCGCCGGAGTGTCATCCACCCATTGGAGGAGTTCATAGCGCTCAGCGAGAGAGCCCGTCGCAGCCCTCGCCATCTCCTGAAGCGTGGCCTGCGGCTGCAGCGTCAGGCCGGACATGGTGTCGACTTGGGCGAGCCGGAACCCGTGCCGCAGCAGGAACCTCGCACCGGGGCCTTCGGGGTCGATCACGCCGTCCCCGTCACGGGCCTTCAGCATCCCGGGGCCCGGCCTCACGAGTGGCTCCCAGGTCCATGCCTGGAAGGTCGTCCTGCCATTGGCCCGACCCCAAGCGAGGGCGGCCTCAAGTAGCGCCTCCCCCGTTCCCATTCTCCGACGCGAGGGGCTCACCCCGACCGACACGTAGGCGACGTGCCGATTGTCGACCCGGGGCTCGACCAGAGTGGCCATCCCCGCCAACTCCCCGTCCTCATGCGCGGCCAGATACCGGCAGCGCGCGTATGCGGACTGCTGGCCCTCCGACCAACCCGCCAGGGCGGACTTCCCAAGATCCGTGTTGCCGAAGAGGTCGAGAAGGACCCCGTCCCATAGCTCTGCATCGAACTCGCACAGGCGGAAGTCCGGATGCGACGGATCCGGCGGCTGCTCGTGGCGGGAAATCTGCACGCCACCAACGTTAGCGGTGTGGAACGTAGAATCGGGTTGTGTCGAACTTCCACAAGCCCGTGAAACGCCCAGGCGACATCATCGAGTTGTTGGCAGGGGGTGGCGACCCTGCTGAGATGAGCGGGCTCGCACGAGACACTGCCGGTGCGCTGTTGAACCATATCCGAAGGGCGCCCGATCAGGAGGTGGTCGCCCGCGTCATAGGGTTCGCCGATGGTGACGGCATCGAGGACCTTGCCGAATTGTGGGCCTCATCCCCCGCCGACTCCCTGGCCGGCGCGCTCTGGCGGCTCTACCTGCTGCGCCACACGGTGCAGGAGGCGCCGTCAGCGGCGGGCTACCGGTTCAGTCGCGGGATCGAGGTCGACACCGTCAGCCAAGCCATCGCCGGTTCCCCGAGCGCCCCGACCCCGGAAGAGGTCGTCGAGTTGGCCACAGTGATCCTACGAGGCGCTTTCGCCGGCGACTTCGCCGTCGCGCTGGAGCGCGCGGCCGCCTTCGCCCGCGTGATGGCGGCCGGAGAGCGTGAACTCATGGCCAGCTCGGATGATGCAAGGCGGGTCATGGATGAGCTGCGGCGACTCGAGGGCTACGAGACGGTGTCCGCAGAACTGACCGCCGCGGCGGCGCTGTGGCGCAACGGCGAACTTAATTGATCCGAGCCGCTAGACTGTTTCTTGTCGGGCCGTGGTAACCCCGGGCTCCACTATTTGCCGCCCAGAGCGGCCACGCGCCGAGAGGCGTTCCGCGGTCCGGCACTCAGTCTTCTCCAGAGCGAGCCACGCGTCTTGAGCCGCGCGAGGATTTGGGGAATCTTGAGCCGCGCGAGGATTTGCGGAATCTGGCACGCTTGAGTGCGTGAGTTCGTACTTCCATCAGCAGAGCGCCCCTTGGTTCCGGATCGGCCGACTCGAGGTCACCACCACGATCGCGGTGGTGCTGCTCGGTGCGGTCGGCATGCTGGCCTGGGTGTTCGCGCCCAGCGCGCAGCAGTGGTTGGTCTACTCGCCGCAACAGATCCTGAGCGGCGAGGTTTGGCGGCTCTTCACATGGCCGCTGGCCGACGGAATCAGTCTCTGGGGGTTGATCAACCTAGCCCTGATATGGCTGTTCGGGCGCGATCTCGAGGCCCAGATCGGTCGAGCGAAGATGATCTACCTGTTCGTGGGCATCTGGTTCGCCTTGACGCTGATGACAAGCCTGGTCGGGTTGCTCGTCTCGGGCGCTGCGATCGCCGGTCTCCAGATGGTCGAGTTCTGCCTACTCCTACTCTGGATCGCGGAATGGCCGACCCGACGGTTCTTCTTCAACATCCCTGCCTGGGTGTTCGGGCTGGTCATCCTGGCTCTCCAGGTGCTGCCGCTGCTGGCCTACCGAGCCTGGGGCAACCTCCTCGGGTTGTTCCTCGCCCTTGCGCTGGTCGCCATCAATGCGCGGAGGCTCGGGTTGCTTTCGCAGTACGCCTGGATTCCGGGCGCCCCGAGCGCCCGCACGCCCCGGCGTCAAGCGGCGGCGCCGAAACAACGCAAACATGCCGAGCGCAAGGCCACCGATTCGGAACGCATCGACCAACTGCTGGACAAGATCAACGCCTCGGGCATCCACTCGCTGACGAAGTCGGAGCGCGCCGAGCTGGAGAAGTTGCGCCAGCGTCGGCGCTGACCGCCGGCCAATCCGGTTGGCCTAGACGTCAGGTAGTGGCCGATATTCGACGTCAGACACGGGAAAATCGACCACTGGCCGATACTCGCCGACCCCCGCCCGCCAACGCCGAGACCCAAACGCCAGGCAGTGGCCAATACTCGCCGTCAGACACGGGAAAATCGACCACTGGCCGATACTCGACGACTCAGCAGCCGTCACCAGCACCACCCACGACGACGCAGTGGCCAATACTCGACGTCAGACACACCAGAATCGACCACTGGCCGATACTCGCCGGCGGCTCAACAGCCGTCACCAGCACCACCCACGACGACGCAGTGGCCAATACTCGACCCCAGACACAGCAAAACCGACCACTGGCCGATACTCGACGACCCCCGCCCGCCAACGCCGAGACCCAAACGCCAGGCAGTGGCCAATACTCGACGCCAGACACACCAGAATCGACCACTGGTCGATTTTCAGCGGCTCAGCGCGAGGGTAAGCCAGGAGCACACCCGCGCCACGAGCGCACCCGAGCCACGAGCGTTCCTGGGTCAGGCGCGCTGCACAGCTCCGAAGCGGTCGACCGCGACCTTGACAGCCCTCTGACGCGCCTCCGCCGCTTCTCCATCGGTCAGCGTGCGATCTGCGCGGAACCGCAGCGCGAACGCCAGGGACTTCTTCCCATCGCCCGCCTGGTCACCGGTGTAGACGTCGAACAGCGCGATCGATTCGAGGAGGTCCCCCGCGCCCTCGGCAAGCGCCGCCTGAACATCGGCTGCGGCCACAGAGTCGTCGACGATCAGCGCGACATCCTCCTTCGCAAGCGGGAACGCCGACAGCGAGCCGATCTGGCCACCTCGGGACGACTGCGCAAGCAGCAGATCGAGATTGATCTCGACGGCGCACGCGTGTTCCGGCAGCCGGAAAGCACCGACGACCCCCGGGTGCAGTTCACCGGCGTGGCCCACCACGAGCCCGTTTACGCTCAGTTCGGCGCAGCGTCCCGGATGCCAGGGGGCACGCTCGACGTTACGTCGGGTCATGGCGACCCCCACGGACTCGGCCGCGCATTCGGCGAACGCAACGACATGGGTCCAATCGGCCGCCTCCGCGGCGCCCCACCAACCCGCGGGGCGCCAGTTGCCGGTCACGACGGCCGCCAGAGTGTTCGGCTGCTCCGGCAGCGCCTCCTCGATCGCCTGCAGTTCCTCTGGGCTCGGACGATGCGCAACGCTGGGCCTCGGCGCAACCGCCGGACCACCGTCGAAGAACACGCGCCCCTGCTCGAAGAGCGCGAGGTCGGTCAGGCTGCGCGACACGTTGCGCGCAACCGCGTCGAAGAGCCCTGGGAGAAGTGTCGTACGCAGATATGCCTGGGTCTCTGCCAGAGGATTGGCGAGACGGACGAGCTGGCGACGATGATCGTCGCCCTCGATGCCGAGCCGCTCAATCTCGTCCTCGGACGTGAATGGCAAGGTGAGCAACTCGGTGAACCCGAACGCCGCGACCGCCCGCAGCACGGCCCGCCGGTCGCGGATGCGTGGGTCGAGACCGTGGGTGTCGGCAGGGACCGGGAGCCTCAGCCCGATGCGGTCGTAGCCGACATGCCGACCGATCTCCTCGACCACGTCGTAAGGATCCACAAGGTCGCCGCGCCAACTCGGCGCCGTGACCGTCAGCAGATCGCCCAACACCGTCACCGGGATGGCGGCGGCGTTGAGCAGCCGGATGATCTCCTCCTGATCGACACGGGTGCCGAGCACCGAGGACACCAGACCCGAGCGGAGCTTCACGCTGCGGGGCGCGGTGGCCGCGCCGACGATCGTCCCAGCCGTCACCTTGCCGCCGCCGGCCTCTGTTAGCAGCTTGGCGGCGCGGGTAGCGGCCACATGGCCGAGTTGCGTGTCGACGCCGCGCTCGAAGCGCTTGGACGCCTCGGAGGGCAGCGAGTGTCGACGGAAGGTGCGCGAGACCGACGCGGCAGCGAACGAGGCGGCCTCAAGCACGATGGAAGTCGTGTCGTCTGACACCTCGGTCGTTTCGCCGCCCATCACCCCAGCCAGCCCGATCGGCCCGGAGTCGTCGGTGATCAGCAGGTCGTCCACGTCGAGGGCGCGATCCTGCCCGTCGAGCGTGCGCAGCTTCTCCCCCGGTTGCGCCAGCCGCACACGGATCGGTCCTTGCAGTTTCGCCGCGTCGTAGGCGTGCAGCGGTTGTCCCGATTCGAGCATGACGTAGTTGGTCACGTCCACGGGCAGCGAGATCGAGCGCACACCCGAGGCTCGGAGGCGCTCCACCATCCAGGACGGTGACGCCGCGGTGGGGTCGATCCCATCGATTGTGAGCGCCACGAACGCCTGACACCGCTCCGACTCGAGCACCACCGGATGCCCGCCGTCGACGGGTTCTGGCAGGTGGGCGCGGTAACGGTCGTCGAACGTGACGCCGTTGGCGATGGCCGCCTCGCGGGCAAGGCCCCGGATCGACAGGCAGTAGCTGAGGTCCGGGGTGACCTCGATGTCGAGCACCTCGTCCGAACTCCACAACAGGTCGATCGCATTGTCGCCTGGTTCGGCTGATCCAGCCGCCAAAACCATGATGCCCGAGTGGTCGTCGCCGAGGCCCAGTTCGTCTTCGGCGCAGATCATGCCGTCCGAGATGTGCCCGTACGTCTTACGGGCGGCGATCGCGAAACCACCAGGCAGGACGGCGCCAGGGAGGGCCACGACCACCAGGTCGCCTTCCACGAAGTTGTCCGCACCGCACACGATGCCCCGGCTGGCCGGGTGGTCACCGGTGGCCGTGTCGTTGAGGGCCTTGCCCACGTCGACCCGGCAGTACCGGATCGTCTTGCCGTTCTTCTGCGGCTCGGAGACGATGCTCAACACGCGTCCGACGACGAGGGGCCCGGTCACCGGCGACCCGGTCGTCTCGATGTGCTCGACTGTGAGACCCACCTTGGTGAGCTGCTCGGCGAGCATTGCCGTGTTGGTTTCCGGTGGCAGCGCGACGTTGTCACGCAGCCAGGAGATAGGGGCCTTCACCGGGCACCTCCAATGATCGAACGGCTGAAGCGGATGTCGCCCTCCACGAAGTCGCGAAGGTCGGGTGCACCGGTTCGGAACATGACGGTGCGGTCGACGCCCATCCCGAAGGCGAAGCCTGAGTAGACCTCGGGGTCGACTCCACAGGCGGTCAACACTCGCGGGTTCACCACGCCGCAGCCGCCCCATTCGATCCATCCCTCCGAACGGCACGTCCGACAAGGCCGGTCCGGGTTGCCGACGGATTCGCCGTGGCAGACGAAGCACTGCAGGTCGACCTCGGCCGACGGCTCGGTGAACGGGAAGTAGTGGGGCCGCATTCGTGTGCTGACGTCGCCGAACATCTCCTTGGCTAGGTGGTCGAGCGTGCCTCGCAGGTCTGCCATCGAGATGCCCTTGTCCACCACAAGGCCTTCCAGCTGATGGAACACGGGCAGATGGGTCGCGTCGTACTCGTCGGCCCGGAACACCTTTCCCGGAGAGATCACATAGAGCGGCACTCCGCGCTCGAGCATCGCACGGATCTGGACCGGGGACGTCTGAGTGCGAAGGAGCTTGCCTGCACTGGGCGGATCTGCCCAGAGGGTGTCCTGGAGCGCACGCGCTGGGTGGTCGGGGGCAAGGTTGAGAGCGTCGAAGTTGTGCCACTCGGATTCGAGCTGCGGGCCGTCCGCGACCTGCCACCCCATCGCGACGAACACGTCGATCATCTCGTCGATCAGGTTGGTGACCGGGTGCAGGGCACCGCGTGGCCCCCGATCCACCGGCAGCGTCATGTCGACCCGCTGCGCGATCAGGGCGGCGCTCAACTCGGCTTCGGCCAGTTCGGCCTGCCGGGCGGCGATCGCCTGCGTCAACCGCCCACGGGCCTGGCCGACGCGCCTACCGGCCTCCTTGCGCGCTTGCGGCGGCAGCGCGCCGATTTCCCGGTTCGCGAGCGCCAGAGGAGAGGCGTCGCCCGCATGGTTGAGGCGCACCTGCTTCAGCTCCGCCGTCGTCGGCGCCGCCGCGATCGCGGCCAGCGCATCGGTCACGAACGAGTCGATCTGGGCCGCGTCGAGCGCCGCCACCTGCTTGGGATCGAAGTTGTCGTTAGGCCCGGACATGGGACCCTCCCCCTTCACCTTTTCGTCTTTGGGCCGATGCGGTGGCGTAAAGGCACACCGCAGCGGCGCTGGAGAGATTGAGGCTCTCCGCACTGCCCCACATCGGGACCGCCACGATCTGGTCCGCCAACTCGGCGTCCCCCTCCGGCAGGCCCCAAGCTTCGTTACCCATGATCCACGCGACGGGGCCGTTCAGGCCTCCCCCAGCCGCCAGGAGATCGAGCGGTTCACCGTCGCCGTCGGCCGCCAGAACCGTCATTCCCAGCTCCTTGACCCGATCAACCGCCTCCGTGAGCGGCGCACCGGTGAGGATCGGCATGTGGAACAGGCTCCCGACCGTGGAACGCACCGTCTTGGGATTGTAGATTTCAACGCTGCCCGCCGTCAGGATCACAGCGTCGGCGCCAAAGGCGTCTGCGCACCTGATCACCGTGCCGGCATTGCCAGGGTCACGCACCTGCGCACAGATCACCACCAGCCGGGCGTCGTCGAGCGCATCCCAGTCGTAGCGCAACTGGCGACACACGGCGACGATCCCTTGAGGGGTCACGGTATCGCTGAGCTGGCGCATCTGATGCTCGCTCGCATGCCAAACCGGGACTCCGACATCTGCCAGCAGATCCGCGTGCCTTTCGGCGTCGAGCACGATCAGTTCCTCGACAAGGCCATCGGTGCCGAGCGCCTCCCGGACGGCCTGACGGCCCTCTGCCAGGAACTTGCCGGTGATGTCGCGCCCGCGTCGCTGCGTCAAACGACGAACCGAACGAAGCACCGAGGCGGGCAGGCCAGGGGCAACGTTCGGTTCGTCAATCACGCTTCGCCTCTCAGGCGGCAACGGCTGGCTGGTTGTCCTTGGCGACGGCGACCAGTGCGTTGAACGCGGCAACGTCGTTGACGGCCAACTCGGCCAGGATCTTGCGATCCACCTCGACTCCGGCGTTCTTCAGACCGTTGATGAAACGGTTGTAGGTCATGCCTTCCGCACGGGCAGCGGCGTTGATGCGCTGGATCCAGAGGCTCCGGAAGTCGCCCTTCTTGGCGCGACGGTCACGGTAGCTGTAGGTGGCTGAGTGGAGCATCTGCTCCTTCGCCTTGCGGTACAGGCGCGAACGCTGGCCACGGTATCCCGAGGCGAGTTCGAGGACTTCGCGACGCTTCTTCTTCGCATTCACAGAACGCTTCACGCGTGCCATGGACTACTCCTAGGGGTTTGTCGGACTCTCCGACGGTTGGGCTGGGGACTTGGGGGTTGGGGCTCAGCGGCCCTTGTGCTTGCCAAGGAGCTTGCGCATCTTCTTGGCGTCGGCCGGGGTCACGACCTCAGTGGCTTGCAGGCGGCGGATGCGGCGCGACGACTTGTGCTCGTTCAGGTGGCCGAGGTTGGCCTGACGACGCACGAGCTTGCCCGTGCCGGTGGTCTTGAACCGCTTCTTCGCGCCGGAGTGCGACTTCATCTTCGGCATGTATTGGCTCGCTTTCTAATGTTTGTCGACCTGGTCAGAGGTCGATGTCAGGGTCCAGGTTGTCTGCTGGACCGCGCTTCTTCTTCGTTGCGGAGGTTGCCGCCGCACGCATCTGCGCCTCGGCGGCCCGATCCTGTTCGGCGTTCGACTTCCGCTCGGCAATCCGGCGGTCACGGTCGGCAGCCTGATCGGCCCGGGCCTCGGTCTTCTTCTTGGTCGGGCCCAGCACCATCAGCATGTTGCGGCCGTCCTGCTTGGGCGCGGATTCGACGAAACCGAACTCCGCGACGTCGTCGGCCAGGCGACGGAGCAGATCCATGCCCATCTCGGGACGGGACTGTTCGCGCCCGCGGAACATGATGGTGATCTTCACCTTGTCTCCGGCCTTCAAGAACCGGACGACGTGGCCCTTCTTCGTCTCATAATCGTGGTTGTCGATTTTGAGTCGGAGCTTCATTTCCTTGGTGCTGACGTTCGACTGGTTGCGTCGGGCGTCACGCTCCTTCTGGGCGGCCTCGAACTTGAACTTGCCGTAATCCATCAGTTTCGCGACCGGCGGACGGGCCATCGGCGCTACTTCGACAAGATCCAGATCGTTTTCCGCCGCCAGACGCAAGGCGTCCTCGACGCGCACGATGCCTACCTGCTCGCCGTTGGGGCCGACGAGCCGGACTTCAGATACTCGGATGCGATCATTGATCCGCGGTTCAGTGCTGATGGGTCCTCCAGTGTGTGTCTGTTGTTAGAACGACGAAAGGCCCCCGCGCACGCGGAGGCCTTGACACCGGATCGCGGGGACGCTCACGCGAGCCCTGTTCGGTGACCCGGCTGCCTGTGGCGGCTCGGGTGGGAGGTCACTCCACTTTGCGGGCAGCCGAAGCCGCCGATTGAACTTTGTTGAGTTTACGGGCTCTGACGCCGTTCTCCAAACCGGAGATCGACGGCCGACTTCAGGGCTCGACGATGTCTGCGTACTTGACCCAGGCGAAGTCCTCGCCCTCGAACTCGACGAGACGGTTGCCTTCAGCCAACAACTGCAAGGCATCCCCTGCGATGACGAATGGAACGGGACCGGCCACGTCGATCAGAAGCTGTTGCGCCCCCGCCTCCTGGACCGTGGCGCACAGTTCGTCGAGCAGGCACGGGATCGGTCGCGCCTCCCCGGACCACAGCTTAAGCGAGTCGATGCCGGTGAAGGCCAACAGATAGCTGCCCGACTCGTCATTCAAGGTGACGGCCGCCATCTCCGCATGGCGCTCCGGGTCCGGGCCGTCCATTGACTCGTCGCCGGTGGCCACGATGGGCATCAGTAACCTGCTGGTACACAGCGCGACGATCGCCCTGATGTAGCTCGTGTGGTCGCAGACCTTGGCGATAGCCTGCCGCGTGACAGCGTCGGGCGCGCCGTCGTCACCGGCGAAGCGCGAACCGGGTTGGGCGAGGGAACGTAGCTCTGGCATGTGCCCAGACAATAGCGATAGTGGGGTGCAGTTTCTGTCTGTGCCAAACTTGTGCCCATGGCTGCCTTGATCATCACCGTCGGACTCTCGCTCGTCATCATTGCGATCGCTGCGGGCCTGACGGCGCGTAACCATAGCTTCCGGTCTCTCGTGATGGGCATCGGACTCGGGGCGATTCCCGTCGGGCTCTTCCTCACGGGAGTGACCGATCTGACGATCAACGGCGTCCTCAGCCTGATCGCCTGGTTCCAGCGCACCCCGTTCACCAACCTGACAGGCTGGGGAATCGGTCTCGTGGTGGGCGGGATCGTCGTGTTCGTGATCGGAACCTTCCTGCCGAAGGGCCAACGACCCGAGGTGGGCCCGTCACCGGAGAAGGCCAAGGTCGCGGCGAAGGAGTCCAAGCCACAGAAGCCGAACCCTGCCATCCAGGGTTCCGGCCGCCCGGCACAGCCCACGACCGGGCCCAGCTCAGCGCAACCCCAGCAGGCCAAGCCACAGCCCGGCCCGGCGGCCAAGAAGCACAACGGCCTCGACCCCGAAGACGCGGAGATCGAGGCCCTGCTGCGCAAACGCGGCATCATGTAAGGATTCAGTCCACGTCGTCCTGCTGCGGGGGCTCGTCCTCGGGCCTGAGCGTCACGTCGCGCGAAGTTGCGCCATGCTCGACGAGCCAGCGGCGCAGTTCGACCAGCTTGCGTTGCCCCTCCTCGCCTTCGAGCGACTGGATCGCGAGAGCCGGTTTACGTTTGAGCCCCTCCCCGCCCTTGATCAGGAGCGAACTCCAGGCATCGCCCTTGCGGAGCCTGACCCCGGCGATCTGGTCGATGGGGTAGCGGCGCAGGATCGGGCCGTTCCGGACGGTGACCCCGTCCGCGTTGGCCCAGAGCCGTGAGTATCCGACCGACAGCATCACGCCGATCATGAAGAACATGAAGAAGAGCAGCGTCGCGGCCTGAATCCAAGTGATCTGATCTCGGATCTCCTTGCCGATGGCATACCAGCCGTACATCGCAAACGACAGCAGAACCAGAGAGAGAACCACCGCCGTCATCAGCGCAGGGCGACTCGTGTAGGACAGATGTTCCGGGACCTCGCGGGGCGAGGCGCCGACCTCGTCGCTCACAGCCTGCACGCAGCCAGTTCGGTGAGCAGGATGCCACGGGCACCCGCCGCATAGAGCTGATCCATCAGGAGGTGCGCCCCGGTGCGAGGCACCAGCACCCTCACCGCACACCAGCCCGTCTTGGCCAGGTTCGAAACGGTCGGCCCCTCAACCCCCGGGGCCAGCGCAGTGGTGGTATCGAGGTTCACCTGTTCGACGTTGTAGTCCATCATGAGGTAGTTCTGCGCGACCAACACAGATGTGAGCCTGGTGCGGAGCGCCTCCGCCTGGGGAGGCAGGTCGCTGCCCCCGTTGCGCTGGATGAGCACCGCCTCGGACGAGCAGATCGCGTCGCCGAACAGCTCGAGGCCCGCGCGGCGCAAGGTGGTTCCGGTGTCGACGACATCGGCGACCACATCGGCGACACCTAGCCTGATCGCCGATTCGACGGCGCCGTCCAACTTGACCAGTTCGGCCGAGACGCCCTGCTCGTTGAGGTAGGTCTGGAGCAGCCCGGGGTAGGAGGTGGCGATGCGTTTCCCGTTGAGGTCCGCGACACTCATGCCTGACCCGCCACGTGCCGCGAACCGGAACCGGGACCCGCCGAAGCCGAGTTGCATGATCTCGGTGGCGTCGGCTTCCGAATCGAGCAGCATGTCCCGTCCCGTGATCCCGAGGTCAAGGTGGCCGCGGCCGATGTAGACGGCGATGTCGCGTGGACGGAGGTAGTAGAACTCGACGCTGTGATCGTTGTCGATCAGCGTCAGGTCCTTTGAGTCAGTGCGCTGACGATAGCCGGCCGCCCGCAGCATGGCGGCGGCGGGCTCGGCGAGGGCACCCTTGTTGGGGACGGCGATTCGGAGGAGTCGTTCTGAGGTCACGGCGGGCCTTGTTTCCTTGGGTGTTTCGGTCAGAGGTAGCGGTAGACGTCTTCGAGTTCCAGGTCGAGCGCGAGCATCATCACCTGGGCGTGGTACAGCAATTGGCTGATCTCCTCGGCGGCCTGCTCCTTCGTCTCGTACTCTGCCGCCATCCACACCTCGGCGGCCTCCTCGACGACCTTCTTGCCGATCGAGTGGACCCCGGCGTCGAGCCTGGCGAGAGTGCCGGAGCCTTCCGGCCTCGTCCGCTTGGTCTCACTGAGTTGATCGAAGAGTTGCTCGAACGTTTTCACGTTCGGCAGCCTACCGCTACAGCGCGACGCCGAGCAGCGCGTCGACGGCGGTGGTCACCTCGCCGACGGCACCGGCGTCGGCCCGGTCGCCCGCCTGCGAGGCTGCTGCCCAGGTGTCGACCGCGGCCAGTGCGGAAGGCGTGTCCAGGTCATTCAGGAGGGCCGCCCGGATTGCCGCGATGACCCCGTCGGCGGGCGCGGCTCCCGGCAGCGTCAGCACCGAACGCCACAGCAGAAGCCTCTTCTCGGCGGCAACGAGCTTGTCGGGGGTCCATTCCCAATCCGTGCGGTAGTGCTGGCCGATCAACGCGAGGCGGATCGCCATCGGGTCGGCTCCACCGTGACGCAGCCTACTGACGAGTTCCAGGTTCCCCTTCGATTTGCTCATCTTCTCGCCGTCCAACCCGACCATGCCGGAGTGCACATACGTCTTGGCCAGCGGCCTACCGGAGGCGACGACGGCCTCAGCGGCGCACATCTCGTGGTGTGGGAAGACCAGGTCGGACCCACCCCCCTGGATGTCGAACTCGCCACCGAGGAAACGCAGTGCGATGGCGGTGCATTCGATGTGCCAACCCGGGCGACCCGCGCCCAGCGACGACGACCAACTCGGCTCGCCCGGACGCGCGAACCGCCACACCAGCGCATCGAGGGGGTGCCGTTTGCCTTCACGGTCAGGGTCGCCGCCGTTATCGCGGAAGCGCGCGACCATCTGGGCCTCGTCGAGATGGCTGAGTTCACCGAAACCAGGCGCCGACACGGTGTTGAAGTACCAGTCGGGGTGCGCGGGGTCGTCGATCTGGTACACCAGACCCGAGGGAAGCAGCCTCTCGATCAGCTCCACCACCATCGCGATCGACTCGACGGCGCCGATGTAGTGCGCCGGGGGAATCACCCGCAGGTCCTGCATGTCGCTGCGGAAGAGTTCGATCTGGTCCTCTGCCAGTTCCTCCCATTCCCGGCCTGTCTGCGCTGCGCGCTCCAGTAGCGGGTCGTCGACATCGGTGACGTTCTGGGTGTAGACGACCTCGGCTCCAAGGTCCCGCCAGGCGCGGTTGATCAGGTCGAACGTGAGATAGGTGAATGCGTGCCCAAGATGGGTGGCGTCGTAGGGGGTGATGCCGCAGACATACATCCTGGCGGCCTCGCCTGCGGTGGGTCCGGTCTCGAGGACCTGCCGGGTGCGCGTGTCGAACACGCTCAGGCGCCCCCCGGTCGCGGTTGGCTTCAGGGTCGGAACAGCGACAGGGGCCCACGCATACATGCAGCCAACTTAGCGCCTACAACGGTGGCCACGGGATGCTGGGCCATCTGCCAGACGGTCTCGGGAACGCCCCCTCAGCGAGGAGTCGCTCAGCCCGCCGCGTCAGCGCGGCCCATTCGTCGACGTCGAGCCCCGGCGCCAGCGGGGCAGATACCGCTGCGGCAAGGGACGTCTGACGTGCTTCTTCGTCGCTGAGCGGCGAACCCGCCCATCCCCAGAGCACCGTCCTCAGCTTGTGGTCAACGTGCAGGCTCACGCCGTGATCCACGCCCAAGATGTGTTCGCCGTCAGCGATCAGGTGGCTGGCCTTGCGGTCGGCGTTGTTGAGCAGCACATCGAACAGTGCCACCGCCCGCAGGCGGGGGTCGTCGCGGTGGGCCAGCACGACCGGTTCGTCGTCCTCGGTGATCGCCGACAGGATCGGCAACCAGCCCTCGTCCAGCAGTTCAGGGTCGAGAAGGTCGATGAGCTCCGTCGGCTCCCCCTTCACCCATGCCTGGGCCGACCCCTCTCCCAGCGGGCCGTCGATCCAGACCGTCAGCGGAACCACGTCGAGTCCGAGCGCCTCGGAGAGCGCGTAGGCCGCCACCTCCCGCCTGCCGAGCGTCCCTGTCGGGAAGTCCCACAGCGGCGCCTCGCCCGCAACCGGCTTGTAGACCCAGGCTCGGCGGTCCTGGTCCACGCCGAGGAAGGTGCCGTTCGAGGCGTCCACGAGCCGACCTACCAGATCGAGGTCGCCGACTGGTCCCGTCATGTGAACAAATCGCCCCGGTAGCCGTTTGAGCGGGGGCAGATGTGGCCCGCCGGGTCGAGCGGCTGTCCACACGCGGGGCAGGCCGGGCGACCTGAGGCGACCACGAGCCCAGCCCGGCCAGAGAACTCCCGGGCCATCGCCGGCGTCAAGCGCACCTGAAGCAGGGAGTTCTCGCCCGAGTCTTCGTCGGCTTCGATCGAGAACAACTCGAGCACCAGGCGCTGCGACTCGGCGTCCCAGGCGAGGCCGATGGCTGCCGCCCGGAAGTCGACGGTGACGGGGGCGTCCAAAGGACCCATGTCGGCTGGAGGCTGGGTGGGGGGCACGTCGTGGCCGAGATCCGCCAGCTGGTCGAGCACCTCACCTATCCGCACACCTAAAAGTTGCGCCTGTTGCTTCTCGAGGGCCACCGCGGCCAGTTGGCCACCCTGGGCGACCTGGATCAGGAACAACCGGTTCCCCGGTTGCCCAACGGTCCCGATGACGCAACGGTCGGGTCGGTCGAACTCCAGCATCATGCTGGCAGCCTACGCGGATTTGCGACGTCCCCGCCGCCTACCATCGGCGCGATCGTCGAGCCCAACAGCGAGGCGAGGTCGCCTACCACGTTGACGCACACCACGAGCGGACGCTCCCCGTGGTATTCGACGATGCTCACCCCAGCAGGGCTGACGTGGAGCCGCTGGAAGTCATCGAGCCGCATCCCAAAAGCGTCCGCCAGGATCGCCTTGATCGGGTCGCCGTGAGAGAAGACGACGATCGTCTCCGCGTCGGCGTGCCGTCCTGCCAGTTCCCGGACCGCCCCCGAAGTTCTGGCGAACATCTCCTGCATGGATTCGCCTCCGGGGAACGAGACCCTTGAGGGCGCCGTCTGGATGTCGCCCCAGACGTGCTCGCCACGGAGCGTCTCAAGCCTTGCCCCGGTCCAGGCCCCGTAGTCACATTCGCTCAACTCCTCGACGACCGTTGCGGCCCCGAAACCGGCGAGTGTCGCCGTCTCCCGACACCGCTGGACCGGCGACGTGAATGCGGCGGCGATCTCCGCGCGGGCCAGCAGCCTCCCAAGTTTGGTCGCCTGCGCCCGACCGGTCTCATCGAGCGCAACGCCCGGCGCCCGGCCCGCCAGCACGCCGTCCGCGTTGGCCGTCGAGCGACCGTGTCGGATCAGAACCACCTTCGTCATGGCGGCAAGCCTAATCCGTGTCCCAACCGCATCGGAGTACAGTTGCCCTGATTTTCGCTCCTACCGAGAGGACCCGGATGGATTGGCTGCAGGCCATCGTGTTGGGCATCGTTCAGGGACTAACCGAGTTCCTTCCGATCTCATCCAGTGCCCACGTTTCAATCGTCGGTCAACTGTTCTTCGAGGGGGCGGACCCAGGGGCCGCGTTCACGGCGGTGACGCAACTCGGCACCGAGACCGCCGTGCTGGTCTACTTCCGAAAGGACATCTGGCGGATCATCACGCACTGGTTCGGCAGCTTCACCGGCAAGGTGGAGAAGGGCGACCCGGACGCCAGGATGGGTTGGTTGGTGATCATCGGTTCGGTCCCGATCGTCCTGCTCGGACTCCTGTTCCAGGATGCGATCGACACGACGCTACGAAACCTGTGGATCACCGTCGCGATGTTGGCGGGTGTGGCCGTCATCCTGGCTTTGGCCGACAGATTCGGATCAAGGAACACAAAGGAGTTGAAGGATCTGTCGTGGCGCGACGGCATCCTGTTCGGCCTCTTCCAGGCTTGCGCGTTGATTCCTGGGGTGTCCCGCTCCGGGGCCACGATCTCCGGCGGCCTGTTCCTCGGCTACAACCGGCCGGCCGCGACCCGCTACGCATTCCTGCTGGCCGTGCCGGCGGTGTTCGGGTCAGGTCTCTACAAGCTGAAGGACATCGGCGGTGACGCGTCGACCGCTTGGGGGCCTACTATCGTCGCCACCCTGATCGCCTTCGGCGTCGGATACGCGGTGATCGCCTGGCTGCTTCGCTACATCTCGACGCACAACTTCAACATCTTCGTCGTCTATCGCCTCGTCGTCGCCGCGGTCGTGGCCGGGTTGATCCTGACCGGCGTGTTGGTCGCCTAGTCATGGCGCTCCGACCGCTCGGCTCATCCGGGCTCCAGGTATCAACGCTCGGGCTCGGCACGATCTCGTGGGGTCGCGATGTGGAGTGGCCCGCCGCCCGCGACCTGCTGCACGAGTTCGTGTCGGCCGGAGGCAATCTCGTCGACACCTCTCCCGCCTACGGCGCCGGTATCGCCGAACAGATGATCGGCAAGGCGCTGGCCGCCGGGATCCCCCGCGAGTCTCTGGTGATCGCGACCAAGGCGGGGTTCGTGGTGCGCGACGGCAAGCGCGTGATCGACACGTCCCGAGGCGCTCTCCTTGACGACCTCGCGGGTTCGCTGCGTAGGTTGAAGACCGACCACGTGGACCTTTGGCAGGTTCACGCGTGGGGGGCGGCTCCGATCGAGGAAACCCTGTCCGCCATGGACACCGCCGTGTCGCGCGGTATGGCCCGCTACATCGGGGTCTCCAACTTCATCGGTTGGCAGAGTGCCACCGCGGCGACCTGGCAAGCGGCCGACCGCACCAGAACCCGGCTGTCCAGCGTGCAGGTGGAGTACTCGCTGTTGGCGAGGCGGGCCGAGGTGGAGGTCGTCGGGGCCGCCCAGTTCCACGAGCTCGGGCTGCTGGCATGGTCGAGCCTCGGGCGGGGAGCGCTCACCGGCAAGTATCAGGGAGGTCGACTCCCCCGCGACTCGCGTGCCGCGTCCGACCACTTCGGCTGGTTCCTGGAGCCTTACCTGCAACCACGCTCGCGGGCGATCGTCGACGCCATAGCGCACGCGGCGCAGGGCCTTGGGCTGACGCCGTCACAGGTCGCCCTGCTTTGGGTGCGGGACGCTCCCCAGGTCGCCTCGGCGCTGATCGGCCCACGGACGGTGGACCAGCTGGCGGAACTCCTGGACACGGAAGGCAAGGAACTCGTGGCGCCCATCGTCTCGGCGCTCGACGACATCTCCGGTGGCCCGAACGCGCTGCGCACGCCGTGAGTTGATCCTCAGCGGTCCGACGACAGTTCCAGCACGACCGAGTGGATTCCAGAATCGGAATCGACTTTCAGATTGAGGACGCCGATCGCGCCGACGAGGTCGCCCGTGCCGGAGCCTGGTACGACCAGGTACCGGAGCCCCTGGTTGCCGTGATCCATGGTTCCGAGTTGCTGGAACGCCACCGTGCCCGAGCGCTCCCCGATCGTCCCCTCGAAGACCTCCAAGGCGACATAGCCCGCGGTGCCGGAGGCAGGGTCGCCTGCCGAGAGCATGACGCCGCGGCTCACGCCTCTGATGTCACCCGTCCAGACCTTCGCGAAGTCGAACCGGCCGGTTGCGGGCAGGACAGCCTCCGTCGGAGTGATCTCGATCTCGAACGTCGCGCGGATGGCCATGAGAAATCCTCCTTGATCAGACTGCATCAAGCCTACGGCGTTCCCCCGGCACCTGGGCGTGTCGGCGTGGAACGGCGATTGACTACGGGGGACGTAGCCGACCCGCAACGATTTGCGTTCTACGGTCGGTTCCCTCTAGAGTTTGTTTTCGCACTCCCCAGGGAGTCCACTCGTCCGGGTGGCGGAATAGGTAGACGCGCTAGCTTGAGGTGCTAGTGCCCGTTAAGGGCATGGAGGTTCAAGTCCTCTCTCGGACACAACACTCAAACCCCGTCTGACAAGGTAAAACGTCAGACGGGGTTAGTCATTTCAGGCCGTTTCCCCACTTTTCCCCACTAAGTTTCCGCGGGCTTGTCAGTGGTGGTCTCTAGGGTGCTGACCATGATGCGACCTACCACCCCGCTCACCGTCCACTTCGTCCCATACCGGAAGGCCGAGCCAGTCAACGATGCGGTCGATCACTTGCGCCCCCCCTACCTCATCGCCGCAGAGAAGGCAGCGATGCAACAGTCGGTGGTTGTACTCCCACGCCAGAGGCAGTACGGCGGACGCATCGACAGCCTCACGCGGGTTCGAGCGACAACTACGGAACACTCCCGCACCAGCGCCCGGTATGGCGTCCCGATTGTTGCCTACTGCCCAACGTTCAAGGGGCTTCAACTTGCACAGGAGATGTCCGGGGGGGTGGCTGGGTGTGGTGGAGTGGCCCACCAGGTGGTCCGAGAGTTGGGCACGATACATGGGCGCGGCCAATGTCATCACCGGTGAGAAGTACCCCGCTCCTAGCGAGGCAGCTCAGAAGGC
The DNA here is from genome assembly GCF_900141915.1 of Tessaracoccus bendigoensis DSM 12906. Lineage (GTDB taxonomy): Bacteria > Actinomycetota > Actinomycetes > Propionibacteriales > Propionibacteriaceae > Arachnia > Arachnia bendigoensis. The sequence continues at coordinate 844 of NZ_FQZG01000058.1, read as the reverse complement.
CATTGAGCACATCGACTGGTCGGGCAACCACGGCTGGACCGACAAGCGTGATTCGCTGACAGTCGGGCAGGCACGTCAAGGGTCTGACGACGCCCGAGCTGCCGGTAGGAGCAACATGGACATCTACGGCGCAATGGTGAGTCTGGGCTACGACGAGAAGTCTCTGGACAAGCTCATGGCCATCATCGGAGCGAACTGACATGTGGGAGACCCTTGTGGCCGTGCTCATCGGTGGCGCGATGTCCTTGACTGGTGTGTGGCTCACGAATCACCTGAGTATTCGAGAACGCCGGAAGGAGCGCTTGGCAGTGGCTGATGCTGAGCGTTGTGCCTTTGCACGGTCCACCCTCACGGATTTGAACATCGCCATCACCAACACGATGCGCGATACCGCCGTGGTGCACTTCGCTGACTCAGATGCAGCACGAGAGACAGGCGTGTACGCCGTGGATATTGCGCTTGCTGGGAGCCAGTGTTCCGCCCAGCACTGAGCCAGTAGTCCGCTGCCGATTGAGCCGGTCCGACGGAGCCGAGTGAGCCCTGGCGCCGCCGTGCGGCCGGCGGGTACCGACACACCCAGCGCATCGCCCGACTACGGTTTGCGGCCCGGCACACATCCGCCACGACGAGTCCGTCGCTTTGCAGTAGGAGAAGGTCCTTGCGCTGGACCCAGCGGCGCGATCGGTGTGTCTCCGAAGATGCGCAACGCGCCTTCCAGCAGACCTTGGCTGCTCCCCTCGGCGCCGTGGCGGCACCTGGTCGCTGGCCGGGTGCGCGTCACCAGCGATCCGCCGTCGACACCTGTGAAAGGGCTCGTCACCAGCGATCCGCCGCCGACACCTGC
>NZ_FQZG01000028.1 GCF_900141915.1 Tessaracoccus bendigoensis DSM 12906 | reverse complement strand
CCCACGTCCGAGCCGCGGCCGCCCAGACCAGACCTCCCGAAAATCGGCCAGTGGTCGATTCTGATCCGTCCAGGCACGACTATCGACCACTACCCTGACATCCGGGCGCGGTCCTGCCCGCCTGCGGATCGACGTCTACTCTTCCGCTTCGTTCTCGGCCGAGCGGGCCCGTATGAATCGCGCCAAGTTCTCTGCGGGGTTCAGAGACCAGGTGGGGTTGCCCGCGCGCGCCTGACCGATCCTCTTGAGATCGCCCAGGAAGTGATCGGCCCACGCGTCGATCGTGTGGGTTTCCACCTGCCGCCTCAACGAACGCATCCGGCGGCGCCTCACAACGGCAGGGTCGGTGATGGCCTGCATCACCGTGTCCTTCATCCCGTTGATGTCGTAGGGATTGACCAGGTAGGCCTGCTTCAGCTCCCGTGCCGCTCCTGCGAACTCGCTCAGCACCAGTGCCCCCTCCGTGCCCGGATGGCACGCCACGTACTCCTTGGCGACCAGGTTCATGCCGTCGCGCAGGGGGGTGACGACGGCGACGTCGGCGATCCGGTACAGCGCGGCCATCTTCACCCGGGGGTAGCTCGTGTGCTGGTAGACGATCGGACGATGCCCGATGTCCCCGATCTCTGAGTTGATCCGGCCGACCAGGAGGTCGATGTCATCCCGCAGCTTCCGGTACTCCTCGACGCGCTCGCGAGAGGGCGTGGCGATCTGGAGGAACACGGTCTCGGACGGATCGAGCCTGCCCTCGGCGAACAACTCGCCAATCGCACGGATCCGCTGCCTGAGGCCCTTGGTGTAGTCGAGTCGGTCAACGCCCAGGAGGACGCGCTTCGGATGGCCGAGGTCCTCCAGAAGGCGGTCCGCTTCCTCAACAGCCTCCGGCGACTCTGCGAGTTCCTTGAACCCGGAGGTGTCGATTGAGATGGGGTAGGCACGCGCATGGCACGTGTGGTCACCCAATGCGACACCGTCGCGCTCGACGCGGTGATCGGTGCGGGCACGGACAAGACGCAGGAAGTTGGAGGCCGCCCCCGGTACCTGGAACCCGACGAGGTCTGCCCCGAGCAGGCCCTCCAGGATTCGGCGCCTCCACGGCAATTGCTGGAAAAGCTCGGTCGGAGGAAACGGGATGTGCAGGAAGAAGCCGATCGACAGGTCCGGCCTCAACTCGCGGAGTAGCTGAGGGACCAACTGAAGCTGATAGTCCTGTACCCAGACGGTGGCGCCGTCGGCGGCGACCTCTGCCGTAGCCTCGGCGAAGCGACGGTTGACCACGACGTAGGCGTCCCACCATTCGCGGTGGTATTCGGGGAATGCGACGGTGTCGTGGTAGAGGGGCCAGAGGGTGGCGTTCGAGAAGCCTTCGTAGTACTCCTCGAACTCGCTGGCGCTCAACGCGACAGGCACGATCTCGTAACCATCGTGAGTGAACGGCTCAACGGACTCGTCGGTGGCGCCGTGCCAACCGACCCATGCACCTCCGTGCTTACGCATCACCGGCTCGAGCGCGGTGACCAGGCCGCCTGGAGAGGTGCGCCAAGTAGTCTCGCCTTCCTCCGTGGTTACCCTGTCGACGGGCAACCGGTTGGCCACCACCACAAAGTGTGAGCGTTCAGGCATCGGGACTCCTCCTTGGATCTTGAATCAGACTACCCAGCCTCGGTTCATGTTGTTGCTGGCAAGGTGGAGCCATGACTAGCTGGACTTCGTTGCATAAGGCGGGAACCAACTTCATGGCTGCGGTGCGGGAGCGCCCTGAGGGCGTGCTGCTCGCGTTCGACTTCGACGGGACCCTGGCCCCGATCGTCCCGGATCCCGAAGACTCGCGACTGCACGAGCGCTCCGCTACAGCTCTCGGGGTCCTGGCAGGCCGGGTCGCGACATTGGCCATCATCACCGGCCGCAACGTCGCGACGGTGCGTCGACTCGCCCGGCTCGATGATCGCCCCGATCTGGTGGGCCTCATCGTGTTGGGTGGCTACGGGGCCGAGCGATGGGTCGTCGGTTCGCCTGACCCGGGACCCGAGACGAGACCCGCTGCGGTCGAAGCGGCGCTCCCACGCGTCCGGGTCGAGATTCAATCGTGTGGCGTCGACGGGGTGACCCTTGAGGACAAGGGCAGGGCCCTCGGCATACACACCCGTCAGAGCGCCGACCCGGAGCTGGCCTACGGTCGGCTGCTGCCTGGGCTCGAGCGCATCGCAGCCGACCTCGGACTCACGCTGGAACCGGGCCGCAGCGTCATCGAGCTACGTTCCTCCGATGTGACGAAGGGCGATGCCATCCGCGCTCTGGTCGCCGAGTCCGGCGCCGCCGTGGCCGCGTTCTGCGGCGATGACCTCGGCGACCTGGCCGCTTTCGACGCTCTGGTCGAGCTACGCTCCACAGGGATCGAGACTTGCAGGGTGGTCAGCTCATCGCCCGAGCAGGAGAGCATGGACGCCCACGCCGACATCCTGGCTGATGGACCCGACGGGATCGCGGATTGGCTGACGGTGCTGGCACGCGGTTGATGGTCCGAGGCCGGGGCCCGTCAAGCGCGGCGCAGAGTCCAGAGCCCTCTGGGCTTTGTTTGAATCCCGTTGGGGCAAGGCTGCCACCGCTGAACCGAGCCAGCAGCGCGTTCGCCCAGGCCTGCGCGGCGGCGAACACGAGCAGTGCCAGGAGCAGGGTGGACTTGCGGGGCGGCCGCAGGGTGGCCAACGCCATCAGCGGGGCGCCGATCATCATGCCGATCGCAAAGACGGTGATGATCAGGCCGACCTGCCCGATGGTCACCTCGAGTGCGTCGGCGACCTGCGGGACGAGCCCGGCCACGATCATCTCGGTCGTACCGCCAAGCGCGCCGCTGCGCCCGGTCGGGCCCAGAACTCCTGACACGCGCAATCGGCCGCTGCCCCATCGAGGCTCCCACAAGGCACTTTGACCTTGGTTGCGATACCCATCCAGGAGAAACCTGAGGGAGTTCGTGAATGGTCGATTCGGGTCGCGTAGACGGCCGAGCGGCTCCCCAGGGCGCTCGCGATGGCTCACATAGGCTGGATTCCCGCTCAGGTCATTGGTTGAAGATCCACCGTCGTCACCAGGGATATGCCGTCGACACCAGCCTTCTGACGCCGATACCTGCGGAAAGGCTCGTCACCAGCGGTATACGGCTGGTGTCCAGCGATACCGCTGGTATCGGCCACAAACCCACGCCGACCAGCGATCCACCGTCGACACCAGCCTTCTGACGTCGACATCTGCGGGAAGGCTCGACACCAGCGATCCGGCGCCGATACCTGCGGAAAGGCTCGTCACCAGCGGTATACAGCTGGTGTCCAGCGATACTGCTGGTATCGGCCACAAACCGCTGGTGTCCACGACCATCACGCGACAAAGTAATCGCCGCGCACTTCGCCGACGCCAGTGATCTCCCGACGCTCAAGCGTCATCAAGGCCGCATCCGCGCAGGCCTCGCCGAACCCTTCTCCACCATCATCCGCGCAACAGACGACCTCGGCAGCGCCGACGGCAAAGGGGTGGAACACGAACACGACGAACCTTCGCATGTGGCGTGTTCCTGGAAGACACTTTGGGTGGGGCGTGCGGGGCTCGAACCCGCGACGGGCGGATTATGAGTCCGCTGCTCTAACCGGCTGAGCTAACGCCCCTCAACCAAGCGACAGCATAACGGGTCGAGGCAGCCACCGATCAACCGCGCCTACGGCTCAGGACACTAAAGCCGCGGGTTCGGCGACGGATCCCCCGGGCCCGACTGGTCGCCGCTCGGTTGGTTCATCGAAGGGGTCTGGCTGTAAGGGCCGCCGCCATCGCCGGGCGAGGGGGAGCCACTGCCCGACCCGCTCTGCGTCGGGTCGGGCGACATCGGGGAACCCGAGCCTGAACCGGAGGCAGGGGAGGGGATCGGCTGCGGGGCGTCGACCAGCGGCTGATTCTGGAAAAGCAGGATCGCCAGCAGCAACGCGAGGGCCGCGATCAAGGCCATCAACAGGAAGCTGACCAGCATCGTCACCCAGCCTGCACGGTCGTTTCGTCCCGGCCACGGCAGCGGCCACAGCCGGGTGTTGCCGTGTCCGGTGCGCTCGATCCAGTGCAGCCTGAAATCGGGCCCCGCGGGGCCGCTGAGCGGCGGGGTGGCGGTGAGGTCTATCGCGAGCAGGATCCGTGCCGCCTCATCGACGGCGGTCTTCGTCCCGTCGAAGGCCAGGGCGACCCAGGGCGCCGTCGGGGCCTTGGACGCCAACTGAGGGTCGTCCTCCTCGCTGCGGAAGCGTCCAGCCATCCGGCCGTCGTCCTGGCCCTGACCCCCACGCGCCACAACGGTGTCGATGTGCATGGCGTTGACCTCGCCTGAGAAGCGGGCCCTGGCCGCGGCATCGCAGGCGGCCCCCTCCGACAGGAGGATGAGCATTACCGAGTCTCCGCCATCCTCATGCGCCACGAAGGCCATGCCCGCCGGGGTCGCCGTCAGGCGGGCATCCAACCAGAAGTCGCCGACCTTGGCCGGATCGTCGTCGGTGAGCGGATACTGCATCGCCATCCGGACGGGCGGTTCCTGGGCGTCCGGCTCGGCGGGCGCCTGCCCGGTCTCGTCGGCATCCGGGGCAACCGGCTCGGGATGGTATGAGTCCGAATCGTAGGGATCGGCAGCGTAGGGATCGGGGATCTCATTGCCCTCGGCGGACGACGCGGAAGGCGGCCCCGCGGTGGCCGCGTCCGCGTCGTCGGCGCCCCGTCCGGGCTGATTCTCCGTGCTCATCGAGACCCATCGAACCACATCGCGCAAACATTGCGCCCCAACCACAGGTGTTGCGCTCTGGTTGGCTGCCGGGATTGTGGCGCTATCGTTTGTAGCGCACCCCAATCCCGAAGGAGCGCCGAGTGAGCACACCCCGGACCTACAACGCACCGTTGCCCGCCACCGTCGCAGACGCTGCACAGGTCCTTGGCACGGCGATCAGCCAGGTCCAGCGGATCATCGTCGGGCAGGAGCACATGGTGCAGCAACTGATGGTTGCGCTCCTCGCGAAAGGGCACTGCCTCCTGGAGGGTGTGCCCGGCGTCGCGAAGACCCTGGCCGTGCGATCCTTCGCGACGGTCGTCGGCGGCGACTTCGCCCGCATCCAGTTCACACCCGACCTGGTGCCCTCCGACATCGTCGGCACCAGGATCTACTCGGCCAGCTCCGAGCGGTTCGCGATCGAACTCGGCCCGGTGTTCGTCAACTTCGTGCTCGCCGACGAGATCAACCGGGCGCCTGCCAAGGTTCAGTCCGCGATGCTCGAGCTGATGGCTGAGAAGCAGGTGTCGATCGGTGGGAAGACGTATCCCTCACCCAAGCCTTTCATCGTCATCGCTACCCAGAACCCGATCGAGTCCGAGGGCGTCTACCCGCTGCCCGAGGCCCAGCGGGACCGCTTCCTGATGAAGGTCGACGTGCCTTACCCACGGGGCAACGAAGAGCTCGAGATCCTGCGCCGGATGAGCGTCCGCCCGCCCGAGGCCGAGCAGGTTCTGGACACCGAACTCGTGCTCCACCTGCAGGACATGGCCTCCAACGTGTTTGTGCATAACCTTGTGGCCGAATACATCGTCCGGCTCGTGCTGGCGACGCGGGCGCCGAAGGACTTCAACATGCCGGACCTCGAGAGCGTGATCCAGATCGGCTGCTCACCGCGTGCCACGCTCGGGTTGGTCGCAGCCTCGCGTGCCCTGGCACTGATCAACGGCCGCGACTACGTGCTGCCGACCGACGTGCAGGCCGTCGCGAAGGACGTCATGACTCACCGCATCGTGCTCGGATTCGACGCGATCGCCGACAACATCAACCCCACAGACGTCGTGGAGCGGATCCTGGCGATGGTTCCCGCCCCTACACCCGTCTGGAACCAGGAACAGCGACAGGCCAGCCACCAGCAGCACGCGCACCAGCCCGGGCGCTCGTAGGAAGCCGTGGCGAAACCGGAATTCACAATGGGTGGCCCCCCGCCGCAGGGGCCACCGATGCTTCCCGCCGACGACCGGCGTGGGGCGGCGCTGACGGTGCTGCGGCCCCCCACCGGCCCGACCATCCCTCTGAACCGGCTGGCGCCCGAGGCCGCGCTGCGCAGGCTCGAACTGACGATCGTGCGCCGCCTCGAGGGCTTCCTCCACGGCGATCACCTGGGATTGCTTCCCGGGCCGGGCTCAGACACCAACGATGCCCGCGTCTACCAGCCGGGGCAGGACGACGTCCGGAAGATGGACTGGGCGGTCACCGCCCGCACCACCATCCCGCATGTGCGCGACACCATGGCCGACCGTGAGCTTGAGGTGTGGGCGCTGCTCGATGCCACCCCGTCGATGAACTGGGGCACTGAAGGGATCACCAAGCGCGACCTGGGGATCGCGGCCATCGCCACCATCGGCTTCCTGGGCCAGAAGATGGGCGACCGTTTCGGTGGCATGGTGATGCTGCCCGACAAGGTGAAGCGGTTCCCGGCCAGATCGGGGCGCACCGCCCTGTACGGGCTGCTGCGCAAGCTCCTTACCGAACCGATCGTCCCCGACCACGCCAGCGGCAACCTCGAACTCGCCGGCGGCATCGAACAACTGGCCCGTTCGCAGCGCCGTCGGGGGATGAGGGTGGTCGTCTCGGACTTCCTGACGCCGGGCGACTCGGAGCTCGACCCGAACGCCTCACCCCCCTGGGAACGCTCGCTCAGGAGGCTCGGGGTGCGCAACCAGGTCCTCGCCGTCGAGGTGGTGGACCGCCACGAGGTCGAGTTCCCCGACGTCGGAGAGATGCTGATCCGTGACCCAGAGACCGACTTCTCCCGCTACATCAACACCTCGGACGAGGCGGCACGGCGCAGGATGGACGCCGCAACCTCGGCTCAACGCGAGCGGATCAAGGTCGCCATCCGCAGGGCAGGCGCCGGACACATCCAACTTCGCACCGACCGTGACTGGGTCGCCGACATCGCGCGTTTCGTCCTGAACTACCGCAAGGTCGCCAGCGTGCTCCACCAGCCGCCTCAGGGGGTGAGCAAATGAGCTGGGTGCCCGAGTTCCAGAACCCGGAGCGACTCTGGACTCTGGTGTTGCTCCCCATCCTCATCATCGCCTACCTCATCGTGCTGCGCCTCAAGGGGCATGTTGCCCTCCGGTTCACCAACACTGGAGTGCTTGGCCGGGTGGTTGGCGCCCAGCGTCGCTGGACCAGACACGTCTTCGTCGCGATGTCGCTGGCGTCCCTGATCGCCCTCGGCCTCGCCTACGCCAACCCGCTCGGGGTGGAGAAACAACCGCGGGAACGGGCGACCGTGGTGATGGTCATCGACACCTCGCTTTCCATGTCTGCCGAGGATGTCGCGCCGAACCGCCTTGACGCCGCGAAGTCTGCTGCGACGACGTTCATGCACGAGCTGCCCGACAGCTACAACGTGGCGGTCGTCTCGATGTCCGGAAGCCCCTCGATCGCCATCCCCCCGACCACCGACCGGGGTGCCACCGAGCGCGCAATCGCCGCCTTGGAGCTCTCCGACGGCACCGCCATCGGTGGATCGATCACCAGCGCGCTCAAGGCCATCGACCAGGCGCCTGCGGGCGACGACGGCGAGCAGGCCCCCGCGATGATCGTGCTGCTCTCCGACGGCACCAACACCGAGGGCGGCGACCCGGCCGAGGCTGCGAGAGAGGCCAAGGACCGGGAGATCCCGATCTTCACCGTCGCGTTCGGCACCGACAACGGATACGTCGATGTCGATGGGCGACGCGAGAACGTGGCCCCGGACCCCGAGGCACTCGCCGCGCTGGCCGACGCCACGGGGGGCAGGGCCGTCGACGCCGACGGTGCCGCGTCCCTGGGCGACGCCTACCGGGAGATCGGATCGGTCATCGGCTACGAGGATGTGAAGAAACCGATCACCGCGACGTATGCGGCGGTCGCGCTCGGTTTCGCAGTCGTCGCAGCGCTGGGAGCCGTGTTCATGGCGGCCAGGTGGCCCCGGTGATCCCCCTCGCCTTGGAGTTCCTTGCTCCCCAGCGGCTCTGGGCGCTGGCGATCATCCCTGTGATCGCGTTGCTGTACGTGTTGTTGTCGCGGCGCGGCGGTCACCGGAAGCGACCTGTGAGTTCACGGCTACAGCTCGTCGTCCCGAAGGACGCCGCCTGGAAACGGCACGGGGCGGTCCTCCTCGCCCTGCTCAGCCTCGGATCGTTGATCGTGGCCTGGGCCATCCCCAAGGACTACACCGACAAGCCCCGCGACCGTGCCAGTGTGATCGTCGCCATCGACGTGTCGTGGTCGATGGAGGCCGAGGATGTCAGCCCGAACCGCCTGAAGGCCGCGCAGGCCTCCGCGAACGAGTTCGTCAACTCGCTACCCGAACGGTTCAACGTGGGGCTGGTGACCTTCGCGGGGACGGCCGACATCGTCGTACCACCCACCGTCGACCGCGGAGCCGTGGTGCGTGCCATCGACGCGTTGGAGCTGGCCCCGTCGACGGCCGTCGGGGAAGGGGTCTACCGGAGCCTCGACGCGCTCAAACTGGTCCCGCCCGACCCGGACGACCCCGACGCCGTACCTCCCGCCGCGATAGTGCTGCTCTCCGACGGAGCCACCAACATCGGCCGCAGCTCGGCAGGTGCCGCCCAGACCGCCAAGGATCAGGGGGTTCCCGTCTACACCATCGCCTTCGGCACCGACGACGGCTACGTCGTACAGGACGGTCAGAGGCAGCGGGTCTCCGTCGACCACTACGAACTCAGCGAGATCGCACGCATCTCCGGCGGGAAGAAGTACTCGGCCGAGTCCAGTGGGCAACTCGCCGAGGTGTACGAGTCGATCCGCGAATCGGTCGGCACCGAGAGGGTTCCGACGGAGGTCACAGACCGGTCTGCGGGGTTTGCGATCATTTTCGCCGTGCTGTCGGCGATCGGTGTCATTTCACTCGGGGCACGCTGGCCATGAGTATCACCGAGAGCCTTGCCCGTGTCCGGGCCGCCATCGACGACGCCTGCCGGGAAGCTGGTCGCGATCCGGCCGCCGTCCGGCTCCTGCCTGTCAGCAAGTACCACAGCGTCGCCGCCATCCGTGAGGCGCACGCGGCCGGCTATGGGCTGTTCGGGGAGAACAAGGTCCAGGAACTGGTGGCCAAGGCGGCCGAGTTGGGCCAGGAGGGGATCGGGTTCGCAGCGATCGGCCACGTGCAGACGAACAAGGCCAGGCAGGTCGCCGAGGTCGCGACCGAACTGCATTCGCTCGACTCGTTGAGACTCGCGGAGGCTCTGCAGCGTCGGCTCGAGGCCGTGGGGCGCCGCCTGCCCGTCCTGGTGCAGGTCAACACCTCGGGGGAGCAGGCCAAGTCCGGGATACGGCCCGAGGAGGCCGTCGAGTTCGCCTCGAAGTTGTCGGCCTTCGACGCTCTCGAGCCCCGGGGGCTGATGACGATGGCGGTCAACAGCCCTGACGAAGACGAAGTTGCCGCCTGCTTCGGGTCATTGGCCGACGCCCGTCGACGGATCAGGGACGCGATGGGCGGCGGCTGGGAGGAGCTGAGCATGGGCATGTCGGGCGACTTCCGCCTCGCGATCCGGGAGGGCTCGACCTGCGTGCGGATCGGCACCGCGATCTTCGGCCCGCGCCCTGCACAAGCCCCCCTCTGAACGGTACGAGCCTGACTCTGGCGCTGGAACTTTGGCGGGCCTGCGCACGCGGGCAGGGTTGGAACTCGCCAGAACTTGAGCACTATCACCGGTTCGATTCCGATTTGAACGTGCCAACGTGTCTGGATTCAGATCGAACCCGGATTAGTGCTCAACGCCCACTCAACCCCAGTGACTCGATCTCGAGGACGGGGACGTCGGGGCTGTGGGGCATCCCGAACACCTGCTCCAGGAACGACACCTGCGCCTCCAGCGCGCGTCGCCTGGTGGCAAGCGCCCGGAAGCCGTGGCCCTCGCCTTCGAGCATCAGCAACGCCACCGGTTGGCCCGCCCCCCTGACCGCTTCGGCCATCTGCACAGCCTGGCTGGGCGGCACGACCTTGTCCTCGGTGCCCTGCAGGATCAGCATCGGGGTGGACAGCCTCTCCAGGTGGTTGACGGGGGAACGGTCCTCATAGATGGCCCGGCCCTCGGGCCACGGCGCGACCAGGCCTTCCGGGTAGCGTGATTCGGCCTTGTGCGTGTCGGTGACGAGCGTGGTGAGGTCGCCGATGCCGTAACGGCTGATGCCGGCCGCGTAGACGTCTGTCGTGGTCAGCGACTGCAGTGTCGTGTAACCACCGGCGCTGCCCCCGGTGATCGCCACCCGCGTGGGGTCCGCGAGGCCGCGATCAGTGACGGCCCTGACGGCGGCGACGGCGTCGCTGACGTCGAGCAGCCCCCACCTGCCTTTGAGCCGATCCCTGTAGGCCCGCCCGAAACCGGTGGAGCCGGAGTAGTTGACGTCGAGGACCGCGAAGCCGCGAGACACCCAGAACTGGGTGGTGGCGTCGTAGCCCGCGGTAGCCATGCTCGTTGGTCCGCCGTGCGTCATCACGATGAGCGGAGGAGTTGCCGACTCCGGTCGGTACAGCCATGACTGAACCGGGCCTGACTCGCCCTCGGCCCAGATCGACTCTCCCCGCACGACGTCGGGTTCCTTCCGGGTCGGGCCGGCGAGCGACTCGGTCGATCCGTCCGGATGGATGGCGAACAGCGACGACCCACGGTCGGGCCATTCAGCGACGACGAACACGATCCCGCCCGCGGTCGCGAGCGACTCGATGTCGGTGGTGCCTGGGACGGGAAACGCCTCACTGCCGTCTGACGGGGTCCAACCGGCAAGCCGACCTGCCCCATCCCCATAGCAGACCGTGGCGATCCGGTCGTCGCCGAACCCGACGGCGACAGCGGGATTGAGCACCCAGAGCGGGCCTGAGCAGTCCCGGTCGATCTTCCAGCGGGGACCGTCGACGATCTGCCAGTTCCAGAAGCCGTCCTCGTCCGAGACGAACGCGAGGCGGCCGGAGGGGAGCCAGACCGGGTATCCGGCCGAGACGCCGTCGGATGAGGCGACCGGCGCGGCGTCGGACGGGTCGGCCAGCGTCGCCGTCCACACCGACGAGGTGTCCCAACTCATGTTCGGGTGATCCCACTGCTGCCAGGCCACGCGGCACCCGGACAAGGCGATGGAGGCGTAGAAGTCCGCGCCGGTGGCAATCACGGTGCCCCCGCCGTCGTTGGCGCCAGACAGTGACAACGCCACGATCTCGGTGCGGGTTTCCGGCTCCGCAGAGTGGTCCTCGCGGACGGCGAGGATGACCCCGTCCGCAATGCTGAGAACGAGCCCGCCATAGACGTAAGGCGAGTTCTCTGGCGTGACGGGGCAGGTCCCGGCTTCACCACGCAACCAGACCCGCCCGGTGCGATCGTCGCAGTAGGCGACGGCCAACCCATCGACGGCGTAGGCGCCACCCCCGTACTCCATCGCCCGGGAGCGGACGTTTGCCTCAGGGGTGAGCTCGGAGACCTCGCCACCGAGCAGGCGACGTACCGTCGTCCGGCCGTCTTCTGCGGCGATTGTCGCCAGCCAGTAGACGGCCTCATCGGTGGCCCGGACCTGGGAGATCGCGTCTGGATAGTGCAGGACCGAATCGATCGGCGTGGGGGTGCGCATCCTGGCTGTATATCCGATCCGCCCCTGAGCAGGCAAGCACTCTTAGGTATTGACATCAGGCGGATACTTATGTTAAGGACCGGATCGTTGCGCGGTCCTCGATGAAGGAGTGTGCAATGAAGCTGTTCCGTTACTGCGCGGCCGCCGTGCTGGCAGGCCTCCTGATGACCGGTCCGACGCCCGTTGCCAACGCGGCGCCGGTCTACACGCCTCCCACTCCCGTGGTCAGCGTATACAACACCCCCGGGTCCCAGTTCATCGGCGGCCGAGCCTGGCGGACGCAGTGCATGATGTACTCGTCGAGCATCGTGCGGTGCCGCACCGAGATCTGGGCCAGCCAGGTCGTGAGGGTCGGCTCCGGCTACCGACAGATCAACGGCTGGGCGTTCAACAACCTGACGTACCTCCCGAGCCCACGGGCAGCGTGGGCCGGCAACAACCTCGGCCGGACCGCATCCTGGACCGCCTCCGATGGGCGCGCGTGGCGCACCGAGTGCGACACGGCCTTGACTGGTAAGGGTGGCTGTCGCACGTTTGCCCGCGCGGATGTCGTGATCAGCACCGGCTCTGGATTCCAGACGGTCAAGCGCTGGGTGTTCAACAACCAGGTCCAGTTCTCATCCGCCTCGATCCCGGCCGTGACCAGCGTGCCGAAATCGGTGCTGCAGCGGGCCGTCCTGACCCCGACCGGGTTCGGGCCCATCCAGCTCGGCACCAGCCTCTCGATCATGCATGGGCAATACCTCGCTCCGGGCAACCTTTGCAGCGCTCACCGCGCGTCCGCAGAGGTGCGCTCATTCGGCGTCGACCTGATGGACTACCTTGACGGCACGATCGGCAATGTGTGGACCAGCAGCCCTGCCACCCCGATCGGCAGCAGTTCCGGCCTTTCTACTTTCCGGGTCGGCATGACCTACGCCCAACTCACCGCGGCCTTCCCGGGAAAGATCCAACTGGTCACGAGAAACAGTGAGGGCGGCCCCTTCCAGGGCGCATCGCTGCGTGAAGGCCCGGTCGAACTGTTGTTCTACAAGGCGTGGGATCAGGGCGACCCGGAGAAGCTGCTCCCGACCGACAAGATCGTGACGGTGAGGGCGCGCGAAGCGGCCCAGGATCACTTCTATGGCTGCTGAAGCGTTGCGCGTCCGCCGGGGCTGATGCACAATTGGCAGGACACCTGGTCGGGCCGAATCGCTGGGGAAGGCAATCTGGCCCAACCAGGAGGTTCAACCGATGTCTGCTCATTCAGAGACCAGACCGCCGACGCGGGGGATGATCTTCATCCACTCCGCGTCGGCGGCGCTGTGCCCGCACATCGAGTGGGCCATCGGCGCCGTCCTGGACACCCGCATCAGCCTGGGCTGGGTTCCGCAACCGGCCCAGCCGGGCAGCCAGCGGGCGGAGTTCTCTTGGACGGGGGCGCCCGGCAGGGGCGCCGCGATCGCATCGGCGCTCGGTCGGCTGGGTCAGTTGCGCTTCGAGGTGACGGAGGAGCCGAGCGGTTCCTCGGATGGGCAACGCTACTGCCACACCCCTTCCCTCGGCTCGTTCAGCGCCGTCGTCGGTGTCCACGGCGACATCCTCATCCCCGAAGACCGTCTCAAGCATGCAGTGGCCACAGACGCGCTCGGCGGGGAGCCGATCCTGAAGGCCCTGGAGAGACTACTCGGTGCCCCCTGGGATGAGGAGTTGGATGTGTTCCGCTACGCCTCCGAGGAGGCACCGGTTCGCTGGTTGCATCAGGTCGGCTGATCAGGAACAGAAAACGGCCGGGCCATGTCGGCCCGGCCGTTTTCGGCGCGGCCGATTCAGGCGGTGACGTTCTGGTTGGTCACCGCAACCGCCACGTTCGAGCCACCGAAACCGAACGAATTGTTGAGCGCGGCCAGATCGCCTTCGCCTAGCGTGCGCGTGGCGTTGACCGCGATGTCGACCGGCAGCCCCGGTTCGAGGTTCTCGATGTTGATGGTGGGGGGGACGACACGATCCCGCAGCGCCATTACAGTCGCGAACGTCTCGAGCGCTCCGGCACCACCGAGCAGGTGGCCCGTCATCGACTTGGTGGAGGTCACGACGACGCCGTCGACGGCGGAGCCGAGGGCCGTGGCGATTGAGCCCGCCTCCGTCACATCACCCTGCGGCGTCGACGTGCCGTGCGCGTTGACGTGGACGATGTCGCGGGGGGCCAGACCGGATGCCTTGAGCGCCTTGATCATGGCCTGCGACTGTCCACGACCGCTGGGTTCAGGCTGCACGATGTCATGGTTGTCGTTGCTGATGCCTGCGCCCACCAGGGTGCCGTAGATCTTCGCGCCGCGGGCCAGGGCACTTTCCAAGGTTTCGAGGACCATCAGGGCGGCGCCTTCACCGAGCACGAAGCCGTCGCGGTCCACATCCCACGGACGTGAGGCAGTCTCGGGGCTGTCGTTGCGTCGGCTTAGCGCCTGCATCTGCGCGAACGCGTTCAGCGGCAATGGGTGGATGACCCCCTCGGTGCCTCCCGCAAGGGCAATGTCACAACGGTCGAGTTGGATCTGGTCGTAGGCGAGGGAGATCGCCTCGTTCGACGACGCACAGGCGCTGACGGGGGCGTGGACCGCTGCGGCGGCACCGACGAGCAATCCGAGGTTCGCGGCCGGCGCGTTGGCCATCAGCATGGGGATGGTCAGCGGCGAAACGCGGCGCAGCCCCTTCTCCTTCTGCGTGTCCCAGTTGCCGAGGAGCGAATGCAGCCCGCCGATCCCGGTTCCGACCGAGACGAGTGTGCGGTCAGGGTCGGTGGGGTTGTCGGCACCCAGTCCGAAACCGGCATCGGCCCACGCCTCCATGCCTGCGACCATCGCCAGCTGCGACGACCGGTCGAGCCGTCGTGCGGTCACTCGGTCAAGATGCTCGACCGGGTCTGAGGTCTCGGCCGCGAAGGTCACGGGCAGCTCAGCCGCCCAGGACTGGCGCAGTGCATGTACGCCGGAACGCCCGGCGAGCATCGCCTCCCAAGTGCTGGGGGCATCTGCGCCGAGGGGGGTGAAAGCACCAAATCCAGTGATGACGACCGTACGGGTCATGCGGGCTCCTGAGACGTCAAGGGTGGGGGAGGGGAGGGAATGGAGGTGGGCGGCCCCGCGTTCGGAGCCGCCCTGGCGCGTCAGTTCTGGGCGCGCTCGATGTAGGCGACGGCGTCGCCGACCGTCTTGAGGTTCTTGGCGTCTTCATCGGGGATGCTGACGCCGAACTTGTCCTCGCAGGCGTAGATGATCTCGACCATCGACAGGGAGTCGACACCGAGGTCGTCCACGAACGACTTGTCGAGCTGAACATCCTCAGCGGCGACACCGGCGATGTCGTTGACGATTTCGGCCAGGTCCGTGCGGATCTCTTCAGTGCTTGCCATGTTGGCTCCTTAACTTAACTGTGTTGGGTGGGTGGGTGGTGTGGTCAGGGCAGGATCACGGTCTGGCCGGCGAACACGAGGCCCGCTCCGAATCCGATGATCAGTGCGCTGTCACCGCTCTTGGCCTGCCCGGATTCGAGCAGGGCCTCCATCGCCAGCGGGATCGACGCCGCAGACGAATTGCCCATCCGGATGATGTCGCGGCTGACCACGACGTCCTCGGGCAGCTTGAGGTGGCGCAACATCGAATCGGTGATCCGGTTGTTGGCCTGGTGGGGGATGAAGCAGTCGAGTTCTTCGGGGGTCAGCCCCGAGGCGCTGAGTGCCTCGACGGCCTTGTCCACGATCGCGGTGGTGGCCCACTTGAAGACCTCGCGGCCTTCCATGTGGATAAAGGGACCCTCGACACTCGGGTTCACCTGGCGCCAGTCGTCGATCTCGATGACCCTGGCCGCCTCAGGCTTCGAGCCCCACACCGTCGGACCGATCGCCGGGACGTCGGAGGGCCCTACGACCACCGCGCCCGCTCCGTCGGAGAACAGGAATGCCGTGGACCGGTCGCTGAAATCGGTGTAGCGCGAAAGCGTCTCCGCCCCGATGACCAGCACGTGCTTCGCCGACCCCGAACGGACCATCGACTCGGCCAAGCAGACGCCGTAGCAGAAGCCGGCACAGGCACCGGAGATGTCGAACGCGGCCGGCGCCCCGAGGCCAAGCTGACCGGCCAGGATGCAGGCCAGCGACGGGGTCTGCTGGTAGTGCGAGACCGTCGAGACGAGGATCGCGTCGATGTCGGAGGGCTGGAGGCCGGCCCGCTCGATCGCCTTACCCGCGGCCTCTATACCGAGGGTCTCGACGTCCTCACCTTCGGCCACCCAGTGGCGCTCGGTGATCCCGGTGCGCTGTTGGATCCACTCCGGGGTGGAGTCGATGAGGGTACACATCTCCTCGTTGCTGACCACGCGGCTACCGCGTGCTCCGCCGACGGACATGATCCGCGCGTATTCGGCGCCTGTGGAGGTCTTCAGAGCCACGTTGATACTCACTTGGATTCGGGCTGCGGGGCAGCGGATGCGTGGGCGTCGACGAAGGTGCGCGCCTCGTCGAGTTGGTCAGGCGAGTTCAGGTTGAACAATTCAACGCCCTTGAGGTTTCGCTGGGCGATCTTGGTGAGTGTGCCGGCCGGTGCAAGTTCGAGAAGACCGGTGACACCCAATTCCGCCATCGTAGCCATGCACAGGTCCCAGCGGACCGGGTTTGCGACCTGATTGATCATTCGAGTAAGGGCGTCGGAACCGGAGGTGACGACCTTGCCGTCGGCGTTGCTGAGGAGCGCCAACCTGGGGGAGTGGGTCTCGACCCCTGCGGCCACTCCTTGCAGATGAGCCACTGCAGGCTGCATGTGGATCGTGTGGAAAGCCCCGGCGACGCTGAGCGGAACCAGACGGGCCCTGCGGGGTGGGTTCTCTGCGAGTACCGCGAGCTGCTCCACGGTGCCCGCCGCCACGATCTGCCCACTGCCATTGTTGTTGGCCGGGGTGAGTCCGGCCGCCTCGATGGCGGCGAGCACCTCATCCCGATCGCCGGCGACGACCGCGGTCATGGAAGTCGGCCTGGCGGCAGAGGCCTCGGCCATCGCGCGGCCGCGTTCCCGAACCAGGATCAGCGCATCATCGTCCGAAATGACCCCCGAAAGTGCCATCGCGGCCAGTTCCCCGACGGAATGCCCGGCGGTCACACCGACCGCACCCAGGTCGCTACCCAGGAGGGCACGCGCCGTCAGGAGCGCGGAAGCCACCAGCAGCGGCTGCGCAATCGCGGTATCGCGGATCGTCTCGGCGTCGGCCTCGGTGCCGAAGTGCCCGAGGTCGAGCTCGCTGACCTCGGAAAGCGCGGCGAGTTGCTCTGCCAGCGCCGCGTCTTCAAGCCACGGAGCGAGGAATCCTGGGGTCTGGGCGCCCTGCCCGGGCGCGACAATTGCTAGCACCCTCCAACCATGCCCGTTTGCCCGCGACGGGGGGAAATCGAATCGCACGAAAATGTCGCGACGCGCATTGTGGGAACCCGACAATGCCCACCGAGTGCGGACCGTGACAGGCCCCTGGGGATTTTGTCAGGTGCGCTGAATCACAGCGGTGTCGGGAGCGGTCACCGTTGGAGACGGCCTAGCGTGATCGCCATCCTGAGCACGTAGGCCTCCCTCGCGTCGGCCGGATTGTAGCCGGTGACGTCCTGGATCCTCTTGAGCCGGTAGCGCACCGTGTTCGGATGCACGAAGAGGGCCCGGGCGGTGGCCTCCATCGAGGAGCCTGCATCGAGGAATCCGACGCACGTCTCAAGCAGTTCCTTGTTCGCGGCCAACGCCGGATAGATGTCGCCGCTCAGAATCCGGCGCGCGTGCCCATCACCGGCGAGAGCACGTTCCGGGAGGAGGTCGATGGCCAGCAGGGTCGGCGGGCCCTCGGGCCAGGCCTTCGCGGCGCGGAATCCGGAGGCGGCCGCCCGAGCGGACCGGGGAGAGCCCGCGAGTCCGTCCGCTGTGGGGCCGATGACCACTGGGCCGGGCGCGAAGAACTCCTGCAGCTTTCCGATCCGTTCGCAGGTCTCCGCCGGGTCACCCACTCCCTCCCCGCCGAAGATGCAGACGAGCCTGTCGCCTTGAGGAGCCGCGAGCACCTCAAGTTGCAGTCTCGCGGCGGCCCTGCGCAGGCCGTCCAACTGGCCTCCGCCGTCCGGGTCGTGGGGGTTTGGCACCCCGCCGATCGCCACGACCACGTCGGACTCCGTGTTCCAGCCGAGAGTCGAGGCCCGGGAGATCACGGATTCATCGGTCTCGGCCCGCACCACCGCATCGACAACCGTGGCCTCGATTCGCGTGTCCCAGGCGCCACGGGCCTCTGCCGCGCTCGCATAGATCGCGGCCGCCGCGAATGCGACCTCCCTTGAGTAGTGCACGATGCCCAGTTGCAGCGGCTGCCGGTCACCACGGGGCAGCAGATGCTGGATCTGCTCTTCCACCACATCGGTGGTGGTACGCACCAGGTCCACGGTCTGTTGCAGAGTGATGCGGCGTGCCATCGCGCGAGGAGCGGCGTCGAAGATCGACTCGGGTTTGAACTCCTCACCGGAGAACCAGGTTGCGAATCCGTCGATCCCGGAGCGGGCCAGCAGACCGATCCAGGAGCGCGACTCCGCGTCCAGCCGCCCGAACCAGGCATGGCGGGTATTGAGCGCAGCTAAGGTCGCGGTGTTCATCTCGGAGGATGCCGCCGTGAGCCGCTTGATGATCCCGGCTCGCGTGCGGGAAGAGGAGATCAACGCTGGCGCAGTTCCGGGACGGGGTTCCATCCAGCAAGTTTATGGCCAGGGGACGGTAGGGTGAGCGGTGTGGCGCGCAAGGTATTCGTGATCGGGCTCGGCCCCGGCGGCTTCGGTCAACTCACGCTCGACGCGGTCGACGCGATGAACAGCGTCGACGTGTTCCTGGTCGCCGACTCCGACGACAACCAGTCGGATCAGGTGTGGCGTCGCAGCGAGTTGATCCGCCGCAACGTCAAGCGGGTCCATCGGGTGGTAACGGTCCTCGATCCCGCACACACGCAAGCCGATGACGGTGAGATCGACGCCGCGCGGCTGGCCCCCTATTCGCAGATTATGAGTGGTCTGCCAGATGACGCCACGGTCGGGTTCCTGGCCTGGGGCGATCCGGCGGTCTACGACTCCGTCCTGAGGGTGGTCGATGAGCTGCGGGGCGCCATCCCGATGGACGTGACGGTCATCCCCGGAGTGTCTGCGCCCCAGTTGTTGGCTGCGGCACACGCGATCGCGCTCAACCGCGCGGGGCAGAGCGTGCACCTCACCATCGGAGCCCGGCTGTTGTCGGAATACCACCCGGGCCTCGGTGACTTCGTGGTGCTCGACGACGCCGACTTCACCTGCCAGGCCCTCGTAGCGGAGTTCCCGGACACTGAGCTGTTCTGGGGCGCCTATCTCGGCACCGCTGACCAGGTGCTGGCCAGCGGTCCCCTGCGCACGGTGGTGCCGGAGCTGCAGCGAGTGCGGCAACGGCTGATCTCGCAGCACAGCTGGATCCAGGACATCTATCTCCTGCGCTCATGAAGCCGCCTCCCAGCCCCGGCCCGGTTGGCACCTGTCGGCCGACGCGCATCCCATGACCGGCCTGACACCGTCGGAGGCGCTACGCGAGTACGCATTCTGGCTCGAGCGGGACCGCGCCGACACGTACCGCGTCCGGGCATTCCGCGAGGCTGCGGCCATCGCGGACGGCTTGCCAGAGCTACCAGACACCGAGGCGGGGTGGAGGTCGCTGAAGGGATTCGGACCGAAGACCTCCGCGATTGCCGCGGCCGCCGCACAAGGCAGGTTGCCGACCGCACTGGCCGATAAGAGGGCCGCGGGCGCAGCCTCGCTCGACCCGGCAGGCGACGACCTCAGGGCATTGCTGCGCGGCGACCTGCACACCCACACGAACTGGTCAGACGGCGGCTCATCCATCGCGGAGATGGCCACCATTGCCGAAGCTCTCGGCCACGACTACCTCGCGATCACCGACCATTCCCCTCGGCTCCGCGTCGCCAACGGGCTCAGTGGGGAACGCCTCGTCTCACAGTGGGGCGAGATCGAGTCCGCCCAGCGCAACCACCGGGTGCGCATCCTCAAGGGAATAGAGGTGGACATACTCGGCGACGGCGCCCTCGACCAGGCAGACGCGTTGCTCGACGGGCTCGATGTCGTCACCGCCTCGGTGCATTCCGAGCTGACGGCCGATTCCACGACCATGACCCGTCGGATGATCGGCGCCGTCTCGAACCGGCACACGACCGTCCTCGGGCACCCGACCGGGCGCAAGCTCCGACCAGACGGCACCTGGCGCGGCCAGTCGAGCTTCGACGCCGAACTCGTGTTCGCGGCGTGCGCCATGTTCGGGGTCGCCGTGGAGATCAACTCGAGACCGGAGCGCCAGGACCCGCCACTGGATCTGCTGCTCATCGCCAAGGACGCCGGGTGCCTGTTCAGCGTCGACTCGGACGCCCACGCCCCCGGACAACTCGACTTCCTCACCTACGGCGCCGCCAGGGCAGTGGCCGCCGGGATAGAGCCCGACCAGATAGTCACCACCTGGCCGGTCGAGCGGCTGTTGAAACACGCGCGGCGCCACCGCTGACGAAACGGAAACCGGGTCGAGGGGTGGACCGCCGGATCTTTTGCACTATTTTCTTGTATCATATTTAAAGACTTCGTCGCTGCCTCCAGCCTCGTCAGTTGCGGGACCGCCTGCATCGATCCCGCCCCAGGCGTCGAAAGACCCCTTCCACGCGACGGTTGAATGCCCATTGGGCACCCCCGAAGCGCGCTAGGGTGGGGATCTGGTATCGGCCTGCGCCGAAGCCCATGTTGCCCGACATCGAGAGGAACCTTCGTGAGTCAGAACGAGGTTGGACCGATTCTCAATGGTCTGCCCACCAATCTCCCGGACATCGATCCTGCGGAGACCGCGGAATGGCTTGAATCGCTTGACGGAGTGATCGAAGCGGGCGGCCGGAACCGCGCCCGCTACGTGATGCTAAAGCTCCTCGAGCGGGCCCGTGAACGCCACATCGGCGTGCCATCCCTGACGGGCACCGATTACGTCAACACCATCCCAGCAGGCAGCGAGCCGGTGTTTCCCGGCGACGAAGCGCTCGAACGCGGCATCCGCCGTCTCCTGCGCTGGAACGCCGCCATCATGGTGCACCGCGCCCAGCGTCCCGGCGTCGGCGTCGGCGGCCACATCGCCTCGTACGCATCTTCGGCGACCCTGTACGAGGTCGGTTTCAACCACTTCTTCCGTGGAAAGGACCACCCGGGGGGCGGGGATCAGATCTACTTCCAAGGGCACGCCTCACCTGGCATGTATGCCCGCGCGTTCCTCGAGGGTCGGCTCACCGAGGACGATCTCGACGGCTTCCGCCAGGAGCACTCGCACTACGTCGATGGGAAAATCCGGTCGCTCCCGAGCTACCCGCACCCCAGGCAGATGGACAACTTCTGGGAGTTCCCGACCGTTTCGATGGGACTCGGGCCGATCAACGCGATCTACCAGGCCCAGTTCAACCGCTACCTGCACAACCGTGGCCTCAAGGACACCTCACAGCAGCACGTGTGGGCGTTCCTGGGTGACGGCGAGATGGACGAGGTCGAGTCGCGCGGCGCCCTGCAGTTGGCCGCCAACGACGAACTCGACAACCTCACCTTCGTCGTCAACTGCAACCTGCAGCGGCTCGACGGCCCGGTCCGAGGTAACGGCAAGATCGTCCAGGAACTCGAGGCTTTCTTCCGAGGGGCCGGCTGGAACGTGATCAAGCTCGTCTGGGGCCGCGGCTGGGACCCGCTACTCGCCAACGACGCCGACGGCGCGCTGGTCAACCTGATGAACTCGACCACCGACGGCGATTTCCAGACGTTCAAGGCCAATGACGGCGCATACGTGCGCAAATACTTCTTCGAGCGTGATCCGCGCACCGCGGCCATGGTCACCGACTGGAGCGACGACGACATCTGGCGCCTCACCCGGGGTGGCCACGACTACTCCAAGGTGTATGCGGCGTACAAGGCGGCCACCGAGTTCACGGGTGCCCCCACCGTCATCCTCGCCCACACCATCAAGGGCTACTTCCTCGGCAAGCACTTCGCCGGCCGCAACGCGACCCATCAGATGAAGAAGATGGCGCTCGACGACCTCAAGGGCTTCCGTGACCGGGTCGATGTACCCGTCACCGACGAGCAACTCGAAGCAGATCCGTACTTGCCGCCCTACATCCACCCCGGGCAGGATGATCCGCGCATCCAGTACCTGCAGGAGCGACGTCGGGAGTTGGGCGGCTACCTACCGGAGCGTCGCGCCGACCGGAAGTTCATCTCGCTGCCAGCCGACAAGGCGTACGAGTCGTCGCGGAAGGGCTCCGGCAATCAGCAGGTTGCCACGACCATGGCATTCGTGCGGCTGCTGAAGGATCTGATGCGCGACAAGCAGTTCGCGCCGCACGTGGTCCCGATCATCCCGGACGAGGCCCGCACCTTTGGTATGGACGCCTTCTTCCCGACCATCAAGATCTACAACCCGCACGGACAGAACTACACACCGGTCGACAACGAGTTGTTCCTCAGCTACCGCGAGTCCAAGTCTGGTCAGATCCTCCACACCGGCATCAACGAGGCCGGTTCGGTCGCGGCGTTCACCGCTGCCGGCACCTCGTACGCCACCCAGGGCGAGCCGATGGTCCCGATCTACATCTTCTATTCGATGTTCGGCTTCCAGCGCACCGGGGACGCGATGTGGGCCGCCGCCGACCAGCTTTCACGCGGTTTCATGATCGGAGCAACGGCGGGTCGCACCACCTTGACCGGTGAAGGCACCCAGCATATGGACGGCCACTCGCCGATCCTGGCGTCGACCAACACCGCGGTCGTTTCCTACGATCCGGCCTACGGTTACGAGATCGCCCACATCGTGCGCGACGGGCTACGCCGGATGTACGGTGAACACCCCGAGAACGTCATCTACTACCTGACGGTCTACAACGAGCCGATCGTCCAGCCCGCAGAGCCGGCAGGGGTCGAGGTCGAGGGCATCACCAGGGGCATGTACCTGGTCAAGCCCGGCTCGATGGAGGGCGTCGGCGAAGACGCCCGCCGCGCGCAGATCCTTGCGTCCGGCGTCGGTCTCGCTTGGGCGCTCGAGGCCCAGGAACTCCTCAAGAACGACTACGGCGTGGTCGCGGACGTGTGGAGCGTCACCTCATGGGGCGAGTTGAGGCGCGAGGGTCTCACCATCGAGGAAGCCAAGTTCCATGACCCGTTCGGCGAGCATCCCAAGACCTGGGTCGAGCAGAAGCTGGAAGGCACGCCCGGCCCGGTGGTGGCGGTGTCCGACTACATGCGAGCCGTTCCCGACCAGATCCGGCAGTGGGTCCCTGGCGACTACACGACGCTGGGTGCCGACGGTTTCGGCTTCTCCGACACCCGCGCCGCGGCCCGTCGCTTCTTCAACATCGACGGTCCGTCGGTGGCGGTGGCGGTCCTGCAGCGGCTCGCAGCCGACGGTCAGGTCCCGGCGGAGTGGGCGACCGAGGCCGCCGCACGGTACCGGCTGGACGATGTGACGGCCGGCGCATCTGGAAACGCCGGAGGCGACGCGTAGGCCAAGGCGTCGCCCACAGAGGCCACATCTGGGAAGGGTCGGTCCTTATTCGGACCGGCCCTTCCTACCCGTTCCGGGGGGCCGTCGTGAAATCGGGCGCCGCATCTGGCAGGCTTGACCTGTGGACATGGCAGATAGCAAGTCGACCAGGGACCCGCTCGCGAGCGCCGACCTTCTGAGCCTCACCCCTGGGCTCGTGGTCCAGGAACTGGGATGGGACGACGACGTGGACGCGGACCTCCGCGACGACATCATGGACTCCATCGACGCCGAGATGGTCGACGACCCGCTCGAAGCGGTTGACGTCGTGGTGCTCTGGTGGAGGGAAGACGACGGCGACATCGCCGACGGGCTGGTCGATGCGATGACAGACCTGTCAGGCTCCGGCTGCATCTGGTTGTTGACACCGAAGGTCGGACGACCGGGGTTCATCTCCGCAGCATCGCTCGCAGAGGGCGTCACCGTCGCAGGGCTTGCGCTGACCAATACCGTCAACGTCGCACCCGACTGGCAGGCAACTCGTGTGGTGCGCCCAAAGGGAACCCGCCGATGAGCCCGCGCATCGGAGTCATGACTTCGGGCGGGGATGCGCAGGGCATGAACGCCGCAGTGCGCTCCATCGTCCGCTCCGGCATCCACCAGGGCGCCGAGGTGTATGCCATCTACGAGGGGTGGCAGGGAGCCATCGCCGGAGGCGAGCACATCAGGCACCTCGGCTGGAGCGACGTATCCGGCATCCTGAACAAGGGCGGGACGGTCATCGGCACCGCCCGCTCCGCCGAGTTCCGCACCCGCGAGGGACAGCTCAAGGCCGTTGAGAACCTCGTCCACAACGGGATCGACAGGCTGATCGTGATCGGGGGCGACGGATCGCTCACCGGTACCCGGGCGTTGTGTCTCGGCTGGCCCGCATATGTTGAGGAACTGGTCACCACCGGCCGCATCACCGCTGAGCAGGCCGCGGCCCACCCACACCTGAACATCGCAGGGATGGTCGGTTCCATCGACAACGACATGGTCGGCACCGATATGACCATCGGCACCGACTCGGCGATGCACCGTATCACCGAGGCGATCGATGCGATCAGCTCGACCGCCGAATCACACCGCCGCACCTTCATCGTCGAGGTGATGGGTCGCCACTGTGGCTACCTCGCCCTCATGACCGCCATCGCCGGGGGCGCCGACTACACCTTCCTACCCGAGTCCCCACCGCGCCCAGGATGGGAGGACCGCATGGTGGAGGTTCTGGGCCGGGGGAGGGCCGCAGGGCGCCGCGACTCGATCATCCTCGTCTCCGAAGGGGCCGCCGACCGTGAGGGGGAACCCATCACGGCCCAACGGATTCAGGCAGCACTGCGTGACCGCACCGGCGAGGAGGCGCGCATCACCATCCTCGGGCACGTGCAGCGCGGCGGGACCCCGTCGGCCTACGATCGTTGGATGGCCACCGTCTGCGGGGCCGAGGCGGTCCGTCAGGTCTTGTCCGCCGACGCCCAGTCCGAGCCGATGCTGGTGGGCGTCCGTCGCGACATGGTCAACACGACGCCGCTCCTGGCAGCCGTCGAGGCGACCCACAGGATCGGCGACTTCGTCAACGAAGGCGACTACGAGGCGGCGATCCACGCCAGGGGTGTGGGATTCACCACCATGGTCGACATCTACCGGATGCTCTCCGAGGCGACCCCGACCGTGGCGCACAGCGAGAACGCGAAGCGCATCGCGGTCATGCACGCCGGGGCCCTTGCGCCCGGCATGAACCAACTGGCCAGGGTTGCGGTGCGGGCAGGCCTCGACCGGGGCTATGACCTGTTCGCCGTGAAGGGCGGAGTGCCAGGGCTCATCTCGGGCGATCTTCAGGAAGTCTCCTGGTCCGATGTGGAGGGCATGGCCAGCACCGGAGGCGCCAATTTCGGCACCCGACGCTACGTCCCCGTGGACGCCGACCTCTACATGATGGCGCGCACCTTGGAGGAGCACCGCATCGACGCGCTGCTCGTGATGGGCGGTTTCCACGCCTACGCGACTGTCGACCTGATGGAGAAGGAAAGGCGGCGCTACCCGGCCTTCAATATCCCGATCGCCCTACTGCCCGCCAGCATCGACAACAACCTTCCCGACTGGCCGATGGCGGTTGGCTCGGATACGGCGCTGAACACGATCGTCAGATCGATCGACATGATCCGCATGTCGGCCTCCGCCAGCAAGCGGGCCTTTGTCGTGGAGACGATGGGACGCACATGTGGGTTCCTCCCGTTGATGGGCGCTCTCGCGGCTGGCGCCGAGAAGGCATACCTGCCTGAGACCGGCATCACGCTGGAACAGTTGACAGACGATGTGACTGCGCTGGTCGACTCCTTCACGAGTGGCCGATCGTTCTACCTTACGGTGATGGGCGAGGAGGCGAGCAAGTACTTCACCGGCGACGTGATCACCAGATTGTTTGAAGCCGAGGGCGCCGGCATCTACTCGGTCCGCGACGCCGTCATCGGGCATATCCAGCAGGGTGGCAATCCCACACCCTTCGACCGGATCAATGCCACCAGGCTCGCCTACATGGCGATCAGCAATCTTGACCGGCAACTGCTGAACGGCAGCACCGACTATGTGGCAGCCTCCAGCGGCGCACCAGGGCTACTCGCGCCGCTCCGTGAGGTCAGCGCGGGGATGGACTGGGACAACCAGCGTCCGAATGAGCAGTGGTGGCTGAAGGTGCGCCCTGTCTTCGAGCAGCTCAGCCGTCGGCCTGGCCAGGAGTAGCACACTGGCTGATGGTCACGCCGAACGAGTAGGCCGCACCACATTCGATGACCGCCAGTTCGGTCCTGGCGGGTGAGTCTGCAGGCACGGCCACTGGAATGGTGTCACGGAAGACGATCGTGGTGGAGTCGGTGTCGCGGCGTACCAAGGTGAAGTCGACCTTTGTTGCCACGGAATCGCTGGTCCGGGTGCCGGTGAAGCTGCACGCCACCCCCTCGGCCCCCGGCGCTACCGAGACGTCGACCGTCGCAGACTCAGCCACATTGTCGTAGGTCTTGCGCTGCTCGGTCACCAGGTCGGAGCAGGCCGTCGCAAGGTCTTCGTTGATCGACGTCAGGGTCACAATCTGGATACGGGTGTCAGTTTCGAGGTGGCGCAGCCTCACCAGCCTCCGGTCGTCCTGCACGACCTCATCCGCGTACAGCCGCCATCCGGGCAGCACGGTTACGCGGGAGTCACCCAACTCAAGGACGACCGGGCCAGCGGAAGAGGGGGCAGGGCTTGCCGACGGTGTCCCCGCCGACGGTTCTGCGGTGCTTGTGGGTTCCGCCGATGTTCCGTCCCCCGTCGGTTGGGCCGTGGGGCTTGGCGTCATCTCGCCGCCCGACCCTGCCGGGCCCACCGTGGCCATCAGGACCACGAAGATGGCGAGGATCAACGCAACGGCGGCTGCAGCGAGCGCGTACCAACGCCGGGATTCGGGTTCGCCCCCAGCGGCATCTTCCTCCATTGCGCACACCTCCCCTGCACCGTGGGCAACCTAACCAAGCTTGCCACAAGCGGGGCGCTGATGCTCAAGCCACGACAACTCGCCCAAGCCGCCCACCCCGGCCAGAGGCCGGTTCCGGTGGCGGCTCCTTGCAGAAGAGGTGCGCCAAATCCGGGCCGATCTCCTGTTCCATGACCTCGCAGGCCCCGAGAACCCTCAGCCTGCGTCTGGCAGCCGTTGCGGTCTCCGCACCGAGGTCGATGACCACAGCGGACTGGTTGGCCGCCAGCCCCTCACCGAGAAGGCTCAACGGTTCCTCTGGAACCCCACGCTCGACCAGCAACCCGGCCAAGGCCCGGATCCCGTCGCCCGCGAAGAGGTCCATGGACGTGGCAACGATCCCCATGAGGCCACCGACCAGGGCACCACGCCCTTCCGGACGGTCCTTCAACACCACGAAGGCCGACAACCCCAGTTGGATTCGGAGGATCGCCGAGCTCCCGACCCGCCCGGGAAAGGCGCCCCCCAACACCTCCACGGCCTGCGAAGCGCCGTCCACGGTGCCGAACCGCGCAATCAGGACACAGCGGGCGTCAGGGGCTGTGACGGTCGGCAGGCGGGCCGGAGCCATCATGGTTTCCCCTCTCTGGGTTCAGTGCCCGGGATCGGCGTCGACCCCGAACCCCAATTGCAGCACTTCCGGCCCGCAAATGCGCGCATTGGCTGGAGATTCCGCGCGGCGTGTCGCAAACCGGCATGCCTCGGCCACAGGCAATGCCCCCAAGGTCACCTCCCTGTCACCGCTCGAACAGATCCGGACTGCCGGAAAGGTCCGAGAAGGCTGAGGGTGCCCATACCGGTCGGGTCCGCGAGCCGGGTCAACAGGAGGGCCGTGCCCGCCACCCCGACGAAGAGTCCCAGGCAGCCTGGCGCTTTCAACCCAGAGGGCCACTCAAGTGGGTCCTCCGGGGCCGTGGCCAACAGATCGACCGCGATGCGTCTGGCAGCCTGCAGGTGACCAGGCTCGTCCCAGACCTCGGCTGCCTGCACCAGCACGTCGAGCAACCCTCCCGCCCCGTGGCAGAGCGTGAGCCCGTAGGGCACCGACGCCAGCCCACCCTTCCTCGCCACTCCCACGGCCCTGGTCAGCTCGCGGCCACAGGCGAGGACGGCGGCAGAAGCTTCGGCTGCGACTGCGTCGGCAGGGTAGTCGAGGTCGAGGCCCATGCGGGCCAGTTCCAGCAGCCGCAGCCGGGTGGCCCCGATGCCCCCGGCGCCATGGCACCACAGCACGGGATATCCGCCGCCGTCCGCCCTCAGGTCGGGCCACCCATGGACGGGGTCGTACCAGGCCGACTCCCAGCGCAGGGCATCGCCGATGAGGGGCACCGCGACCGGGGCGACCGACGGGTAGGCCACCGCGGCCTCTGCAAGCGCGATCGCGATCCCCGAGGCTCCGTGCGCCAGTCCGCACAGCGGTCGATCCGCAGGCAGCCTCGGGTCACCCCAGCAGGCCATGTCGTCGATGCGTACCGCAGCCCGTGCCAAGGCTTCGACGAGGCAGGCCACCCGGTCGGTGTCTGTGCTGCCCGTGCGAACCAGGACGAGTAGATCGCCTGCGATCCCGTCGCCCAGATCGTTTCCGCGATCCACATCGGACGAGGGAAGCGTTCCACCTCCGGCCAGCACGGTGCCCGCCGCACCACCTAGCAGCCCCGGCGGTTCGGCCCCGGTCACCACCTGGCCGGGGTCAACCCCCATAAGACGCATCGCCCACGCGATCCCGACGTTGCCGTCGTACAGCGAGGGCCGGGTGCAGTTCAGGCCA
Source organism: Tessaracoccus bendigoensis DSM 12906 (assembly GCF_900141915.1). Taxonomy (GTDB): domain Bacteria; phylum Actinomycetota; class Actinomycetes; order Propionibacteriales; family Propionibacteriaceae; genus Arachnia; species Arachnia bendigoensis. The sequence goes on along the minus strand of NZ_FQZG01000028.1, from coordinate 18,804 downwards.
ACGGGGTCTGCGTTCGCATCCAGTTCCCAGGTGCCCCAACCGACCCTCTCACCGTCCGAGACGCGATGCGCGGACAAGACCGCGAGGCAGCGTCCGGCCGCCTCGGCGAGAACCACCGCCTCGCCGGTCACAGCTCACCCCGCAGGTGGGGACGGGCAGGGTCGAGCCCGGCCGCTTCGAAGGAGGCGCCCGCCGCGGCCACCGCGTCCCCTCCGGTGCGGAAGGCGTCATGCAGAAGACGGCAGCGCCACTGCCCGAAGCTGTCCTCGCTCTCCGGGTCTTCGGCCCATGAGATCCCGTGCGCAAGTGCCGCTGTGAAGGGCACCGTCCGACCGGGCGCGAGGGAGTCAGCCATCGCCGCGACCACCAGCGGGGTCGCGACGCCACGATCCACGTCGTGGAAATAGCAGACCGCCGCGTCGGTCCGGGCCAGGGCCAAGGAAGAAGAGGGCGTCTTAAGGGTCCACGAGATCCCCGCCCCGTCGAGGACCGGCGGCAGCTTCCTGGCCACGTCAAGGATCCTCTCCGGAGCGACCGTGAGATAGATCCGGGTCACATCCGGTGCGGTGCGGGTCAGGTCCCAGCCGCCGCCCCAGGCCCGCCACCATCCGTCGGCCTCGTAGCCGCCCGACCGATCGACGCCCACCACCACATCACCGACACGTGCGGGCAGGCCGGGACGCCCCGGCGTCCAGTGGTCGCCCCGGGAGAGCGCCCTTGTGCCGCCGTCAGGCGTCTTGACGACCACAGTGTCGGCCTGCCCGACTGCCACGACGCGACACTCGCCGAGCCAGATCCGCGTGCCTGGGTGGGCGAGGCGCAACCGACCGGAAAGCGGGGGAGTCCCCAACGGTTCATCTGGCAGGCTGAGGCCTCTGGGCGCCGCCCACCACCTGCTGTACAGGGCATCGCCGTCGCGATCAGGCGCGGCGATCCCCGACCAGACGGCATGCGCCTCACGGATGTGCGCGATGTCGTCAGGGGAGAACATCTGCACCCTCCATCCGGAACCTGGCACAGAGTGCCTCGACCTCGGCGAGCAGTCGGGTCACCGTCCCATCGGCGTCCGGCATCGACCCGACGGCGAACGCCCCGACGGCCTGCTGGTAGGCCGCCACCAGCGTCCGGACGCAGAGCATCGCAGCCCCAGGTGGCTCAGCCGGCCCGCCCGCCACCCGGTAGGAATCCAGCAGCCGGGCCCAAGCCACCGAAAACCACGTAGGGGCCACGAAGCGTGCCATCAGGTTCGCCCCGGCAAGGTCCCATGACGGATCTCCAATGCCTGAACCTTCCCAGTCGATGAGCCGGACCGTGCCGTCCGGGCCGAGGATCGCGTTCATGGCACTAACGTCACCGTGGGTCCAGGCGCCGCCCTTCCAGGCTCCCTTCACCGACGCGGTGACGTCTCCAAGCCCGCGCGCCGTCTCGATGACCCGCGTCGGCACCTCGTGGAACCGTGCCGTGTCCATGTGACCGGGGAGTTCGTCCAGCAGGGGCCAGGGCAGCCTCATAACGGGGGCACCGGGTGAGACGGGGACGAGGTGCAACCCGGCCAACGCCTTGCCCACCGAGGCAAAGGCGTCCGACAAGGCCTCGACGTCGCCGACCGTGGCCAGTTCGGCAAGGCTCGTCCCCACGACAGGGGTGAGCCACAACCCATCTGCGTCGGTCAGCGGCAGGACCGCGGGCGAAGGGCACAGGCCCTGGATGAGGCCGAGCACCTCGGACTCGCGCGCCACGGCGTCGTCTCCGTCCATCGCGGCCGCCTGCCCGGTGCTCTTCACGTAGGCGACAGGGGCACCGTCGACCTCAACGCGATGCACGAAGTTTGAGGCGCCGATCGCATGCACGCTCACCCGGCCTTGCAAGGCGCCTCCAGCGTCCACGAGCCCACCACGGACGGCGCGGGCCAGCACCGTTGCGGCCTGTGTCACGTCTGAGGATCCTGCTTCACGATCCTCATCTCCCGCACATCGGTGGACACCCCGTCGATGGTGGCAGGGATGAGTTCGGCCTCGGGGATCTCCGTCAGCGGGCGCTTGTGTGCGACGAAGACCACGAGTGCCCCTTCGCCGGTGGGCTCGCCTCCTTCGTACGACTCGTCGATGTCGACCCCCGTCACTCCGGGCAGGTTCAACAGGTCGTCCTCCACCCGTTCCTTCACGGCCCGGATCCGTGCCCGCTCCGTCTCTGAGATGGCCATCTTCGGCTCCTGTTCTCCCGGTCCTGATTCTTGCAAGGCGCAAGTCGGCCTGTGTGCGTTGTGACGAATCGGTACCCGGCGACCCATGGTCGCCGGGTACCGGGAAGCGTCACTGTTCCTGTTCGCCGCCCAGTTGCTCGAGGGCCGACAGATAGCCGGCCCAGAAGGCCTGATCGGCTCCGGTATCGCCCTGCGCTCCCGGGCCGAAGTCGACGGGGAAGTCGCCACAGGCAAGGCTCGGGCAGCCTTGCAGGCTGGGGCAGCCGAAGAGGCTCGGGCAACCAAACTTGCTCGGGCAGTTGAACAGGCTCGGGCAGCCGTAGATGGTCGGGCAGTTGAAGTTGGTTGGGCAACCCAACCTGCTCCAGCAGCCGATCCGGGTCGGGCAGTCCAGCCTGGTTGACGGGCACCCGATGATCCGGCTGGGGCAGGTGTACAGCGAAGGCAGGAGGGTTGCGGACACGTCCTGACCCACGACGCCTGATGCCTCTTCCCTAGCGGCGGCGTAGCCTTCGGCGTAACCCGCCTGGTAGGCGGTGTCGCCACCCGAGTCGTCGCCCTCGGACGTGCCGTAGCCGTAGTCCTCCGGCTCGCCCTGGCCTGCGAACGGCCGACCAACGGGCCAGTCGCCCGGCCACCCGTTGCAAAGGATGGACACCTTGGTCGGGCAGATCGTGATCTTGGACCTGCACAACGCGATGTTGGAGAAGCAGATGGTCGGCTTCGTGGGGCAGATCAGGCGGGACTTGAGACAGATGATCGCATTCGTGGGGCACGTGATGATCACCTTGGACGGTACACAGAACAAGGTGGGCGCGGGGCCTGGCACCGGTGTCTTGGTCAGCAGCGTGACGTCCAGTTCCGACAGTGCCGCCGCGATCGGGTTTGCGAAGGTGGTGGAGCCGTCGGTCGAACCGGCAAACAGCAGGCCGACGACTTCCGCATTGTCGTTTACGACCACCGAGCCGGAGTCGCCGCCATTGGAGAATCTGGTGGACTTCGTGGTGTCGGTGGCGATTCGGATCTGCTTCTTCAGGGTGCGCGTCCCGATGCCGTGACCGTAGTCGAGGCTGACCGTCGCGTCGACCGAGACGACCTGGCCATAGGTGAGTTCGGTCGTGCGGCCGCGCTTGCGCACGGGCATGTTCACGCTCGCAAGGGCGGAGCCCAACACGTCACCGATCCCCTGGATCTCCGCACTCCAGGCTTTGCCGGCATCGATTGTCGTGACCGAACCGTCCACGTTCTCAGACAGGACGGCGCGGGTCAGGGCACCGAACGCCTGCGTCGAAGGGTTGCCACCATCGGGACGCCCAGGCTGGACCTGCCTGTCGCTGGCCGTCCACGCGGTGTCGACCGCGGCGACGTGGAAGTTTGACAGCGCCATCGTCGCCCCGGAGGCGTTGTCTTTCACCAGGGCACCGAAGGTGCCGACCATGGTGTAGTTGCCTGCCTGCTCCACCTCGGGAGGCTCAAGGTAGAAGGTCCGGGAAGGGCCCATCGAGATGCCTCCGACCAGGGTCGGGTAGGCCGCAGGGTCGACGAGAGCCGCGTCGTCCAGCGGCTGCCAGGCGGGTTGGAGCTCGATGACCATCTCCTGGACGTCTGTCTTGATGCCGTTGATCTCCTTCGGCACCTTGTCAGCCTCCCGCAACTCACCAAGCGGCAGCTTGTGTGTCACGTAGACGACGATCGCCAACTCCCCGGTCGGTTTCCCTTTCGAGACTTTCGGGGCGATGTCGACCATGTTCACACCGTCGATGGCGATCAGCTCGTCCTCGACCCGGGACTTCACCGGACGTATCGCGGCCAGCAGCTCGTTGTTCATCACCGCTCCCTTCTCGACGGGACGGCACCGTACCGATCCCGGCAACACCTATCAGGAGCCGCCAGGGGCTCTGGTGATACACAATCCGCCTCATGAATCCGACCCGGTTTCCTACCGGCGCGACTATTGCCCAACTTTCTTGTCACAATTTGCCGGTGCGCCCAATCCCGGATATTCCCCGACTGGAGAGGAGATGCGCGGCAGGGTGCGCCATCTCACGAACCGCACGGATTCCAGTTTTGGGCCCCAAATGGTTTACTCTTCCACCAGTTGGGCCAACGGCGGCCCACCGGACACAAGGAGGTGTCAGAATGGCGCATCTCGAGTTCGGGGACCCAAGCAAGGACCCCGTCGCACCCGATGAGACAGAAGCTCATCTTCCTCATGACCATTGGCCACTGCCTGAGATCACGAGCGTCTCAGACGGCCCCAAGCACGACCCGACGGTCAACGAGTTCCTCGCCACGGCAGCCACCCCGGAGTTCCAGAAGCTCAGGGCCACCTTCCGGGGCTTCGCGTTCCCGATGACGATCGCGGGATTGACGTCCTATTTCGTCTACGTCGTTCTGTCGATCTTCGCGCCGAACTTCATGGGCACTCCTCTATTCGGCGCCCTAAGCATCGGTATGACCATCGGCCTGGCTCAGTTCGCTGTCACCTGGATCTGGACTGCGGTCTACGTCAGATTCGCCAGTCGGCGCCTCGACCCCATCTCCACCGCACTCAAGGCCGACCTGGAAAAGGTGATCTGACCCATGCAGATTCTTGAATCCGGGTATGGAAACCCGGCAATCAACATTGCGGTGTTCGCGGTATTCGTCATTGCCACGATGGCGATCGTCATCATCGTTACCCGGCAGAAGCAGAAGGCGGCCGATTTCTACACCGGGGGCGCAGCCTTCTCCGGCAGACAGAACGGTCTCGCCATCACCGGCGATTACCTCTCGGCAGCCGCATTCCTGGGCGTGACCGGCGCCGTCGCACTCTACGGCTATGACGGCCTGCTGTACTCAGTGGGCTTCTTCGTCGCCTGGATCCTGGCCCTGTATCTGGTGGCTGAACCGCTCCGCAACACCGGCAAGTACACCATGGCCGATGTGCTCAGCTTCCGCATGAACCAGAAGCCCGTCCGCACGGCCGCCGCCACCTCCACCCTTGTGATCTCGTTTGTGTATCTGCTGGCCCAGATGGCGGGCGCCGGCGGCCTCGTGGCACTGCTGCTCGGCGTCTCTGACAAGGCTACCCAGTCACTGGTGATCGCTCTGGTGGGCGCCTTGATGGTGGTCTACGTCCTGATCGGTGGCATGAAGGGCACCACGTGGGTCCAGATGATCAAGGCGGTTCTGCTGGTCCTCGGGGCCCTTACCATGTCCATTCTCGTCATGTCGAACAGCGGCTTCAACCTGTCCGCGCTGCTCGGGCAGGCACAGTCAGCCGCCCTCGATCCGGCGTTTGGGAACGGAACCGATGTTCTTCAGCCAATGCAGCAGTACGGGGCGAGTATCTGGACGAAGTTGTCCTTCCTGTCCCTCTCGATCGCGCTGGTTGCCGGTCCTTCCGGCCTTCCGCATGTCCTGATGCGCTTCTACACGGTGCCCACGGCCAAGGAGGCCAGGCGCTCAGCCGTCTGGGCGATCGTCTTGATCGGCGCGTTCTTCATCATGACCCTCATCCTCGGGATGGGGGCCGCGAAGCTGGTCGGCCAGCAGGCCATCGTGGCGGCCCCGGGCGGGGCGAACTCGGCAGCGCCGCTGTTGGCGCTCAGCCTCGGGGGAGAGGTCTTCATGGGGGTGATCTCCGGCGTCGCGTTCGCCACGATCCTTGCGGTCGTCGCGGGCCTGACCATCACGGCATCGGCCTCATTCGCCCACGATGTGTACAACTCGATCCTGAAGGGCGGCAAGGCGGCACCGGAGCAGGAGGTCAAGGTCGCCAGGATCACCTCGATCGTGATCGGGGTGCTGGCGATCCTCGGTGGAATCCTCGCAAACGGCCAGAACATCGCGTTCCTGATCTCGCTGGCCTTCGCCGTCGCGGCCTCGGCGAACCTGCCGTCGATCCTCTACACGATGTACTGGAAGAGGTTCAACACGAGGGGATCTGTGTGGAGCATCTACACCGGCCTCATCAGCTCGATCGTGCTGATCGTGTTCTCGCCGTCGATCTCCGGATCGAAGACGTCGATGCTCGGCGAGGCCGTCAACTTCGCGTGGTTCCCCCTGACAAATCCGGCCCTGATCTCGGTGCCGCTGGCCTTCCTGGCTGGCTGGCTCGGCACCGTGACAGCGAAGAAGGGCAGCGATCAGGATCTGGCCACGGAGATGGAGGTCCGTTCGCTGACGGGCGCAGGGGCGGGCGAGTCGATCGCGCACTGATCTTCTTCACTTGTCCCATCGGGGCGCTTCCGCTTCCGCGGGGGCGCCCCGGTCGTCTGTCTGAACCCAGAGCGGGGTCACACGATGCAGAACTCGTTGCCCTCGGGGTCGGCCATCACGATCCAGTAGCCGATGGACGGGTCGTCGAAGACCGCCAAACGGGTTGCGCCAGCGGCGACCAGTTCATCCGCCCGCTCCGACATCAACCCATGGTCCTTGTTCATCCGGTCGGTCGACACCCTGACGTCCAGGTGCACCCGGTTCTTCACCACCTTCGGTTCAGACACCTTCTGGATGAATACCCTCGGCCCGATGCCGTCCGGGTCGACGATGGCGTTGGCGTCATTCCAGCGCTCTGGAGGTAGTACCCAGGCCGTGAGCGCCTCTTCCCACGTGGCATGCGGGGTCGGCGGGGCTTCGCGTTCATAGCCGAGCGCGAGCGACCAGAACTCGCCCTGGGCCTGGGGATCTGCCGCGTCCATCGTCACGCTGAATCTGGAACCATTCATGTGCTGAGTCTCCAACCGGATGGGGCTTCAGGCAAGGGTTCTGGTAGCTCACCCACGGTCACCGTGGCCGAAGCGGTCGCCGGGTAGGCAAGAATAGGGGGGTGAGCGGAGAATCCCTCGGCATCGTCGAGACCCGAATCGTGACCGTGTTCGACCGGGACGATCCCCTGCGAATGCGCAGCGGGGCCACGCTCGCGCCGGTCGAGGTCGCCTACGAGACGTACGGCGAGTTGAACAGCGACGCCACCAACGCCGTCTACATCTGCCATGCGCTGACCGGGGATGCGCACGCGGCCGGCTTCCACGAAGGCGACACGCGCCCCGGCTGGTGGGACAACATGATCGGCCCTGGACGCCCCATCGACACCGACCGATGGTTCGTCGTCGCCTCCAACATCCTGGGAGGGTGCCGGGGCACGACGGGTCCGTCCTCGCTGAACCCAGCCACGGGTGAGCCCTACGCGCTCGACTTCCCGCTGCTGGACATGGCCGACTTCGTGGAGGTGCACCGCGCGCTCGCCCGGCGCCTCGGAATCAGGAGCTTCGCGGCGGTCGTCGGGGGATCGCTCGGAGGGATGCAGGTGCTGCAGTGGGCCTTGAGCCACCCGGCAGAGATGGGCAGGGCCCTGATCTTCGCCGCCTCGTCCCGGCTGACCGCGCAGAACATCGCATTCAGTGCGGTCGGTCGGCAGGCGATCATGCGCGACTCAGGTTTCAGCGAGGGCAAGTTCCTCACCCGCGGGACCTCTCCGTCGAAGGGCCTGTCGGTTGCGCGGATGATGGCCCACATCACTTACCTGTCCGAGGAGGCGTTCCAGGAGAAGTTCGGGCGGTCGGCCCAAGGCGGCGAGCTGTCGCCCAACTTCGGAATCGACTTCGCCGTCGAGAGCTACCTCGAGCACCAGGGGCAACGGTTCCTGAGCCGCTTCGATCCGCTCAGCTACCTCTACCTGACCCGCGTCATGGACTACTTCGACCCGTTCGCAGACCCGCACGTGATTGACGCTCTGGCCGCCGATCCCGTGCGGTTCCTGGTGGTCAGCTTCGACACCGACTGGCGCTTCTCGACGGAACACTCCCGCCGAATCGTCCGGCATCTTGAAGGTTCCAGGGTGCCGACGTCCTTCCGGGAAATTCACTCGCCGTGGGGACATGACTCGTTCCTCCTTGAGATCGACGACTATCACGCGACCGTCCGGGCATTCCTCGACCGGGCCGCTGAGGAGCTGGCATGACCGAGCGGTTCAGGGCCGACCTGGCCATCATCGCCGATCTCATCCCCGAGGGATCGCGGGTGCTTGATCTCGGCTGCGGCAACGGCGACCTCCTGCGGCTCCTCAGCGAGAAGGGGTGCACCGGGACCGGGGTCGACGTCGATCCGTCAAACGTGCTCGCGTGCCTCCGCCACGGGGTCAACGTCATCGACCTCGACCTGGACACGCAGTTGGGCGAGTTCGGCGACGACTCCTACGACTTCGTGGTGTTGTCCCGCACGTTGCAGACGGTCTACAAGCCGCGAAGGGTGCTCTCAGAGATGGGCAGGATAGCCGTGCATTCCCTCGTGTCGATGCCAAACTTCGCGCACTGGCGCAACCGGTTGAGGCTGCTCCGCGGCAGGATGCCGATGTCGAAGGACCTGCCATTCGAGTGGTACGACACCCCGAACCTGCACCACTCGTCTATCCCCGACCTTGAGCCGCTGTTCGCGAGTCTTGACATGGTGATCGATCGACGTATCCCGTTGGACGCCGACGGCCATCGCCACCGCGCAGGCAACATCGGGGCCAACCTCCTGGCCAGTTCGGTGCTGTTCATGCTCCACGCCGCGCGCCCCTGATTGGCTCAGGCCAGTAGCTGCGCCAACCTGGTCATGGAGCCGCCGAGCCCCAGCTCGGAGGTCAGCACCGAGACGGCGTCGTCGTCTACAGGGGTGCGCCGCAAGGGTGGCAACCCGAGCGAGTCGACGCAGGTGACAACCTCCCTCGCCCGGACGAGGTAGTCGACGTCGGCCAACAACTTCGAACGCATGGAAGGCGACATGCCCGACGACGCGGTTGCCGCCGCCTCGACCATAGACTCAAGGCTTGGGTAGGTGCCCACGAGTGAGGCCGCGGACTTCTCCCCGATCCCTTTGACCCCCGGTAGCCCGTCGCTGGGGTCACCGCGGAGCACGGCGAAGTCCACGTACCGTTCCGGGGCAACCCGATACTTCGCGGCGAGCACCGCGGGGGTCACCAGTTCGTGTTTCGCCACCCCTCGTGCGACGTAGACGACGGAGGTGTCGTCATCGACCAACTGGAACAGGTCACGGTCCCCGGTGACCACCAGGCCGGGTCCCTCATGCTGGCGTGCCATGGAGGCGAGCACATCGTCTGCCTCATGGTCGGCGACGCCGACCACCGGGATCCCGAGGGCCGAGAGACAGGCGCGGATGAGCGGCACCTGGATGCTGAGGTCGTCGTCGACCGACTCCTGCTCGGTCCCTTCGACTTCGACCACGCGGTGCGCCTTGTACGTCGGCACCAGTTCCACCCGCCAGCCCGGCCGCCAATCGTCGTCCCAAGCGCAGGCGATGAGGTCGGGCCGGTACTGCCCTATCAGCCTGCCGATGAAGTCGAGCGTCCCCCGTACCGCGTTGACGGGGCGCCCATCCGGCGCGCGGAACGTCGACGGAACCCCGAAGAAGGCCCTGAAGTACAGGTATGACGTGTCGAACGCCATCAGAGTGCTCATCTGCCCATGCTGGCACACCCTGGGAGCCGGGTAGGCTTCGTCCGTGCTGACCCGCCCAACGTTGCCCCCACTGCTGATGCTGGTGCTCTCGGTCGCCGCCGGCCTCCTGCTCGGGCTCGGTCAGGCGCCGATGGGGGTTTGGCTAGCCACCATCGTCGGGGTCGCGTTGTTGACCTGGTTGATGATCGGGTTGCGTGGAAGGACGGCCTTCGGGTGGGGCACATTGGCGGGCCTGGCTCTCAACACCCTCACCATATCGTGGGTCTCGGTGCTGGGGGTGTGGGTCGCGGTCGCGTTGGTGGCGTTCATGGCACTCTGGTGGGGGCTGCTAGGGCTGATCGTCTCCCGCCTCGTCACGCTGAGGGGCTGGGCCTTCCTGGTGCCGGCCGCCTGGGTCGCGATCGAGTTCGGTGCGGGCAGTGTTCCTTTCGGCGGCTTTCCCTGGCTCCGCCTGGGCCACACCACGGTCGACCAGCCGATGAGCGGCTTCCTCTCGTTGGTCGGCGTCACCGGAGTCTCCTACCTGGTCGCTCTCGTCGGCGTGCTGGGGCTGTGGGCCGCGACCACGCCGACGGTGCGGATCAAGTCGATCGCAGGCATCGTGGCGTTGTTCGTGGTGGGTGGCCTCGCGAACCTGCTGCCACAGAAGCAGCCTGAGCAGTCGGTGACGGTGGCAATGGTCCAACCCAACGTCAACCGGGCCGAGAAGGGCAGCAGCTCGTATGCCCGTTCGGTGACCAACAATGCGCTCAGCGAAACGATCTTCGCGACCGCCCTGGCCCGGACGCAGGGCGAGAAGGTCGACTTCGTGCTCTGGCCGGAGAACGCCACCGACGTTGATCCGGTCAACGATGCAGAGACGAGACGCCTGGTCGAGTTGTCCGCAGCGATCGCGGAGGTGCCCATCTTCGTCGGCGCGGTCACCGACGGTCCCAAGCCAGACACCAGGCAGACCTCCAGCATCTGGTGGGACCCGCAGACCGGCCCGACGGCGACCTACCACAAACGCAACCTGGTGCCGTTCGGCGAGTACATCCCATTCCGCGAACAGCTGTTGCCGGTGCTGCCGATCCTGCGGCAGGTAGGTCGCGATTCGGTCCCTGGAGAAGGGTCAGGCGTCGTCGAAGTCGCGACGGGGGAGTACGGGCATCTGAGGGTGGGAACCATCATCTGCTTCGAGCTAGCCTATGACGACACCGTCTACGACCTGATCCGCGACGGCGCCGAGGTGATCGTCTCCCAGTCCAACACGAACACCTATGTCGGCACCTTCGAACCCCACCAGCAGTTGGTTCTGAACCGGGTGAGGGCCATGGAGACCGGGCGCGAGGTTCTGGCCAGCACGCTCAACTCCTACTCGGCCGTGATCGACACCCACGGACGCATCGTCGAGCAGGCCGAGGAGTTGGATGCGGCAACTCTGATCGCCACCGTCCCGTTGCGCTACAACGTCAACCTGTCGGTGCGGCTGAACCCCACAATCTCCTGGCTCGCGGTTGCCGCGACCCTCCTGGCACTTGGTGCCACCATCGTCCGGAAGCGACCCGACCCCCGCTAGCATTGATGGAAAATCGAAACCCCAAGGAATCAAATGACCTCGCAGGAATCCCTCGGCCGGGTGCTCGTGATCATCCCGACGTACAACGAGTCCCAGAACATCGAGAGCATCACAAGCCGGATCCGTCGCGCCGTGCCCGAAGCCGACATTCTGGTGGCAGATGACAACTCCCCGGATGGCACCGGCCAGCTAGCCGACCGCCTCGCCGCCGAGGACGACCACATCATCGTGATGCACCGCAAGGGTAAGGAGGGCCTGGGCGCCGCCTACCTGGCAGGCTTCCACTACGGTCTGGACAACGGGTACGGCGTGCTGGTGCAACACGACGCCGACGGCTCGCACCAACCGGAGGAACTGCCGCGGCTGCTGCAGGCCCTCGCGGACGGCGCAGACATGGTGAAGGGTTCGCGCTGGGTCAAGGGCGGCTCGGTGGTCAACTGGCCCAAGTCGCGAGTGTTCATCTCCAAGGGAGGGTCGCTGTGGACCCGGCTCTGGCTGGGCATCCCCGTCAAGGACGCCACCGGCGGGTTCAACGCCTACAAGGCCGACACCCTTCGCGGAATCAGCCTCGACGAGGTGGCCTCGGCCGGCTACTGCTTCCAGATCGATCTGGTCTGGCGAACCATCCGACACGGCTTCAAGGTCGTCGAGGTGCCCATCGAGTTCGTGGAACGCGAATTCGGCGATTCCAAGATGAGTAAGAACATCGTCGTCGAGGCACTGATCCGAACCACCTTGTGGGGCGTCGAATACCGGGCCGGGCAGGTCGCCAAGGGCGTGCGCAGGGCACTTGGCCGATCGAAGAAGGGTTGATGCTTTGAAGGCGAGGCAGCGGGGACGGTTGTGGCTGGGGGCGACCAGCCTCGCGGCGATTGCGTACGTCGTCGCGGAGGTCGCCGCCCTCATCTGGGTCGCGGGGGAGATCGGCTGGTGGACACTCCTGATTCTTCTCTTGACCAGTCTCCTCGGGATCTACCTTCTGCAACGCGAGTGGCGCAAGACCTGGGGCGCCTTGTCCGAGTCCCTGCGCTCCGGGCAACTCCCGTCCGGACAGATGGCCGATGCCAGCCTGATCCTCGTCGGTGGCCTCCTGCTCATTCTGCCGGGGCTCCTGTCAGACATTGCGGGAGCCCTGCTGCTCCTGCCGTTCACCAGGCCCTTCATCCGGTCCGCCATCTCGTGGTGGGCGGCGCGCGCTCTTCGCAACGGCGGCGCCACCGCAACGGTCATCAAGGGGGAGACGGTGGATGTCTTCGAGCCACCGATCCCGTCCATCGACATCCCGAACCAGCAGGGCCAGGGCGTCGACGGTGAACACGTCGTGATCGAAGGCCTCATCATCGAACCCGGCGACGAGCGGTAGCCGTCCGGTGACAAGATTCGCCCGCCCCTGCCTATCGGCAGGGGCGGGCGAATCTGTGTGATCAGTAGATCCGATCGGACTCGCGCAGCTTCGTCAGCTGCTCGGCGAGTATGTCTTCCAGCTCCGGGATCGAGCGGCGTTCACGCAGCATGTCCCAGTGGGTGCGCGCAGGCTTCTCGACCTTCTCCTCTCCTACCACGCCATCCGAGCGTCGAGCCACCTGGCCGCACTTCTTGCACTCCCATTCGGTCGGGAGTTCGGCCTCGACCGAGAAGGTGATGGTGAAGTGGTGGCCTTTCGGACAATCGAACGCGAGCGTCTGACGCTCGGCGAACTCGACGCCCTGCTCGTCCTCGAAGGTCTTCGAGCCGAGCCCCACGCCACGTAGTGCACGATCTGCCATGTTCCCTCCTTCGTTAATATCGCAATGTACAACGACTCGGAGGGCCGAATCGTTCCCTACCGAGTAGACCACATACCCCGGGCCCGGAGTACCTCTTTCAACAAATCCGGCCGGTCGGTGACGATCCCGTCCACACCCCAGTCGATCAGGCGGTGCATGGTGGTCGGGTCGTCGATGGTCCACACGTGCATCTTCCGCCCGGCTGCGTGCGCCCGGGCGATCGTTCCCGGCGTGACGAGGTCAAAGGTCGTGGGGCCGACGGCCTGCGTGATCGGCACCTGATAGACCTGCCCACCCTTGGAGATGCGCCCCATCAGGAGCGCTGCGCAACCGAGGCTGGAGACCGCGGTTGGCACGCTGGGGAGCAACGCCCTGAAGCGTTTGATCCGGGCCCTGGAGAACGAGCCGACACACACGCGGTGTTCAGCACCGTGGCGGCTGACGGCGTCCGCGAGCACCTCCACGGCCGGATCATGTTTCAGGTCGATGTTGAAATGGGCTGTGGGAAAGGTTTCGAACAGTTCGTCGAGGCTCGGAATCGGTTCCCGACCGCCGACGCGCAACTCACGCACCTCGCTGGAGTTCAGTTCGCCGAGCGTCCCGTCATAGCCTGTGACCCGCTCCAGGTTCTCGTCATGGAACGCGTAGAGCCGACCGTCGGCCGAAACATGGACATCGGTCTCCAGGTAGCTGAACCCCAGGTCCACGGCGTTTCGGAAAGCACGGATCGTGTTCTCGATGCCCAGGTTGGCGGTGAGCAACGAGCCACCGCGATGGGCCATCGCGGTGAACGGGGGCGACAGGTAGTCTCCATACACGGCCATGGTGGCAGATTCTACGCTGAACGGCCCAAATGGCCACTTCGTGCAACAAAGTCCGAAAAAGATCAGTCGTCGCTGGACGGATCCCCCCAGAAGACGTTGATGTTTGCCCCCAACTTGTTCAGCCGGTGGGGGAGGTCCTCGTAGCCACGGTTGATGACGTAGACGTCCATCAGGTTGGTTGTTCCCCTGGCCGCGAGCGCCGCGAGCAGCACACACACCGCAGGACGAAGCGCCGGGGGAGTGTCGATCTGACGACCCCTCCACGCGGTGGGTCCGATGATGAGCAACCGGTGCGCATCCATGAGCTGGATGTTCGCGCCCAGCTCGGAGAGTTTCGAGAGGTGGATCGCCCGGTTGTCGTAGACCCAGTCGTAGATGACGCTCTGGCCGGTCGCGGTCGCGCAGATCACGGCGAAGAAGGGGAGGTTGTCGATGTTGAGGCCAGGGAAGGGCATCGGATGGATCTTGTCCAGCGGTGCGTGCAGGTCGGACGGTATCACGGTCACGTCGACCAGTCGGGTCTTGCCGTTTCGGCTGGTGTACTCGTCGCTGAGCTCCAGCACCTGACCCATCTCGTCGAGGACGGCGAACTCCACCTCGAGGAACTCGATGGGACAGCGTCGAACCGTTATCTCCGACTTCGTCACGATCCCCGCGGTGAGCAGGCTCATCGCCTCGATGGGATCCTCAGAGATGAAGTACTCGACATCCTCATTGATCGACTCGACGCCATGGATGGTCAAGGTGGTGGTGCCGACCCCGTCGATCCTGACGCCGAGGAGTTCCAGGAAGAAGCACAGGTCCTGGACCATGTAGTTTCCCGAAGCGTTGCGCAGCACCGTGATGCCCGGAGTGCGAGCAGCAGCCATGATTGCGTTCTCGGTGACCGTGTCACCGCGCTCGATGAGCGTGATCTGTCGTTCCGCGCTGGTGTCGCGCTCGACGCGCGCATGGTAGTTGCGGTCGGTCGCGGTGACCGTCAGCCCCAGTTTGCTGAGAGCCGCCATATGTGGGTGCACAGTGCGGGCTCCGAGGTCACAACCTCCGGCATAAGGCAGCTTGAAGTCATCGAACTCGTGCAGCAGGGGGCCGAGGAACATCAGGATGCTGCGGGTCCGTCGGGCTGCGCGCTCATCGATCTTCTCAGGGGCGAGTCGCTCGGGCCGGACGATCTCAAGGTCGTTGCCCTCGCCTATCCAGTTGAGTGAGACTCCGATCGATGTCAGCACCTCGCTGATCCGGTCGACCTCCTCGATGCGGGCGATGCCCCGGAGCACCGTGCGCCCGTGATTGAGGAGGCTCGCGCACATGATTGCCATGGCGGCATTCTTTGAGGTTCGCACATCGATCTCGCCGCTGAGGGTGGTCGGGCCCTGGATCTCGAAGTTCACGCTGCCCTGCGTCGCGGTCTGGATCAGCGGCATGTCCAGCGCTTCAGCCAGGCGGTCGATCATGCTCAGCGAGAGGTTCTGTTGGCCGGCCTCAATCCGGTGGACGGCGCTTTGTGCCGTGCCGAGTTCTTCCGCCAACTTCTTCTGGGACCAGCCACGCGCGGTGCGGGCGTCGCGAATCATCCGACCGATGGACTCACTAGTTGCGCTCATCGCCACAGGGTATCTCATGTGTGAGATTGTCGGGTGATTTTCGTAGTCGTTCGAGTGTTGCCGGGCCGTGCAGCCAGATGTATCGAAGCTCTCACAACTGCGGCTCAACCCATGGGTTCCAGCCTCGAATCGTCGCTAGAGTGGGCACCATGAGCTCAGAATTTGACGTCGTCGTCCTCGGCGCGGGCCCCGGCGGCTACGTGGCCGCCATCCGCGCCGCCCAGCTTGGCCTAAAGGTCGGCATCATCGAGAAGCGCTATTGGGGAGGGGTGTGCCTCAACGTGGGCTGCATCCCCACCAAGTCGCTACTGCGCAACGCAGAACTCGCACACATCTTCAACCACGAGGCCGACACTTTCGGGATCGAGGGTGAGGTGACGTTCAGCTACAACAAGGCCTTCACCCGCAGCCGTGCGGTGTCTGACCGGATGACCAAGGGCATCCACTTCCTGATGAAGAAGAACAAGATCACCGAGCTCAACGGCTGGGGGACGTTCCTCGACGCGAACACCATCGAGGTGGAGGCCGACTCCGGAGAGAAGCGGCAGGTGCGGTTCACCAACGCGATCGTCGCGGCTGGCGCCACGACGCGGATGCTGCCCGGCACCCAGCGCTCGGCCAATGTTGTGACCTATGAGGAGCAGATCCTGTCCGACTCTGTCCCGGATTCGATCATCATCGGCGGGTCCGGCGCCATCGGCACCGAGTTCGCCTACGTTCTCAGCCAGTTCGGCACGGATGTGACGATCGTGGAGTACCTCGACCGGATGGTCCCGACAGAGGACGCCGAGGTCTCGTCGGAGCTCGCCAAGGCCTACAAGAAGCTGGGCATCAAGGTCCTGACCTCCACGAAGGTCGAGGGCATCGAGGACACCGGATCGGGCGTGCGGGTAACCGTCAGCCCCGCCAAGGGCGGTGACCAGTCGGTGCTCGAAGCCGACCGTTTCCTCTCAGCGATCGGGTTCGCGCCGCGCGTCGACGGCTACGGACTGGAGAACACCGGCGTTGCCCTGACCGAGCGGCGGGCGATTGCGATCGACGACCAGATGCGCACGAACGTACCCAACATCTTCGCGATCGGCGATGCGACCGGAAAGATGATGTTGGCGCACACCGCCGAGGCGCAGGGCGTCATCGCGGCCGAGGCGATCGCAGGGCGTGAGACCCATCCGATCAACTACGACATGATCCCGCGGGCAACATACTGCCAGCCCCAGGTCGCCTCCTTCGGGTACTCCGAGCAGCAGGCCCGCGACAAGGGCTACGAGGTGAAGGTGTCGAAGTTCCCGTTCGCAGCCAACGGGAAGGCGTGGGGGCTCGGCGACGGCAGTGGCTTCGTCAAGATCGTCGCGGATTCCCGTTACAACGAGATTCTGGGCGCTCACATGATCGGGCCGGACGTCACTGAGCTGTTGCCCGAGTTGACGCTCGCCCAAGCCTACGACCTGACCACAGACGAGGTCGGCCACAACATTCATGCCCACCCGACGCTTTCCGAAGCGATCAAGGAAGCTGTGGAGGGCATCGGCGGCCAGATGATCAACTACTGACGAGGGGGCGGCGACGCCGGGACCCGGCGTCGCCACCCCGTCAGCGGCTCATCGCCGCCCGTCCACCAAGATCCACCCCGACGGCGGGTCTCTGGTGAGCCTTGGTCGTTAGAGTGGGGTCATGGAGATACGAAACGTCGGTCGGTCGGATCTGCGGGTCAGCGTCGTGGGAATGGGGTGCAACAACTTCTCAAGGCGCGGCACCCACACCGAAACGCTCGAGGGCAGCACCGAGGTGATCCGGACGGCGATCGATGCCGGAATCACGTTCTTCGACGGAGCCGATATCTACGGGTCCACCCCGGGGCGGAGCGAGGAATTCCTGGGGGCTGCCCTCGAAGGCGTCCGAGACGAAGTGGTGCTCGCCACGAAGTTCGGCCACCAGGACTACGCCATGCCCGGCACGGAAGACTGGGGACCCAAAGGCGGCGCACGCTACATCAGGAGGGCCGTGGAGGCGTCACTTCGACGACTGCGCACCGACCGCATCGACCTGCTACAGATGCACACCCCTGACCCGGAGACACCGATCGAAGAGACCTTGGCCGCGCTGACCGACCTGGTGGGCCAAGGGAAGGTCCTCTACCTGGGGCACTCCAACTTCACCCCTGAGCAGGCCCGGGATGCCGCTGCCGCCTCGGAGCAGGACGGAAACGAATCATTCATCTCCACACAGAACGAGTATTCCCTTGTCGCCAGGGAATTCGAGGCGCTCATGGCCCCGGTGGCCGACGAGTTCGGACTCGGCGTGTTCCCCTATTTCCCGTTGGCCAACGGGCTGCTGACCGGAAAATACACCCGTGCAGGCGGGGGAGAGGGTCGGTTGACGAGGCAGAAGCCTGCTTTGTTGGCTGCGACCGACTGGGACCAGTTGGAGGCCTACCAGGCCATCTGCGACGACGCGGATCGCTCGATGCTGGAGGTCACCTTCCAGTGGCTACTGTCGCGCCCGAACATCTCATCGGTCATCGCAGGGGCCACGCAGATCAGCCAGGTGATGCAGAACACCGCCGCCGGTCGCAGCGTCGTGTCGACCGATGTCCTCGATGCCGTCGATGCTCTATTCGCCCCCTGAGTAGCTGGTCAGCGCCACTCGAACAGGGGTGTTCCGGCCACGATGTCCCGGCCGATCACATCCGATGAGATGGAATCGGCCGCCTGGTCCATCAGCACAACGACGACTGTGCCCTCCATGTCCGGGTCCGTGATCTTGGAAGGATCCCAGGCCACGATGGGTTCACCTGCCTGCACCGATTGACCTTGTTCGGCCAGGACATCGAACAGTCGACCTTCGAGGCGCACCGTGTTGATGCCCAGGTGCACCAGGACTCCGACGGAATCATCAACGAGCAGGATGAACGCATGAGGGTCGAGTTTCAGGAGTTTCCCGTCCGCGGGGGCGACGACGACCTGTCGGCCGTCGACTGGCTCGATACCGACCCCTGGACCGACCAGTTGGGCTGAGAACGTCGGGTCTCTGACGTCGGCGATCGCAACCACCCGGCCGTCACAGGGCGAAAGAAGCGGCATGGTCTGGTCCCTTCAGATTCAAGGTGCTACCGCCGAGCGTAACCAACCAAGAAGGGCGGCGCCGGGTCCGGATCGAAACGTTGCGGATCCGAAACAGAACTCGTCACACCCGCGTTCGACGCTACCGGCCACTTGTCCGATAAGCAACATTATGTCAGTTCGCGCTTCCCGACGACGAGCTTCGATCCTCGTCTGAAGTGCCAGCGCGCTTCTGCGAGGGCACCCGACGCGAGGCCGGACACATCAAAATCGACCAGTGGTCGATTCTCCCCCGTCTGACCACGAAGATCGGCCAATGCCTTGTCGCGCGAGCCCCGGACGCGG
>NZ_FQZG01000036.1 GCF_900141915.1 Tessaracoccus bendigoensis DSM 12906 | reverse complement strand
TGCTGCACCGTGTGCCAGGTGGTTTCGTCACGCCTTGCTCGTACCTCACAAGGCGGCTCAACCGGCGCGGGGGACCGTGACGAAACCACTCGTGACGTGTTCGCAGACCTTCTCAAGAACCTGTAGACAGCATTCTGCACCGGGCGCGGGGGTGGACGTCACGCCTCGTTCGTTCCTCACGAGGCGGCTCAACCAGCGCGGCGGTCACCCCTTGAACATCACGATGTTGTTGAAGACCCACTTATTGGTCTGGCTGAACGTGTAACCGCCACCAGCCTTCGCCTTAGCCTCATAGACCGTGGCCCAGGCAAAGCTACGACACGCATTCGGACCACTCAGCGCCGTATCACACTCGGTACGCCACCTACGACCATCAGTCGCCGTCCACGACCCCGTGTGCCCCAGCGGGTTATTGGCCCACTGAGCCCTGGTCATGTAAGGCAGGTACGTCATGTTGTTGAACGCCCAACCCCGCCTGATCGAGAAATTCCCGCTCTTATCCCTGACCACGATGCTCGCCCAGATCTCAGTGCGGCAACGCTCAGTCTGCGAATACTTCTCACAGGTGGTGAACCACTGACGCCCATTGATGGTGTGCGCCCCGGGCAACGAATACGGAGCCGTCGGGACAAACCCCGCAGGCGTAGTCGGAGTAGCCGTCGGCGTCGGCGTCGCGGTTGGTGTGGGTGTTGGGGTCGGTGTGGGTGTGGGGGTTGGTGTTGGGGTCGGTGTGGTAGTGGGTGTTGGTGTCGGCCCTCCACAGGTGACCTGGTCATCGCTCAACTGGACGTCCGGGCCGAGGGAGATGGCCTGGAAGCGGTACAGCGCCGAGGTGTGGCCGTCGGGGGCCAGGGTCCGGACCTCGAGGGTGTTGAGCCCCGGGATGATGGCGTAGGCGAACCGGCCACTCCTCGCAGCCAGGTCGCGGCCGTTGAGAGTCACGTACACCGCATCTGTCGGGGACTCGGGGGTGAACGCCAGGCACGACTGGTTCACGGCCGACCCGACAACCTGCAGGTAGGAGTGCGCGTCCGGCGAGAAACCGGCCCAACTCGGCCCGGAGACGACGTTGACGCCAGCCAGCCGAGCCCGGTTGTCCCCATCGCGGACGGCGGTGTAGGCAGCGCTGGTCTCAGCGGTGCCGTCGGGTGAGGTGACCGCGACCGTGATCCCCGTCGACTCCTCGCCGAGAGGGAGCCGGTACCAACCCAGGCTGTCGGCCTCGATCGCGGCCCCGGACGTTGAAACCTTGACCGTCGCTCCCGCAGCCGTGGGCACGGGGAGCAGGAAGATGGCATCGGCTGAACGCGAAGCAGTCAGGAGCGCGTCGTCGGCCACAGCGTTTCGCACGTCGACCCTTGCGAGGGTCGCATCCCCCGCGGCGTCTGTCGGGGATGCCACCGTAACCGGGGCGCTCGAGACCGGTGCGGAGAACCCTCCGCGGGAGTCGCGGGCGACCACATGCGCGCTGACCTGGGAACCAACCAGATCCCCGGTGACCGTCAGCGTCGCCCCGGTGCCGACGGGTTCACCGTCCCGTAGCCAGCGCACCACCGAATCTCCCTGGGCATCCCCGTCGGGATCGGTGAAGTGCCACGCGGCCAACAGTTCGGCGCCACTCTGGGCGACCGTCACCTCGGAGGCGACCGGCGCGGCGTTCGCGTCGGCGAAGGCGACTGCCCGGTCGGCGACCAGGAGGTCGGAGAAGACGAACTCGTGGTTGATCGAGCCTGTGGTCTTGGTGGCGACGACGAAGCCGACCTTCGCCGATCCGATGGTGGCGTTGGTGACCGGCGACCCGAGGTCGCTGAACGTGACGCCGTCTGTCGAGTAGCTGCCCTGAAAGGTGGACTCCCCGGTGCGGGTGAGCCGCAGCCAGATCGGGTCCTGCGTCGGGCTCGGGATCGATCGGGACTCGTTGGCCGAGCCCGCCGCCTCCGTCACGACGTTCAGGGTGGCCGGGGTGTTGTTGTGCTTGCGCTGGATGGTCAGGTAGTTGTCCTGGTTCACGATCAGCCCAAGACCGGCCTCCTCCCAGCCACCCTGCGTGCGGCCAGCCATCTTGACGGTGGCAGACTCGCCGACCGCCAGGCTCTGCTCGGTGTTGGTGAGGATGTTTCCAGCCCGGTTGTCCGACCCCCACATCGAGCCGGCACCGGCGGGGGTCATCAGAAGATGCCCTTCGGCGGTGAGTTCGAGGCGGGCGGCCGGATCGGGGTTGGAAACTGCCCACCGCTCACCCAGCGAGTCAGCGAGGGGGGCGTGGACCGACAGCAGGAGGGTTCCGCGGGCGCCGTCGACGCCGGTCGCGGTGACCTCGAACACGCCAGCGGACCCGGCCGTGAGGGCACCGGTGGACGAGATGGTTGCGCTGTTGCCCGCCAACGAGCGGACCTGCCAGGTGACGTCGTCAGCGTCGGCGGACAACTGGGTGCCCTGCCCCGGCGCCAGTTGTGTGCCCTCGGATGAGGTGATGGCGATGGGCGCCGCATCGCCCCCCGGCGCGGTGCCGGTGACGGTGAGTTGCACCGGGGCCGACTCGTGCGCGCCGACCTGGGACGCGGCGAACGCGATGATGTCGGTGTTGCCCGCGGAGCGCGCCCGGATGGTGCCGTCGGCATCCACGGTTGCTACCGTCGGGTTGGTGCTCAGGTATCCGATCCGGCCGCGGGGATCGAGGTTGTTGTCGGCTCCGACCAGCACCCCGTCGTCGGCGGCATGGACCTCGGAGGCCGAGGTGTTCGAGCCGTCGAACCTGAGGTTCAGCCCGTTGTCGTAGCGGTTTCCGGTGAGGTTGATGTTCAGCGAGCCGTCGAGTTGGAACAGCGGACGCGAATAGGCCTCGCCGGTGCCCGTGCCGCTGGCGGTGGTGACCTCACCGGCCGACAGGGTGGTGCGGGCGACGTCGAGGTTCACGGCGGCCTGCGAGTGCTCCCGCTGGACGGTGTTGTCGCGGAACGTGAGGTCGGCGACCGACCGTCCGGCGATCAACTGAGAGCCGGCGACGTTGAACACATTGCCCTCGATCAGGACGTTGCTGTGCACCGTCCGGCCCGGCACGGTGTCGCGGTTGGTGGGGTCGAAGTAGATGACGGGCTGGTCGGTCGACGTGCGGCTGAACGTGTTGTTCCGGATCGTGACGTCGGTGGCGCGACCCGACTCGTACCACTGGTAGGCATCGTCGGAGATCAGGATCGAGGCCATGTGCATCTGGTCGAAACGGTTGTTCTCGATCAGGACCGGCTTGCGGGTCGTGACGAGGATGCCGCGCGTCGGCGCGTCTGAGAAGCTGTTTCCCGCGATGTGAACCTCAGGGGTGTAGGTGACGTTCTCGGCGACGAAACCGGCGCCGGAGGCGACGTTTGCGGGGATCTCACGGTCGAAGGTGACGGTGGTGGTGCGCAGCGACTCGTCGGTGTTGCCGGACGGGCCGGTGACGGCGGTGACCACCGCCGGGCCCAGGTCGATCGGCAGCATGGTGCGGTCGTTCACGAACTCCACCTGGTCGCCCACGAAGTACTGCTGGAACCCGGCGGTCTCGTCATGCATGTAGCGCAGGGTCACCTGGTTCGGAGCGGGGCGGCCGACGACACGGAGATAGGTGCCGTGGATGTTGATCGGGTCGTCCTGCGGGTTGTGGAACGTCGAGTTGGTGATGCTGACCTTGCCCTTGACCCCTGAGAAGTGGAGCAGATCGGCGAAGTTGGTGGTGCTGCGCCACCCGCCCGGGTCGGCGTGGAACCGCAGCGAGTCGACGGTGACCGTGTCGGTCATCTGCGACAGGATGCCGAAGTTCTGCAGGTAGTGGACGTCCAGGTTCTGGATTGTGGTGTTCCTGCTCTCCCAGATGAAGGCGCCGGGGGTGTCGCGCTCAATGTCTCGGAACTGGTACATGACGCCCAGGTCGGTCGGCGCCGTCGCCGTGGAGTAGGTGAACCGGATCCGGTGATCGCCCAGGTCCTCGATGCCGGTGACGCCGGAGAACAGCGGGCCACCCGCGTTGAAGCGTTCGGCGTGGCCAGTGGCGGTGTTGTACAGCTGGCCGTAGTGCTGCCGCCCGGGCAGCGAGTTCTGCCCCGTCCAGTACGGCTGGCCGGTGACGGGGCTGGTCTCGCCTCGCCAGGTGATGGTGGTGCCCTGGACCGAGTAGTCGATCGTCGGGGTGACGGCGACCGTGCGGAAGGCGCGGCCGTTGGCCGTGCCCGTCTCGATGACCGTGGTCTCGACCACCCTCGGGCCGACGAAATCGGTGGAGAAGTTCTGGAAAGTCACGTTCGTGGAGCGGATCGAGGCGAACGCCGTCTGGATGCCGTGGAACAGGAACGCGGAGCCGCCGCCGTCGACGACCACGTCTTCCATGTCCTCGATAAGGATCGGCAGTCGCTTCATCTTGAACTGCTGGAGCGTGCCGACGGTGTTTGACGTGTAGAGCTCCCGCTGGGGCGCCTGCTCGGGCCAGAAATGGTAGGTGCCTTCGGGGAACCAGATCGTCGTCGGGGCGTCGAGCGACTTGGCGTGGGCGATGGCGGCCACCACCCCGGGCGTCGAATCGGCGGCGCCTGTCGGGTCGGCGCCGTAGTCGGTGACGTCCACGACGGTTCCTACCGCGTCCGACGGTGGATCGGCTGAGGCGGGGCTCGCCGCCACCGTCGTGAAGACCATGAGGACGGCTACCAAGAGGGCGAAAATGCCTCGGATTCGGGGACTCCAATGACCATGGGGTCACACTAGGTGGTAGGACCGACACAATGGGGACGGGCGCGGAAGTGCTCTGTGGAACTGAGTGTTCCGGCCCCGGGATCAGGCGATCAGGCGGGGATGGGAGCCCCGCCGGTCAGCCTCACGCGCACTGAGCTGGCGTCGACCCGGTCGGACGACGACACCACCGCCCGCTGCCCGTCGGGGAGCCGCACCCCGATCTCGACGTCGTCGACGGTGTAGCCCTGGTCAAGTACCTCCACCTCCACGCCGTCGTCGGCGAGCACCAGCGAACCCGGCAGCACCGCGAGGATCTCTCCGGTGGCGAGCGACCCGTCCCAGCCGAGCGATCGCGCCACTGCCTCCGTGACGAAGGCGCGCGCCCCGAGGAATGCGGCGACCTCGCGGGTGGCAGGGGCGTGCCGCAGGGTCTCGGGATCGGCCAGCTGCAGGAGGTGTCCTTCGGTGAGCACCGCGACCCGGTCGGCGACGGTGTAGGCCTCCTGCTGGTCGTGGGTCACGTAGACGGCGGTGGTCCGGCTCTCCCGCAGAATCCTTGCCAGGTCCTCGGCCAGTCGCCGCCGCAGGCCCGTGTCCAGGGCCGAAAGGGGCTCGTCGAGCAGCAGGGCCCTGGGCGTCGGGGCCAGCGACCTGGCCAGTGCCACCCGCTGCGCCTGCCCGCCGGAAAGCTCGGTTACCCTGCGGTCCTGAAATCCTGGTAACCCGACCAGTTCCAGCATCTCTGTCACCCGTGTCTGCTGGGCCGGACGCGGGAGTTTGCCGAGGCCGTAGGCGATGTTGCGGCCCACCGTCATGGTGGGGAAGAGTTGGGCGTCCTGGAACACCAGGCCGAAGTTGCGTTTGAACACCTTCACACCGGCCAGGTCGTCGCCCTCCCACAGGATCGAACCGGCCGTCAACGGCTCCAGCCCGGCGATTGCCCGCAGCAGCGTCGACTTGCCGGAGCCGGATGGGCCCAGCAGCCCGACCACAGTGCCGGGTTCGACCACCAGGCTCACATCCTCGACGGCGACCGCTGCGCCGTAGCGCACCTCCACCCCGCGCACCTCAAGGCCTGCTACCACGTCGCCACCTCCTGGGGACGGAGCCGTTCGGCCGCCGCCATCGTGATTCCCGCCAATCCTGCCAGCAGGGAAGTGCAAGACGCATGTTCCGGGGCGGTCGCGCCGCGCGCTCAACCCCGTGATAGGTTGCCCGTATTCCGGTGAATGGGAATCCAGCGTGAATCTGGAGCGGTCCTCCCCACTGTGAGCGCTGAGCGGGTGTTCCGACGATCGTCAGGATCGGGCCACTGGACGGACAGTCCGGGAAGGCCAGAACAGCCGTGCCGAAGCGTGAGTCAGGAAACCTGACCGGAGTGTGTTTCGTCCTTCGAGGGTTTGGAGATACCCATGCGCGCACCCCGCGTCGGCCTTGTGCTGTCCGCTCTTTCAGTTTCCCTGCTGGTCGCCGTCTCCGGATGTGCCGGCGCGCCAGCTTCCAGCCCCGCCCCGACCGCTTCGGCGTCCATCGGGGCCACGTCACCGGAGGCTGCGGCCTTTCCCGTCGACGTAACCAGCTGCGGTTTCACCGCGACGCTGCCCGCGGCGCCGAGCAGGGCCGTCACGCTGAACCAGGCCGCCACAGAGGTTGCCCTGGCGCTCGGCGTCGAAGGTCAACTCGCTGGCACCGCCTACCTTGACGATGCCGTCCCGGAGAAGTGGCAGGCCGCTTACGAATCGGTGCCGGTGATCTCGGAGAAATACCCGGACAGGGAGACCCTCCTTGCCGCGGAACCCGACTTCCTCTACGCCGCATTCGGCAGCGCCTTCACCGCTGAGGTCGCCGGGACCCAGGAGGAACTGGCCACGGCCGGGATCCCCTCCTTGCTTTCGCCGTTCGGCTGCACCGATAAGGCGTTGCGCGCCCCGAGTTCCTTCGAGTCGGTGTGGGACGAGATCGATTCGGTGGCCACCGCCTTCGGGGTTCCGGAGCGCGCCGCAAAGGTCCGCGAAGAGCAGCAGGCCACCCTCGGCCAGCTCAACGACCAGGCTGCGGGCAAGGACGTCAGGATCTTCTGGTTCGATTCCGGGGACAAGGCGGCCTTCGCGGGGGTCGGCAGCGGTGGCCCGCAACTCGTGATCAGCGCGGTGGGCGCCACCAACGTCTTCGCCGACATCGAAGGGAGCTGGGCCGATGTCAGCTGGGAGCAGGTGCTGGCCTCCGATCCCGACGTGATCGTGCTGGCCGACGCCTCCTGGTCGACTGCCGCGGCCAAGCGCGAACAGCTCGAAAACGATCCGGTCCTAAAGGATCTGGCCGCGGTCAAGGCCGGGAACTTCGTCACCATCCCCTTCTCCGAAAGCACCCCTGGCATCCGGCTCGTCGACGGCGCAAGCCACCTGGCCGAGCAGCTGACGGCGCTGAATCTGTCGTGAATCCGGGGGGAGTGAGCACCCCGGTCCCCGCACATTCGAGGTGGGGCGGTTTCGTGGCTGCGTTGATCGCGCTGCTTGCCGTCCTGCTTGTCAGCCTGGCCGTCACCCTGGGCATAGGATCGGTCAGCGTCCCGGCGGACGTAGTGCTGCAGGTCGTGGGTCGCCGCATGTGGCTGGGGGACTTCCCTGTCACGCCGCTCCAGGATCAGATCATCTGGGACCTGCGGCTGCCGCGGGTGCTGGCGGCCGCCGCCGTCGGTGCGGGGCTGGCGGTGTGCGGTGCAGTGCTGCAATCGCTGACCCGCAACGACCTGGCTGAGCCCTATCTGCTCGGCATCTCGGGCGGCGCGACCGTGGGTGCTGTGGCGGTGATCGCGCTGGGGGTCGGCATGGGCACACTGGGCGGCACCGTCGCACTCACCTTCGGGGCCTTCGTCGGCGCGCTCGGCTCCCTGGCTCTTGTGCTGCTCCTCGCCGTCGGGCGGGCAGGGACACTGCCACCGACCCGGGTGGTGCTGGCGGGCGTCGCCATCGGCCAGATCTGCAGCGCCTTCACCTCGCTCATGGTGATCATGAACGGGGACCAACAAGCGGCGCGGAGGGTGCTCGCCTGGACGCTCGGGTCGTTCGCCGGCGTCAGGTGGGAATCGACTGGGTTCCTGATCGCGGCCGCGCTGCTCGGCCTCGTGGTCGCCCTGTTCTTCGCGCGCGACCTGGACGCCATGAGCTTCGGTGAAGCGACCGCAACGTCGCTTGGGATCTCGGTCGCCGGCGTCCGGTGGGCGCTGATGGTGGTGACCGCGCTGCTCACCGCCTGCCTGGTGTCGGTGGTGGGGGCGATCGGTTTCGTGGGTCTGATCGTGCCGCACATCGTGCGATTCGTGTCGGGGCCGGTCCACGCCAGGTTGTTGCCACTCAGCCTGGTTACCGGCGCGATCCTGATGGTTTGGTCCGACACCGCGGCACGCTCCCTCGCCCCCGGCCAGGAGATCCCGGTCGGCGTCGTCACAGCCATCATCGGGTCGCCCTTCTTCGTGTGGCTCCTGCGAAGGGCGAGGAGCGACGCATGAGGCTGCAGATCGAAGACGTCTGCTTCTCCTACGGCTCCCACCAGGTGCTCGACGGCGTGAGCGCCGACCTCGCCGATGGCGGGTTCGTCGGTCTGATCGGCCCGAACGGCTGCGGCAAGTCGACGCTGTTGCGGCTGATCGCCAGAGTCCTGCGGCCTCAGGGTGGCCGGGTGCTGCTCGATGGCCGCGACCTTGCATCGTTTACCGGGCGCGAGCGGGCCCGCGCCGTCGCATTGGTGGAGCAGCAGTCCGCCACCAGGCTCGACCTGACCGCTCGTCAGGTCGTGGAACTCGGCCGGATCCCGTACCGCGGGCGCTGGCCGTCGAGGGCTGGTGAGGGGGCCGAGGCGTTGGCGGCCGCAGCGGCCTTCGCCAACGTCGAACACCTGCTGCACCGGGCGTGGCACAGCCTCTCCGGCGGCGAGCGTCAGCGGGTGCAGTTGGCGCGCGCGCTCGCCCAGGAACCCGAGGTCCTGCTGCTTGACGAGCCGACCAACCACCTCGATCCGGGGCACCAGATCGACTTCCTGCAGCGGGTCAGCAAGCTGGGAATCACGTCGGTGGCCGCCCTGCATGATCTTGAGCTCGCGCTCGGATTCTGTGACAAGGTCATCGTCCTGGACGGTGGGAGGATTGCGGTTCGCGGGGCACCTTCGGAGGTCATCACAGCCTCTCTGATGGACAACCTCTACGGTGTGGACGCCGATGTAATCGACCACCCTCGCCTGCCGCGCAGGCACCTTGTCTGGAGCGGCGTAAGCGAAGGCAGGCAGCGGTGACAACGGTGCCCACCCTGCTCGTCCTGCTCGGGGCCGCCACCGCCGACGAATTGGTGCGGCTCCAATCGCTGGTCCAAGCCCGGGAATCGACGACGCTGTGTTTCCTTCAACGCGGCGAGCCGTCGCTGGTCAAGGAACTCAACCGTCTCGCGGGCGACGGGGAACCGGAAGTCAAAGTCGTCCCGGTCCACGCCGGGCGGTCTGCGACGGGGCGCTCCTGGGCCTTCCGGGTCGCCGGGTACTGGCTTCGCACGTGGGGTGCTGAGATGGACCTTCGCATGGCCCGTTCGGAGTTGAAAGCCCCCTTCCAGGACCTGGACGACTTCCTTGCCGCGGCTGCGTGGCAACGGGTCTGTGGCCGTGATGGGGGGCTGACCTCACCGTCCTGGGACGAGGTGCCTGGGTACCGCCATCAGGTGCTCGTGTGCCAAGGCCCGCGCTGCCTTGCACGCGGCGCCGGAGAGGTGACCACCGCCCTGCAACGCCTCCTTGCCGAACGCGGTCTCGGCGATGACGAGGTGCTACTCACTGCGACCGGCTGCCAGTTCCCCTGCAACCAGGCCCCACTCGTCACCGTCCAGCCCGATGACATCTGGTACGGAAACCTCGATGACGAGGGGGTGGCCGCGCTGGTGGCGGAGCACCTCTGCCGGGCGGAGCCACCGGCGCAGGGCCGAAGCGTCCAATACCGGCTTCGGCGTAGCCGCGGGACGGGGGAACCTACCAAGTCGTCACCTCCTGCGGGCGGAGCCGTTCGGCGGCCGCCATCGTGATCCCCGCCAATCCTGCCAGCAGCACCGAAGCCGCCAGCGCCATGCCGTAGGTCTCCGACCCTGGGCGACCGAACAGGCGGAAGATGAGCACCGGCAGCGTCGGATTGTCCGGGCGCGCCAGGAACGACGTCGCCCCGAACTCTCCGAGCGAGGTCGCGAAGGCGAACCCGGTTGCCAGGCCGAGGCCGCGCCACAGGTGTGGCAGCTCTATCCGCAGCAGCACCCGGAGGGGGCCCGAGCCCAGCGTTGAGGCCGCCTCCAGTTGCCGCGGGTCGATCGCACGTAGCACCGGAAGCAGGATCCGTACGATCAACGGCAGCGCCACCACCGCCTGCGCGATCGGGATCAGCACCAGGCTGGAGCGGAGGTCGAGCGGGGGGCGGTTGAGCGTGATCAGGTAGCCGAACCCGACGGTAACGGCCGAAACCCCCAGTGGGAGCAGGAACAGGGACTCAAGGGCCGCGAGCCCCCGCCGCGCAGACGTCGACCGCGGCCTACGCGATGCGACCAGCGACACCAGCATCCCAAGCGCGACCGCCATCCCGGTCGCCGCCAGCGCCGTGACGAGAGATGTGCGACCCGCGGCCCACAACGTCGTGCCCATGGCCCCGTCGGAGGCGAGTTGGGAGTAGTTGGCGAGCGTTAACCGGTCGCCGCGGTGCAGCGAGAGCCAGAGCAGGTTCCCGAGCGGTGCCACCAGCAGCACGACGGTGACCCCGAGGGTCAGCGCCATCGGTGCCCAGTCCCGGCGCCGGTCGAAGCGTCGGGAGGTCGCCGAATCTGGTTGCAGCCTGAGCGACGCCGTCGTCCTGGTCTGCGCTGCGCTGCTGAGCCAAAGGGCCAGCGTCACGATCACCAGTTGGGTGATCGACAGTGCCGCGGCGGACCTGAGGTCCAGCAGTTGCGTGGTCAGGAACCAGATCTCGGTTTCGATGCTCGAGTAGCTACCTTGACCGAGCACCATGACGATGCCGTACGACGAGGCGCTGAAGAGGAACACCAGCGAGGCGGCCGAAACGATGGCAGGTGCCAGGGCAGGGAGGGTGACACCCAGCAGAACCCGGAGCGGTGACGCCCCGAGGGTCGCGGCGGCCTGCTCCAGCCTGGGGTCGAGCCTGGCCCACATGGAGCCGACGGTGCGCACCACCACCGAATAGTTGAAGAACACCATCGCGCCAAGTATCGCCGCGGGGGTGCCGGAGAGGCCGGCCCAGCCGAGCAGCCCGTCCTCCCGCAGCAGGGCACCGAACGCGACGCCGACCACGACCGTCGGCAGCACGAACGGGACGCTCACCAGCGCGCGCAGCGCCCCCTGCCCGGCGAACCTCGTCCTGTAGAGCAGGTAGGCGCCGGGCAGCCCCAGCAGGAGGCAGAGCAGGGTCGACGCCGTCGCGCTGGTGAGCGTGAACCCGACCGCCCGCCACGTGCGGGGCGACGCGAACACCGTCTGGAATCCGCTCAGTGTCCAGCCATCGCCGTCGTGGAAGCCGCGCAGGACCAGGGACGCGGCGGGCCAGGCGAAGAACAGCGTGAGGAAGGCGAGCGGGACGGCGGCGGCCAGGAGCCAGGCGACCCGCCAGCCCCACGGGTTCAACCGATGGCCTCGGTCCAGTCCCGGATCCACTGGTCGCGGTGCTGGCCGATCTGCTCGGCGGGCACCTCGAAGGGGACCTCTGACAGGGGCGCGAAGCGTGCCCAGTCCTTCGGCAACGGCGTGTCGGCGATGACTGGGTACATGTAGAGGTTCTCAGGGATCGCAGCCTGCACCTCCGGGCTGAGCATGAAGTCGATGAACTTCTGCGCTCCGGCCTCGTTGGTTGTGCCGTGGAGCACACCCGCGTACTCGACGGCGCGGAAGCACGTGCCGAGCAGCGCCTGGGTGGTCGAGGTGTCGCCGTCGACCGTGTACGCGGGCGACGTCGAGTAGCTGAGCACCAGGGGGCGGGGGCCCTTTCCGTCGGCACCCGAGAAGTCGGTGTAATAGGCCTCGGTCCAGCCCGAGGCGACCTTGGTGCCGTTGTCTGACAAGGCCTGCCAGTAGTCCAGATAGCCGTCCTCGCCCTTCGCCCCGATCGTGGCGAGCAGGAACGACAGGCCGGGTGCGGAGGAGGCGGGATTGGTGACGACGAGCAGGTCCTTGTAGACGGGGTCGGTCAGGTCGTCGAGGGTCGATGGGATCTCGATACCCGCAGCCTCGAACCAGGCGGTGTCGGCGTTGATGCAGACATCACCGAAGTCGATCGGGGTCAGTTGGGGTGCGGCGAACTCCTGGGTGGACGCGGCAAGGGGCGACTCGTAGTCGACCAGAACACCCTCGGAGGCGGCCCTCGAAGCAAACGTGTTGTCGATGCCGTAGACGACGTCGCCCAGTGGCGAGTCCTTCGTGAGGACCAGTTGGTTGACGAGGGTGCCCGTGTCGCCTGGGGCTACGTAGGTGACCTCCAGGCCGGTCTCGTCAGCGAACTTCGCCTTCAGTTCGTCGGGCAGGGTGAAGGCGTCGTGGGTGACGACGGTGAGCTTGTCCGTCTGCGTCGGGGAGGGCGCTCCGGCCTCCCCGGACGAAGGTGCGCCACCGCAGGCGCTGAGGGCGAGTAGGGCCACGGCGGTCAGGCCCGCGACGATCATTCTTTGCATGGCATCTCCTTTTCGGAGGCTCGGCGCAAGCCGAGGAGACTCACTCCCTACGCCGGTGCTAACCGGATCAGGTTTGAGGGTCTGCGGTCTTGTTCCGCACTCTCAGCGCCCGGTGGCGCTCCCCTGTGTGTGAGACGATTCTATGGTGGTCTTCGCCGATCCGCCAAGCCCGAAGCTCAGGTCGCCTCGCTCACCCTGATCAGGGCATCGCGGATCTGGCGTGCACGGGTTGGGCCGATGCCGTCGATCTCCATCAGATTGGCCAGCGTGGCGCCGAACAGTTCCTGCAGCGAAGAACCGTCGATCAGTCTCGAGACCAGCGAGGCGGGGAGCCGACCGACGGTCGTCAGCAACCTGATGCCGCGAGTCGGCAGATGCTGCTCAAGGTTCGGGTTCGGGCCGAATCCGAGACGCTCGGCCACCAGTTGCCCACTGAAAAGTTCGTCGTGGGAGAAGTTGTGCAGCCTTCCAAGGTCGAACTCGGATGGGTCGGCCACGGTCGGTGAGTAGTCCTGCTCCAGAAGGTCGCCCACGCCCGCGAAGCTCGCCACCAACTCATCGTGCTGCAGGGCCACCATCCGCCCCTCGACCCCGAGCAGGTCGATGTGGAACTGCATCTCGGAGCTGAGCCGCCTGGTCAGTTCGAGCCGGTGGGCGACGTTGGTGAGGTCGCGCAGCGTGACCTGCTCGGCGATCTCCAGCGAGGTGAACTGTTCGAGCAGCTCGGTCACCCGGGTGGAGATGCGTGACAGGGCGGCGAGGGTCTGGTTCGCGCGGCTCGTGACCTGCCGCACCGTCTCTACCAGGTGCCGGTGGCCCTCGTAGAAGACCGAGATTGTGCCCATGGACGCAGAGACGGTGATCACGGGCAGACCGGCGGCCTGCGATGTACGGTCCGCCGACCGGTGACGGGTCCCCGTTTCCGCGGTTGGCAGATCTCCCTCCGGTACCAGGTGTACGCCGGCGGCCACTATCTGCGTGAGGTCGGTCGAGAGGATGATCGCGCCGTCCAGCTTCGCCAGTTCGCGCAGTGCCTGCTCGGTGAACTCGACCCCGATCTTGAACCCGCCAGAGGAGACGAGCTGAACCTGGCGATTGTTACCGAGCACGATCAGCGCTCCTGTGCCACCGTGGAGGATCCGGTCGAGCCCTGCGCGCAGCGGTGTGCCAGGGGCAAGCTGCTTCAGGTAGCGGCGGACGGTTGGCTTCGACACCTGACCTCCTCAGATCTGCTGTCCAAGTGTAGGTGCGCCCGACATCTCGCGCACCCGGGTTTGACCCTCACGCGGCGTGAGGCTTTAGCGTCGTCGGCATGAACACCACACAGTCTCTGATCACGGCCCTCGCCCACCCCGATGAGACGCAGCGTCGCCAGGCGGCGCTGGCGCTCGGCGCGGCACAGGACTCTTCGGTGGTCGACGCGTTGGTCGACCGGATCAGGGTCGAACCCAGCTCCTGCGTCCGGGAGGATCTCACCTGGGCGATCGTGCAGCACGCGGCCGCGGCCGAGCCGCAGCTGAGCGCGCTGTTGGAGAGTCGGGAGTCCGATGACCGCCGCACCGCCGCGCACGTGCTGAGCAAGGTCGCCGACCCTGCTCACTTCGAGCGGGTCAGCCCCCTCGTCGCGGACGGGCACGCGGACGTCGCCATCAAGGCATACCGGGCTGCCGCCAACACCGGCGGAGCCAGGGCCGTCGACGCGCTCGCAGCCAGGCTGGGCGACGGCGACCTGCTCCAGCGGGACGCACTGACCAACGCCTTCGCCTCGATCGGTGCCGAAAGCGTTCCCGTGCTGGTCGCCGCGCTCGCGAGTGACCGGCCCGAGGTCCGCGAACACGCGGTCGAGACGCTCGGCCACCTCGGTGAGGATGCCACGGCAGCCGCTGCCCCTCTGGCGGCGGTCGCTGAAGATGCCGAGCCGACGATCAGGATCGCCGCCGTCGCGGCTCTTGGGCAACTTGGAGAGGCGTCCCTCGAGATGCTGCGCAGGCTGGCGGACGGGCCCGATCCCGTCGTCGCTCAGCTCGCCGCCCGCTACCTCGCCTGAGCACCCGGCAACGGCTCGTCCGCCGACAGTTTGGTGGCCAGGCGCCGGGCGAGGAGCCGGGTGTGCCTGTCGGGGGAGTCGACGGCCCGGGCCACGGCGCGCAACGCCGTGGGGCCGCCGACCTCGCCCAGCGCCACCAGGGCGGCGAACCTGACAGGCTCCTCGGGGTCGGCGAGCGCCGCGATGAGGGCCTCGACGCTGGCCTCATCTGCAACGACGCCGAGCGCGTCGGCGGCTTGTTCCCTCGTGCGGAGATCGGGTGAGGCGAGCGCCGCGGTGAGGATCGGTAGCGCTCCGTCGACCCTGGCCAGGGATGCCGACGCCTCCTCCCGCACCCTCAACCGGCCGTCGCCCAGCGCCACACCGAGGGCCCGAGCGGCATCGCTTCCGCCGACCTGCCCCAGGCTGAAGGCAGCCTTGGTCGCGACGCGCTCATCCTCGTCGGAAAGCAGCGTGCTGAGGACCGGAACGGCTGCCTGGTCGCGCAGTTTCCCCAAGGCATGCGCCAGCGAGAGCCTCGCGCGCGCGTCACCGCGCAGCATGCGCGACACCAGTTCCTCGCGGACGCCAGGCCGCTGGCTGACCGCCCAGGTTGCGCCTTCGCGCACCCCCGCGACCGGGTCGCTGAGTAGTTCGATCAGCACCTCGACCGGCGCGAGTTCGGGTTCGGTGAGCGCGGCCCGGAACCGGACGGCGGGATCGGGGTGGCGCAGCCGCTCCGTCAGTTCGATGGCGCTGAGCACCTCTTCCCAGCCGACGTCTGCGGTGCCCTGCAGGTGCCTGAGGGTCGCCAGCAGCCGTTGCTCCTCAGCGATCCGCTGCTCCAAGACCGCGGCGTGCCGCCCGAGCAGTTCCGCGGCGTCGAGCCCCTCGTCCAGGGCGGCGGCGATTTCGGTGAGGGAGAGCCCCAGCGACTTGAGGTTCTGGATCGCCAGCAGCCGTTGCAGGTCTTCCTCCGAGTAGAGCCGGTAGTCGCCATCCGTGCGCCCACTGGGGGTGAGTAGGTCGATGTCGTCGTAGTGCCTGAGGGTCCGGTGCGTCAGGCCGGTGCGGCGTGCGACCTCCCCGATCCGAAGCCAGCGCTCGGTCATGTCGTGGCCGAGGGACTGAAGTAGAGGTAGTCGAGCACCTCGGCCAGCGTCCCGAACTCGACGACCTTCATCCCGCTGAGCCGGGGGAACTTGACGCTGACGTTGCGGGAACCCGTTGGAATGATCGCGACGTCGAACCCGAGCCGCGCCGCCTCCGCCAGGCGCCGCTCCACGCCCGGCACCCGGCGTAGGTCGCCCGCGAGGCCGACCTCGCCCAGCGCCAGAAGACGGCGCGGGTCGCTGTGGTTGAGCGCGGCCGATGCGACCGCCACCGCGACCGAAAGGTCGACCGAAGGGTCGCTCACCCGGGCGCCGCCGACCGTGGAGACGTAGACCTCGCTCTTTGAGAGCGGCAACCCTGCCTTGCGCTCGAGGACCGCCAGCATCATCGCGATCCGGGAATTGTCCACCCCATGGGTGGTGCGGCGCGGGGAGGCCTGGTTGGAGGCGGGGGCGACGAGCGCCTGGATCTCGGCCAGCAGCGGGCGGCGGCCCTCCATCGTGACGGTGATGCAGGTGCCGGGCACCGGCTCGGAGCGCGAAGTCACGAACAGCCCTGACGGGTCGGGCACCTCGACGATGCCCGCCTCGCTCATCTCGAAGCAGCCGACTTCGTCGGCGGGGCCGAACCGGTTCTTCGTGGCGCGCACCATCCGGAAGCCCGAGTGTCGGTCGCCTTCGAAGGTGAGCACCACGTCGACCAGGTGTTCGAGTGTGCGTGGGCCGGCGATGGCACCGTCCTTCGTGACGTGCCCGACGATCACCACGGCCATCGATTCGCGTTTGGCGACGCGTGCCAATGCTCCGGTCACCTCACGCACCTGGCTCGGGCTGCCCTGCGCGCCGTCGGTCTCCGCCGTCGAAACCGTCTGTATCGAGTCGATGACCAGCAGCGACGGTCGCACAGACTCGATGTGGCCAAGCACGGTGCCAAGGTCGTTCTCGGAGGCCAGATACAGCGAATCGGCCAGTGCGCCGGTGCGCTCGGCTCGCAGCCTCACCTGGGACGCGGACTCTTCCCCGGAGATGTATAGCGTCGTCTCGCCCGATCCGGCCCACTTCGCTGCGACCTCCAGCAGCAGGGTCGACTTGCCGACGCCAGGCTCACCGGCCAGCAGCACGACCGCCCCAGGGACCAGACCGTCACCGAGCACCCTGTCGAGCTCCGAGATGGAGGTGCGCCTACGCCTCGCCTTGTCTGTGGGCACCTGCGAGATGGGCACCGCCACGTCGACGGGCGCAGACGCAGCGACCTGCCTCAGCTTGGGGGCGCCACGCTCGACGACGGTTCCCCATGCCTGGCATTCACCGCATCTGCCGACCCATCGGGTCGATGTCCAGCCGCATTCGGTGCACCCGTACATGTCCTGCTTCTTAGCCACGAAACGAGACTAGCCGTGCCTACCGACAATCCCTGTCGCTAACCCCATCGGCG
The DNA here is from genome assembly GCF_900141915.1 of Tessaracoccus bendigoensis DSM 12906. Classification (GTDB taxonomy): domain Bacteria; phylum Actinomycetota; class Actinomycetes; order Propionibacteriales; family Propionibacteriaceae; genus Arachnia; species Arachnia bendigoensis. The sequence continues at coordinate 22,995 of NZ_FQZG01000036.1, read as the reverse complement.
TCGACAGACCGGGTCCGAGACGACGCTGAAGGGCAGCCTCGGAGGGTGTCTCAGATGGTGACGGTCCCGCCGTCAGCTGTGCGGAATGTGACGGAGTTGATGCCCGGTGTGCCGCGGGGGGCGACCATGTCGAGCGCGACCCCGTCGAGTTCGTCTCCGACGGGGATGCCGAGCCATTCCGAGAGGCGGTCGCCTGAGCCGGAAATCTGGACCGAGGCGAGGGAAACCTCCCCCGGGAGTGCTCCCGGGCGCAGCGAATCGTCCGACTTCCATTCCAGGAAGTAGGGCAGTTGCGGGTCGGCGATCAGGCCGCGGATGCCGATCTGTACCCATTCCAGTCGGCGACCGTCAGGGAACTGACGCGAACCGGGCACGGCCGAGCGCTCGAGCCGCAGCTCAAAGGGCGCGATGTCAGCGACACTGACAACCCAGCCCAGCCAGCCTCCGCCCATGTCTGAGCGGGCCCGAACGGCCTGGCCGAAGGCGGCCTTGTCGGCGGCCGGATGGTCGAGAACCTCAACGACCTCGATGTATCGATCATCGGTGAGCGGAATGATGTGGTTACGGGTGCCGAACCGCGGATGGAAACCGCCGTCCTTGTAATCGGCGCCAAGCGCGTCGGCGAGTCGGGCCGCCTCCGCCTTGAGGCCGTCCGGACCGGTCGCGAAAATCAGGTGGTCGACGTGCATGCTGCCATTCTCGCCCCGAGTATGCCCCCCTGGGAAATCGGGGCCGCTGCCCGGCGCCAGTGATGCCCATCTGACGGGTAGGCTCAAGAACGTGTCACCATCGAAGATCCTGCTTTCGACCACTTCGGTCTACCCCGAAGCCTCGACGAGTGCATTCGAACTGGCCGCCGATCTGGGCTTCGACGGCGTTGAGCTCATGGTGGGGGTCGATTCGTTGTCGACAGACATCGGGTCGGTCGCCAAACTGGCCGATTATCACGGGGTGAGAGTCTGGTCGGTCCACGCGCCGACGCTGCTCGTCACCCAGGGGACCTGGGGCTCCGACTCCTGGGAGAAGCTGCGGCGCTCCGGTGAAGCGGTGCAATCCCTCGGCGGAGACGTGGTCGTCGTACACCCGCCGTTTCGATGGCAGCGCGAATACGGCGCCGGTTTCGTGGCTGGAATCAAGGAACTCAACGCTTCATCCCCCGTCAAGTTCGCCGTCGAGAACATGTACCCGTGGCGGACCCCGGGGCGCCACTTCCAGGCCTACCTGCCCGGTTGGGACCCGACACCCTACGACTATGACCACCTGACGCTCGACCTGTCGCATGCCTCCACGTCCCGGCGCCAATCGCTCGACCTGATCCACGCCTGGGGCCCACGGCTGGCCCACGTTCACCTGACCGACGGGCTGGGCTCCTTCAAGGACGAGCACCTGATGCCCGGCGAGGGTGACCAGTCGGCCTGGGACGTCGTCGAACTCCTGGCCCGCACCGGTTTCGAGGGGCACATCGTGCTCGAGGTGTCGTCACGGCGCGCCAAGTCGAGGCACGAACGGGAGACGCTGCTCGGCGACTCGCTTGAGTCGATCCGCAGGGCCGTCGAGGTCGGGCTGGCGCAGAGGCTCTGATGGCGTCCCTGAACAGCGCCGTCCGCAGGTTCATCCGTTCCAACAACGTCCGACAGGCGGCGCTGGCCAGTGGGGCGGCCGAGGAGTTCGCCCGCAGCTATGTCGCGGGGAGCACGGTGGAACAGGCGGTCGCGGTCGTGCGTCGGCTGCGCAGCCAGGGGCTGCTCGCCTCCCTCGCGTACCTGCCGGCCTCCGACGATGAGGCGGAGACCCCCGCCATGCTCCTGGATTCGATCACCCGGCTGGGGGCGTTGGCCGCGGACAGTGAAATCTCAATCAAACCCTCCTCGCTCGGCCTGCGAAGCGACCCCGCCAGCGCCGCGTCACGGCTCGACGACCTCTGCGCAGCGGCCGGGGAGGTGGGGGCTCTGGTGACGCTCGAGATGCAGGGGGAGGGGCAGTACCGCGAGACCTTGGAGTTGTGGCAGAGGACCCGAGAGCGGCACAACGGCCTCGGACTGACGCTGCCGGCCGACATCCGGCGCTCCGAGCGTGAGGCAGGCGTGCTGGCGGCCGAAGGAGCCCGGCTGAGGCTCTGCGTCGGCTCGTACCCGGTGCCGAAGGCGTCAGGTCACCGGAGTGAGAAGGAAAAGTCGCTCGCGCTGGTGCGTTGCATCCGACGCGTCATGGAGGGCGGCGGCTACGCGATGGTCGCCTCTCACGATCCGACCATCATCGCGATCGCGCAGGAGGTCGCGTCGCGCAACGCCGTCGCCGCGTTCGAGTTCCAGATGTTCTACGGCGTCCGGCCCCTTGAGCAGCGACGCCTGGCCGACATCTGCTACCGCTCCCGCACCTACCTGCCTTTCGGCCCGGCCTGGTTCGAGTACCTGACCACCAGGATCGCTGCCCGCCCCCGCACCCTGTTCAGCTATCTGCGGGCAGTGGGGGACAAGCGTTGAGCACGGGCACGGTCGTCGGATCGTCTGGGAGACGGACGCTCGGGTGGGAGATGACCATCGTCCTCCTACTGTCGCTTGGACAGTCCGCCGTCTTTTCGGTGCTCCGGATCGTGGAGCGCATGACGCGCCCGGAACCGCTCTCCCAGCAGACCACCACCCTGAACACCGCCCAGACGCCGGACCGGCCATGGCTCGATGCCCTGTACCAGTTCGCCAACCTCACCTTCCCTCTGGTGCCCGTGTTGCTCTGCCTGTATCTCCTCACGGTGGTCGAGCGTCCCGAAGGCGGTGCCCTGCGCGTGATGGGCTTCGACCTCACCCGCCCCTGGGCGGACCTGGGGAAGGGATTCGCCATCTTCGCCGGGATCGGCGTCCTCGGCCTGGCCTTCTACCTTTTCTCGGTCTCCATCGGGATAAACACCCAGATCAACACGTCCGGGCTCGAGTTCACCGTGTTCAACGTCGCGGTGCTGTTCCTGCGCGCCATCATGAACGGCGTGCTGGAAGAGGTCGTGATGATCGGCTATCTGTTCACGAGGTGGGCCCAGATGGGCGGCCGGATGTGGGTGATAGTCGTGGTCAGCTCCGTGATCCGCGGCGGCTACCACCTGTATCAGGGCTGGGGCGGGCTCATCGGCAACCTCGTCATGGGCCTGGCGTTCGGGTGGCTGTTCCTGAAGCCGCTGCGGCGGCGGGTCATGCCATTGGTGGTGACCCACTCCCTCCTGGACATCTTCTCCTTCCTCGGCGCTCCATTGCTGCCGTGGCTGATGTCGCTCATCGGACGCTGAAGCAGGCGATCAAGCTTCGCGAGCGAATCCCCGTTGAACTGGAGACATCGGACGACTGAACTCGTTACGGTGGGCGCACCCCCCGTCCGACGTTGTATCTGGAGACACCGCAATGACGCTGCGCAGAACACTGGCCCTTGGGCTCTCGGTCGCCTTGGCGGCCGGAACCTTGACCCTCACCGGGCCACAAGCCACTGCAGACCCACCCCCATCAGCAACCACAGCCAGCGCAAGCCCCGCGGACGGCTTGGCCGACGGCCTGACCTTGAACGACCTGGCCAACCGTGGCGAGGGCGACTGGTTGCGCTACCGCATCCCGTCGCTGACCACCGCGCCCAACGGCGACCTCCTGGCCTTCTTCGACGGCCGTCCCTCGATGAACGACCTGCCGAGCAACATCACCATGCTGATGCGCCGCTCGAGCGACGGCGGCACCACCTGGGGCCCCCAGCAGATCGTGCGTCAGTCGCCCGCCCCCAACGGCTACGGCGACCCGTCGGTCGTCGTCGACCGTGAGACCGACAAGATCTTCCTGTTCTATGCGGCCTCCATCAACCAGGGCTTCGCGGGTGGCTCCACCGGCTCCGACCCCGACGACCCCAACGTGCTGCACGCCGACTACTCCGTCTCCGACGACAACGGCGCGACCTGGACGCACCACCGCATCACCGACCAGATCAAGGCGGGCCAGACCACCTGGGCAGGCATGTTCGCCGCCTCCGGCGAAGGCATCCAGCTGCGTCAGGGCGCCCACAAGGGTCGCCTGATTCAGCAGTACACCATCCGGATCTCCGGTGGGAACTACGCCGTCTCCGTCTACTCCGACGACCACGGCGCCACCTGGAAGGCCTCCGCCCCCGTCGGCCCGGGTGCCGATGAGAACAAGACCGTCGAACTCGCAAACGGTGACGTGCTGCTCAACTCGCGCGCCGCCCCCTACCGTCGGATCGCGCGTTCCACCGACGGTGGCGCCACCTACACCGCCTTCACGCAGGACACGCAGTTGCCCGACCCGGCCAACAACGGGTCGATCATCCGCGCCTACCCCGACGCCGCCCCCGGCGACCCGAAGGCGCAGATCCTGCTGTTCTCCAACGCCAACAACGTCAACGTGCGGCGCAACCTCACCGTGCGCATGTCGTGCGACTCCGGCACCACCTGGCCCGTCTCGAAGGTCGTGCAGAGCGGCGCCACCGGCTATTCGACGCTGACCCCCCTGCCCGACGCGTCGGGCGAACTCGGCGCCGGTGGTTTCGGCCTGTTCTACGAACGCGAGGGCTACCGCCACATCTCGTTCACCAAGTTCGACCTCGGCTGGCTCGAAGGCGTCTGCGCCAAGGTCGCCGTCGGGGCCCCGACCGCCCAGCCTGTGGCCGGGATCGCCACCACGGTGCCCGTCACGGTCACCAACCAGTCCGGTGCGGCGCTGCCCGCCGGATCGTTGGACGTGGCTGCCGACTCGCGTTGGGACGCGACCCCGACCGCCGTGCCCGCGATCGCGGCCGGCGCCATCGCCACCGTAAACCTCACCGTCACCCCTGGCGCATCATTCGACACCCGCGGGCATGAGCTGAAGGTCACCTACACCCAGGGCGATGGGGCCGCATCCGGCTCCGGCACGCTGATGGTCATCGGCGGCGACAAGAAGTGGGAGTGGACCACCGGAGCCGTCCTGAACCCGGCCACCAGTTCCCGCATCGACGTCACCTCCGACCTGCCGAGCGTCGCCTCGCTTGCCGAGGGCGTCATCGTCGCCGACTTCACGCAGAACGCCAACGCCACGGTGGGCACGCTCTACGCGGCGACCGTCAAGGGCGCCACGGACAAGGGGGTCGTCCTCAGCATCAACGGCGGAAAGCCGTACTTCGAGGTCCGCACGGGCGGGACGGGCCACGTCATCCGGCTCGCGCCAAACGTCACTGTGACCAACGGCCAGCGCTACGTGCTCGCCGCGGTCGTCAACGCCGCGGGCGCCAAGCTCTACCTCAACGGTGCCGAGATCGCCACCACCACCACCAGCGCGCTGATGTCGTCCGTCCAGGGACTCGACGCTATGTCGGTGGGCAGCATCTTCACCAGCCGCACCGACCCCTGGATCTTCAACGGCACCCTGCACTCCGTGCACGTGCTCGGCCCAGTCGCTCCGGTGCCCTCGCTCGAGGTCCGTCCCGTCCTCGACGCCATCTATTCCGCCGGTGAGCCAGGACTCCTGGACGACGGCATCCAGCCTTGGGTTGAGGTGTACAACACCGGCAACGTCGCCGTCACCGGCATCAGCGTCGCGGCAGGCCAAGGCACGGCAAACTGCACCTCTTCGTCGCTGGCGCCCGGCGCCAGTTTCGTCTGCCGGAACACCCCGGCCATCCCGCGCCACACCGTCACGGCGGCCGACCTCATCGTCGTCGGAGAGTGGCGCGATACCTACACCGCCACCGGCACCGCGGCAGGCAGCACCGTCACCGCATCGGCGACCCTGTTCCCCGTCGATCTCCGCGAGATCCCCGAGGATGTTGAAGCCAGCGTCTGGGTCCCCACCGGCTCGTTCGACTCGTCCTCGCTCGTGCGGGTGCCGCAGGTCGGCGGCATCGGTTCGGCGGCCAGCGGCGACCTCGGGCTGACCATCCCGGCCAACAGCCGTGCCAGCGCCCAGCTGGGGGTCACCGCAGGGACCGACCTGACCGGTCTGGCGGCCGAGGTCGGCGCGCTGACCGGCCCAGGTGGCACGCTCACTGACGCCGTCGACGTCCGGTACGCGAAGTACATCCCGGACGAGAACAACGGTGGCGTGGTCGCCGACCCGCTCGAGGACGTGGCTTCGGTGGACGTGGCTCGCGGCCAGAACCAGCCGATCTGGCTGACCGTGCGCGTCCCCGCAGGCACCGCGCCGGGCGAATACACCGGCACTGTCGCCGTCAAGACGACTGCCGGCCAGCTCGGCACCTGGCCGATCGTGGTCGAGGTGCCAGACGTCGAGTACCGCGATGTCCCCGAGCGGCCGTTCGTGCTCGACCTGTGGCAACACCCCGACGCGGTGGCCGACCAACTCGACCTGACACCCTGGAGCGAGGCCCACTTCCAGGCGCTCGTGCCCTATTGGGAGGATCTCGCCGAGGCGGGGCAGGACGTGCTGAACCTCGCCATCACGGAAGACCCCTGGCTGGTCAACATGGGCGGCACCATTCGGCCGCAGACCTACAGCCACTACCGCTCGACGGTGGAATGGCTCTACGACGGCTCGAACTTCACGTTCGACTTCGACGTCTTCGACCGGCTCGTGACCGACGCCCGGGCCGCGGGTATCGGCGACCGGATCCACGCGTTCTCGATGCTCCAGTTCCAGAGCCAGGACCGGTTCTACTTCATCGACACCCGCACCGGCCAGGGCACCTGGGAGACCTACACGGTGGGCGACGCCCGCTACCGTCAGGTCTGGGGTGCGTTCCTCGACGCGTTCGAGACACACCTCAGGGACAAGGGGTGGTGGGATGACACCAGCCTCGCGTTCGACGAGCAGACCCTTTCCCGCATGAACGCCGCGTTCGCGGTGATCGATCAGGCCAACCCGGAGTGGAACGACAAGATCGCCCTGGCGGCCAACTCGCTCGCCGAGGCCGACATCGCAAAGTACATCTCGTTCAACTTGACGTTCCTCGACCAGGTGTCGCAGGACCTCATCGACAGCCGTCGCGCGGCGGGCAAACCGACGCTGTTCTACACCTGGAACGAGCCCACCTAGCCGAACACCGTCGTCAAGACGCCGCCGTTCAACGTGCGCACCCTCCCGTGGGTCGTCGAACAGCGCGACCTGGACGGTTACCTGCGCTGGACCTACCAGTCGTGGCCGGAGGACGTGTTCACCGACCCGACTTTCCGGTACGGCCAGGGCGACGAGTACATCGTCTACCCGGGAGCCGACGGGCCGGTCACCTCGATCCGATGGGAGCTGTTCAAGGACGGTCTCGAGGACGCCGAGCTGCTCGACCTCGCCAAGGCCGAACTGGGTAGCGGCCAGGCCGATGTCGAGGCGGCGCTGACAGGGGTCGACCCCTCCGGTGCGGCCAACGACACCACCCGCCGCGCGATGCTCAACCACCGCGAGGCGGTCCTCGACGCACTCGTCAACGCCGAGGTCGTCGTCGGCGGCAGGCTGACGCCCAGCGCCTGGTCGGTTCGTGACCAGGGCGATCAGATCACGGTGAGCGTCCCGATCCGGAACCGCACCGACGAACCGCAGGAGGTCACGATCGCGGCCAGCGATCTCGACCACTTCACCGCGGCGCCCCGCACCGTCACCATCCCGGCCGGGCAGAGTGCGGACGTGTCCCTGGTGCTGACCGCTGGCGCGGGAAGTGCACTGGACCGCCTCACGGTCACCGTCACCGGGGGAGGCTCGACGCTCACGTCGCGCACCGTCGACCTGGTTGCCGGTGGCTATTTCCTCTCCGATGCCGAATGGGTCTCTGCGGAGAACGGTTGGGGCCCGGTCGAACGGGACACCGCCAACGGTGAGGATGAGGCCGGCGACGGACCGCCGATGACGCTCGACGGTCGCGTCTTCGACAAGGGGCTCGGCACTCATGCTCTGTCCCGCGTCGTGTTCGACCTAGACGGCAAGTGCTCCACTCTGCAGTTCAACTACGGAATCGACGACTCGAAGGGCGGGGCGGCCAACGTGATCGCCAGCGTCCTCGGGGATGGCACCCAGAAGTGGACATCCGGGGTGGTCACGGCGAGCACACCGATGGGCACGGCCAACGTCGACGTCACGGGCGTGGATATGTTGACGCTCTACGTCGACCCGAACGGTGGCAACGGACAGGACCACTTCAACTGGGCCAACGTCTGGGTCGGGTGCAACGCGCCGACGCCGACGCCGACGCCGACTGCGACGCCGACGCCGACTGCGACGCCGACTGCGACGCCTACGCCGACGCCGACGCCGACGGCTACGCCTTCGCCGACTGCTACGCCTACGCCGACTGCTACGCCTACGCCGACTGCTACGCCGACGCCGACTGCGACGCCGACTGCGACGCCTACGCCCGGGTTCACGCCTTCGGCGCCGTACACCCTGCCGGGTCTGCACTTCATCAACGGACGGCACTGGACCACCACCTGCCAGCCGTACTCGCAGACCACCCGGTGCCGCACCGACATCTGGGCCAGCGTCGTGATCCGCACGTCGAGCGGGTTCCAGGTTCGGCAGGGTTGGGCGTTCAACAACATGACCTACCTGCCGTACATGACCAGGGCGCAGTGGGCCAACAACCCGCTCGGCCACACCGGCTCCTGGACTGCTGCCGACGGGCGCAACTGGTACACCGAGTGCGACACCGCCACTACGGGTAGGGGCGCATGCCGTTCGTACACGTGGACCACGGTCTACGCGGCCACGGCCAAGCCTGGCGGCGGGTACACGTTCTCGCAGTCGAATAAGTGGGTTTTCAACAATGTCGTGATGTTCAGAGACCGCTGAGCCCACACAACGTAAGAAGCGGCCGGGCGCCGTGGACCTGACAGGTCCACGGCGCCCGGTCGCATAGACTCTCACCCATGCGTGTTGGAGTCTTTGGCGCGACCGGGCAGGTCGGCGGCGTGATGCGTCGCCTCCTGCAGGAGCGCAACTATCCCGTCGACCAGATCCGTTACTTCGCCTCCGCCCGTTCCGCGGGCACCAGATTGCCGTGGCGCGACACCGAAGTGGTTGTCGAGGACATCGCCACCGCCGATTTCTCGGGCCTCGATGTCGCGATCTTCTCGGCAGGCGGTTCGACCTCGAAGCAGTACGCGGAGCGGGTTGCCGCCGCCGGAGCCACCGTCGTCGACAACTCGAGCGCCTGGCGGATGGATCCCCGCGTGCCCCTGATCGTCTCCGAGGTGAACCCCGGCGACGTCGCGGCTGCCGAGCTGGGCATCATCGCCAACCCGAACTGCACCACGATGGCGGCCATGCCCGTCATCAAGGCGCTGCACGACGCAGCAGGCCTTCAGGCGATGCAGGTCACAACCTTCCAGGCGGTCTCGGGGTCCGGAGTCAAGGGTGTCGAGGCGCTGGCAGGCCAGATCGCCCAGATCGACGACCCCCGGGTCCTCGCGCTTGACGGCGCCGCCTTCCACCCGGCCGACGTTTCGCCCTACGTCGCACCGATCGCATACAACGTCGTCGCGCTCGCGGGCAGCATCGTCGACGACGGCGAGGGTGAGACCGACGAGGAGAAGAAGCTGCGGAACGAGTCGCGCAAGATCCTCCACCTGCCCGAACTGCTCGTCGCAGGTACCTGCGTCCGTGTCCCGGTTTTCTCCGGCCACTCGTTGAGCATCCATGCCCGGTTCGAGCGTGACATCACGCCAGACGATGCCAGGGCGCTGCTCGCCGCGGCGCCTGGCGTCCGGTTGGCCGATGTGCCGACTCCTCTGATGGCGGCCGGGGCAGATGACTGCTTCGTCGGCCGGATCCGGCAGGACCGGTCTGTCGAGGGCGACAAGGGGCTCGTGCTGTTCATCAGCAACGACAACTTGCGAAAGGGTGCGGCCCTCAACGCGATCCAGATCGCCGAATTGCTGGTGCGGTGAAGATCGCCGTCGTCGGAGCGGGCGCCATGGGGGAGGCCCTCCTGGCAGGCTGGATCGCGGCTGGCACCGCTCCCGCAGACATCGCCATCGTCGACGCCTCCGAGCAGCGGGTGACCGAACTTGAAGAGCGTCACGGCGTCGTCGGTGTCGACCTGGCTGCCGCGGCACACGCTGAGACGGTCGTGCTGGCCGTCAAGCCATACCAGATCGTCGGCGTCCTTAACGACCTGCGCGACGAGTTGGCCGATGGCACCCTTGTGGTGTCGATCGCGGCCGGGGTGCCCCTCGAGGTGTTGGAGGGTGCTCTCCCGGGGGTCGCGGTCGTGCGGGTGATGCCGAACGCTCCGGCCCTGGTGGGTAAGGGGATGGCAGGCATCGTTCCGGGCGCCAGCGCCACCGGTGAGCACACCGCGACAGTAACCGGCCTGATGGATGCGGTCGGCCGCAGCCTCATCACCGACGAGGCCCACCTGGACGCGCTGACGGCGCTGTCCGGCTCCGGGCCCGCCTACCTGTTCTACGTCGCAGAGGCGATGATCGAGGGCGGCGTACACCAGGGGCTCTCGAGGGCGGAGGCGACCGAGTTGGTGAACCAGACCTTCGTCGGGTCGGCGGCGATGCTGGCCGAGTCCGGTCGGACCGCGACGGCGTTGCGTGAGATGGTGACCTCCCCTGAAGGAACGACTGCGGCCGCGTTGCGGGCGTTGGACGACCACGGGGTTCGGGCGGCGTTCCTGGACGCAGTCGAGCAGTGCCGGTTGCGTAGCAGGAGGATGGCTGGCCGGTAGGGGCCGGTGGGACCTGACCGGGCCGAGCTGGAGGGTCGACCCCGACGTCGGTTGACCTGGGTTGGTCGGGCATCGTGTGGGGTTTGCGTCGTCGGTCGTCGGTCGTCGTGGCGTGGGTCGTCGTGGCGTGGGTCGTCGTGGCTGGGCCGTCGTGGCTGGGCCGTCGTGGGGTGGGTCGCCGTTGCCGGGTCGTTGAAAATCGGCCAGTGGTCGATTCTGCTCCGTCTGGGGTCGAGTATTGGCCGCTGCCTGACGTTTGGGTCGGGGTTGTCGCGGGGGGTGCGTTGAAAATCGGCCAGTGGTCGATTCTGCTCCGTCTGGGGTCGAGTATTGGCCACTGCCTGACGTTTGGGTCCGGGCGGGGGTCGTCGACTATCGACCACTGGTCGATTTTCCCGTGTCCACCGTCGACTATCGACCACTGGTCGATTTTCCCGTGTCCACCGTCGACTATCGACCACTGGCCCATTTCCCGTGTCCACCGTCGAGGATCGCCCACCTCCCCACGCCCAGGTCGGGGCGACCCGTCCGCACACGTCGTAGTGTCCCTTCGAGCAGCGGGTGACCCCCGACCCCCCGCGGTCCACTTTCCGCCCGTTCAACCAGCGCAGCCGTCGGACGATTGTCCGATTCCGCGCGTCCGCGTTAAGATTTGGGGTCTGACCGGCACGGCTGGCCAGAGTATTCCATCCGGAGGGCTCGCCTTCCGGCGATGAAAGGCAAACAGTGGGTTCTGTTATCAAGAAGCGGCGCAAGCGGATGGCCAAGAAGAAGCACCGCAAGCTCCTGAAGCGCACTCGTATCCAGCGTCGTCGCGCCGGCAAGTAGTGCCTCAGGATCCTCGGGTCCTGCTCCTGACCCGCGCCGGCTGCCATCTGTGTGTGGAGGCCGGGGCCGTGGTGCGCAGGATTTGCGAGGAACTCGGAGTGGGCTGGCGCGAACTCGACGTCGACGACGACGAGCGGCTCCGGGAGAAGTACACCGATCATGTGCCGGTGACCTTCGTCGATCAGGAACTGCTCGGCTATTGGTTCGTCGATGACGCGGCCCTGCGTGTGGCCCTCGCACGAGGCAAACCAAGAATCATGACCGACGACTGGCTGCTGGCGCACCACTGAACGGAAACCCCCTGTGACCGAGTCTTTGTATCCGATGTCCCCGGCGACGCCACCGGAACTTGAAGCGACGAGCGGGTCAGTCACCTTCGTCGGCTCCGGGCCGGGCGACCTCGGTCTCCTGACCCTCTCGGGTTCCCGGGCCCTGCGATTCGCCGACGTGATCGTCGTCGATCCCGACATGGACGCCGAGCACGTCCGCACCCTCGTGAGCGCGCACGCGCAGATCAGGTGTTCGAAGGGTGACGGCGACACCGGGCTCATCCTGCGTTCGATCGCCCAGGGGCTGAAAGTCGTGCGCCTGCACGGTGGCGACTACTTTACCGATGCCGACGCGGACTCGGTGTTGTCCGAGGTGCTCTCCCAGGCCGGGTTGCACGCCAACGTCGTGCCAGGGGTAAACCGGTGGAGCGCCGCGCTTTCCTATGGCGCAGTGACGGCTTCCGCCTCGTTCGCTGCGCTCGATGCCATCCTCGGCATCCCGGCCGCGCAGGAGTGGCCGTCGGCGGCGACCCTCATCATCCGTGCCCGCGGTGCCGACTCCCGCAGCCTCGCCGAGACGGCGAGCGAGCGTTTCGGGCGCGACGGGGCGGTCCTGTCGCTTCAAAGGATGGGCACGACCTCACAGTCGAGCGAGCTGACGACCTGGGCCGCGTTGACCGACACCGATGACGCCGAGCGCTTCTTCATCATCGGCCCGGGCGTGGATGACAGCCATCGCAACCGCTTCTCCTGGTTCGAAAGAAAACCCCTTTTCGACTGGCGGATAGTGGTGCCCCGCACCAAGGACGACGTGTCGTCCCTCGTCGAGGAACTCGACCACTACGGCGCCACCAGCGAGATCGTCGCAACCATGTCGATCGAGCCGCCGCGTACCGAACAGGCCATGGAGAAGGCGGTCCGCGGCCTCGTCGACGGACGCTACCTCTGGCTCGTGTTCACCTCACCACATGCCGTGACCGCCATCTCGGAGCGGCTGCAGGAGTACGGGCTCGACTCCCGGGCGTTGTCGGGCGTCAGCCTCGCGGCGGTCGGCAGCGGGACGACAGAGGCACTGGCCCGGCTCGGGCTCGTGCCCGACCTGACCCCGGTCGTCGAAAACACCACCGGGGCCCTGGCCAACGAGTTTCCCGCCTACGACGACCTGATCGACCCCCTCAACCGTGTCCTGGTGCCCAGCGCTGACGTGGCCGTAGAGCCCTTGCTCGTCGGGCTCGGGCGCCTCGGCTGGGATGTGGAGGAGGTCACTGCTTACCGCACCGTTCGCGCCGCGCCGCCACCGGCAGAGGTCCGCGACGACATCAAGACCGGCATGTTCGACGCCGTGGTGTTCACCTCTGCGACGGCGGTGCGCAACATGATCGGGATCGCGGGCAAGCCGCATGCCGCCACGGTCGTGGCTGCGATCGGGCCGGCGACCGCCGCCGCATGCGACATGCACGGCATGCACGTCGATGTGCTTGCCGACACGCCGACGTTCGAGTCGGTCGCGGAGGGGCTGGCCCGCTTCGCCGACCGTCGACGCGCCGACCAGGTCTCGGCCGGGCTTCCGGTGACCAAACCTTCCCAGCGCAAGCGGCGGAAGCGTCGTAAGGTTGTTGAAGCAGGGCAATAGCCTAATAAGGTGAGTGGCGTGGAAAACGCGAGCATCGTTCACGTCATGCGGCACGGCCAGGTCGAGAACCCGACGGGGGTGCTGTACGGCAGGCTGCCCGGCTTCGGGCTCTCCGAGCTTGGCCGTGAGATGGCCGAGCGGATGGGCCGCTACTGGGCCGACGTCCCACTGACGCACCTGCGGTGCTCGCCACTGCAACGGGCCCAGGAAACGATGGCGCCGACGGCGGCAAGGCACCCCGACCTCATGATCGTGCCCGACGAGCGGGTCGTCGAGGCCGACAACCGTTTCGAAGGCATGGTGTTCGGGCGCGACAATGCCGCTTTGCGTAACCCGAAGATGTTCTGGCACATGCGCAACCCTCTGCGGCCAAGTTGGGGTGAGCCGTACAAGGACGTGGCGGCCCGGATGCGTGCGGCGATCCTTGAAGCGGCGGTTTCGGCCGGCCCCGGTGGGCAGGCCCTCGTCGTGAGCCACCAACTCCCGATCTGGATCGCGAGGCGGGAGGCCGAGCATCGTTCGTTCGTCCACGACCCGCGCCGCCGTCAATGCACGCTCTGTTCTGTCACATCGTTTACCATCCGCGACGGCCTCGTCACCGGAGTCGACTATGCCGAACCGGTGGCTGAACTCCTGCCTGCGACCACGAAACGCAAGTTCAAGGTCGGCACGTGAAGCGTCTCGTCGCGGTCTTCGCGATGCTGCTCCTGACAGCCTGCTCTGGCGCCTCAGAAGGTGGGGAGAGTTCTGGGGCCGGTTTCGTCGCGGGCGATGGCACCTTCACGATCGTTCCGGTCGAACACCGGGTAGCGGCACCGATCCTCAGCGGGCCGACGCTGGACGGTGGTGAGGTTTCGACGGCGGACTTCGCGGGCCAGGTCATCGTCGTCAACGTGTGGGGCTCCTGGTGTGCGCCCTGCCGCGCGGAGGCCCCCGAACTCGTGAAGGCAAGCCAGGAACTCGCCGACGTGGCCTTCCTCGGGATCAACACCAAGGAGAACGACGAGGCGCCGGCACTGGCCTTTGAGCGCGCCTTCGGCGTCGAGTACCCAAGCATCTTCGACCCCGACGGTCGGCTGCTCCTCGGGTTCGACCAGTTGCCGCCCAAGGCGATCCCCAGCACCGTCGTGATCGACGAAGAGGGCCGGGTCGCTGCCAGGGTTCTGGGGTCGGTCGATGCGGGCACCCTCAAGGGCATCGTCGAAGACGTCAGGGCAGGCTCCTGATGCCGCTCGAAAGCTGGGCAAGTGACGCGCTGACCTCGTCGATGCTCGTGGCGGTCCCGGTCGCGATGCTTGCGGGCCTGGTTTCGTTCGCCTCACCCTGCGTGCTTCCGCTGTTGCCCGGCTACCTCAGCTACGCCTCCGGTCTCGGCACCGCCGAGATCGCCGAGGGGAGCGGGCCGAAGCGGCTGCTTGTGTGCGGCACCCTCGGTTTCATCCTCGGGTTCTCCATCGTGTTCGTGCTAACCGGCGCGGTGATCGGGGGGATCGGCGCCACGCTGCTCACCAACGCCAGGATCATCACGATCGTGCTGGGCGCGGTGATCATCGTGCTGGGTGCCGCGTTCGCAGGCTGGCTGCCGGCACCGTCGGGCTGGCGACCTTCCGTCGCGCCGCGGCTGGGCGTGTGGGCATCGCCCCTGCTGGGCGTGGTGTTCGGCCTGGGATGGACGCCTTGCATCGGGCCCGCCCTCTCGGTGGTGCTCACCCTGGCACTCAACGAGGGTTCCGCGTTCAGGGGCGGCGTGCTGGCGTTCGCCTATGCGCTGGGGCTCGGTATCCCGCTGCTGGTGTTCGCCGTGGCCTTCACCGCGCTGGCCCCGAAGCTCGGCTGGTTGAAACGGCACCAGGTGCTCATCCAGCGGATCGGTGGGGTCGCGATGATCCTGGTCGGGGTCGCGATGGTGACCGGGCTGTGGGACTGGCTGATGGCCGGGCTTCGGCAATGGGCCTCTGAGTTTGGAACGATCCTGTGAAGGGCAACCCGGTAGCTCAGTTCATCCGGTGGGCCTGGGGCCAGCTCACCAGCATGCGCACCGCGCTGGCCCTGCTCTTCCTGCTGGCCCTCGCGGCGATCCCAGGATCGATGATTCCGCAGAACAGCGTCTCGCCGATCTCGGTGATCGACTTCAAGAACGAGCATCCGACCCTTGACAAGGTGTTGGAGCCTCTCGGGATGTACCACGTCTACACCTCGGCAGGGTTCTCCGCGGTCTACCTGCTGCTGTTCGCCTCCCTCATCGGTTGCATCCTGCCCCGCGTCGCGAAGTATTTCCGCGCGCTCCGGCAACCGCCGCCAAAGCTCCCCGCGCGGATCGAGCGACTGCCCGAGTCGGCCACCGGCACCGTGGCTGGCGCCGTCGAACCGGCACTCGACGGCGCCGAGGCCTTCCTGAAGGCGAAGCGGTACCGGATCCGTCGCACCGCCGAGGGCATCAGCGCCGAACGCGGCTACCTGCGTGAGGCAGGCAACCTTGTCTTCCACACGTCGCTCGTGGTGGTGCTCCTGGGGCTGGCCTGGTCGAACCTGTTCGGCTTCCACGGCACGGCGGTGGTCGTCGAGGGCCGCGGGTTCAGCAACGTGATCACCCAGTACGACGACTTCACCTCGGGCACCCTGGTCGACACCGACGAGCTTGAGCAGTTCTCCATCGACGTGAACAGTTTCACCGCCGAGTTCGAGATGGGCGAGGTCCAAAGGGGGGCCGCCCGGCGGTTTGACGCGCAGGTCACGGTCACCGATTCGGCCGGGGAACGCGACGCGCTGATCACCGTCAACAAGCCGGTCACCACCGCAGGCGGATCTCAGGTGAACCTGCTCGGCCACGGTTATGCGCCGTCCTTCACCGTGCGTGACGGAAACGGCGACGTCGCCTTCAGCGGGCCCGTCGTGTTCCTGCCCCAGGACGGCAACTTCGCCTCGGTCGGGGTGATCAAGGTGCCGGACGCCCGGCCTCAGCGGCTCGCCTTCGAGGCGTTCTTCTACCCCACTGCCGTTCTCGACGAGCAGGGCCCGCACTCGGTGTTTCCCGATGCGCTCAACCCTGAGGTCTACCTCAACGCGTGGGTCGGCGACCCGCAGGAGGAGAGCGGCGTCCCCGAATCCGTCTATTCCCTCAACACGACGGGTCTCCGACAGGTTGAAGGTGATGAGGGGGAGCCGCTACGCGCGGCGCTCGCCGTCGGGGGCGGCATGACCCTGCCGGATGGGCTCGGCTCGATCACCTTCGACGGGTGGCAACGTTGGGTCAAGCTGCAGGTGAGCCAGACCCCCGGCAACCTGTTGACTCTGATCAGCATCGCCGTCGGGGTCGCCGGGCTCAGCGTGAGCCTCACCGTCCGTCCCCGGAGACTGTTCGTGCGAATCACAGACCAGATGGCTACAGTGGGCGGACTCGACCGGACCGACGCCGCGTCCGGTCTCGAGGACGAGGTGGCGGGCCTGCTCGCCGCCACAACCGGCGATAGACCCGGGCCGGACGGCCCGGGTGGCAACGAGGAGTCGACCCGTGACGCTGTCTGAATGGTCCTACACCGCAATGGTGACGGCGGCCGTGCTGTATCTCCTGGCGTTTGCGCTCTGTTCACTGGAATGGGCGTCGGCGAGGGGGCTCGCGCCGGTCCGCCCAGGCGACGGCAGCGAGGATGTGGCCCGCACCCGGGTCGACTTCTTCGGCAGGCTGGGCCTCTTCGTCACGACCATCGGCGCGGCGCTGCACCTGTCCGCCGTCGTGCTGCGGGGCTTGGCGGCCAACCGGGCGCCATGGGGCAACATGTACGAGTTCGTCACCGCGGCGCTGGCCTTCGGGGCGCTGCTCTACCTGGTGCTGGCCTTCAGGTTCGGGATGCGGTGGCTCGGATTGGGTGCGAATCTGGTCTTCACCATCGGGCTCGGGGTCGCCGTCACCGCGTTCTATGTCGACGTCGCACCCCTCGTGCCTGCGCTGCACAGCGTCTGGTTCGTCATCCACATCGTCGCCGCCTGTATCGCCGGGGCTGCCTTCAACATCGGGGCGTTGACCTCGGTCCTCTACCTGATCAGGGACGGGGCAGAGCGACGGGCCGTCGAGAGGGGCACCGAGGTGGCCGGGTATCTGGCAAAGGTGCCCTCCGCTAAGCGCCTTGACCTGATCTCGTACCGCCTGCACGCCTTCGCAGTGCCGCTGTGGACGTTCACCATTGTCGCGGGCGCGATCTGGGCTCAGTATGCATGGGGACGGTTCTGGAACTGGGACCCGAAGGAGACCTGGTCGCTCATCACGTGGATCATCTACGTCGCCTACCTCCACGCCCGGGCCACGGCTGGTTGGCGGGGCCGCCCGGTCGCCATCATCGCGATCGTGGGTGTGATCGCATTCTGGTTCAACTTCATCGGTGTCAATCTGTTGTTCAGTGGGTTGCACTCCTATTCGGGGATCTAGCTGAATGGCCGCCGAGGAGGGGTCGGACTGGCTGGTCCACCTTTACGAGCAGCAGGGCGCCACCCTGCACCGGCTCGTGGTACTGCTCGGCGCCGAGGAACAATCCGGCAGGATCGTGCGGGGTGCCCTTCTCGCGCTGCACCGGCGAGGGCACCGGATCATCGACCCAGCCGAGCGTGTCGAGTTTCTGCAAGAGCAGGTGATCCACGCAGCCCGGGCGGTCAGGCCCCCCGACCAGCCGTTGCTCCTACCGACAGTCGACGACCCGGAGCAGGCTGCGCTGCTCACCGCGCTCAGTGCCTTGCCACCCAGGATGGCCGAGCTGATGGTCGTCAGCCACTATCTTTCGGTGTTCGGGCCAACGTTGGCGGGCATCATGCGGATGTCGCTTCGCGACTGCAATCAGCGGCTTGAGATCGCGCGGGCAACGCTGCGCGCGAACACGACCGACGGCGGCGCCGCGCCTCCTGCCGGGCTTGAAGCGCTCTCGCAGGAGGTCACGGCTTCGCTGCGCGCAGCAGCCCGCTCGGTGCAGGCACCGGGAACCGCGACGTTGGCGCTCGAGTTGGAGCAGTTGGGGGATTCCGGTCGGCTCTTGGTGGGGCCGAGACTGGTCGTGGTGCTGACCGTTGTCGCAGTGGTCCTCGGGTTGCTGCTGGCGGCGGTGAGCGCCCCGCCTGTGACACCGGACGAGCCGACGGGGGCGCCACCGCCCCCGGCGTCCCAACCTGGGTCGAGCCGCTCGGTGGCGGCCCAGGTGAGAGGCATTCCCATCTACTACGTGGGGCGCCAGGACCGGGCGCTCTACCGGGAGCTACGCGACCTCAACTCCACTGGAGATCTGGTGGCCACCGCGGTCGAGGCGTTGCTGACGGTGCCGCCGGCCGACCCCGACTACGAGTCGCTCTGGAATGCGGGGACGGTGCTGAGGGTCCAGCAGACGCATGGGGCGGTGGTGATCGATCTTTCCGCCGACGCCTACGCGGACTTCGACGATGCGCACGTAGCGGCCCTTGCCCGTGACCAGGTCGTCTACACCGTCACCGAGTTGGTAGCGGACCCGGAGGTCAGCGTCTGGTTCCTGGCCGAAGGGGGTGCCCCGCCGGATGAGTTCCGCAGCACGACCGGCTTCCGCACCGAAGGCATCGGGCCGATGCCGCCGCTGTGGATCACCTCGCCTCGCAACTCCACACGTCTGGGGGCCGGGCCCATCAGCATCTTCGGCACGGTCAAACCCGGCTACGGGGAGCCGATGGTCAGGGTGACGGACACCTCGACTGGGAGGGTCGTGGCTGAAGAACAGGCGCAGACGGCCTCCGGTGCGAATCAGGATGGCTGGCGTTCCTGGAGCTTCAACATCGAGCTGCCGGTCGGCACCTATGAGGTGAGCGTCCGGATCGAGGCGGCCCCGACCAGCGGTGTGGTTGAGACCAAGACCTTTGAGGTCGTGTGACTCAGTTGGTTGCCACGAGCTTGGCCAACTTCGTCTGTAGCCCGGCGGGGGCGAAACGGGTGGCGAACGCCATCGCGACGTTGCCGCCGCCGTCGACGATATAGGGGCGATGCTGCCGGAGCGCCTTGAAGGTGGTGTCGACGACCTGGGAAGGCGTGCGCCGATTCGACATCACCTCATCGTTTCCCGCGTTGGTGAAGAAGGAAGTGTCGGTGGGGCCGGGGCAGATCGCCAGCGCCCGCACGCCCGTGGGGCGCAACTCATCCCACAACGCGGTGGTGAAGCGGAGCACGTAGGCCTTCGATGCCGCATAGACGGCCATATTGGGGACCGGTTGGAAAGCGGCGGAAGACGCGACGTTGATGACGGCGCCGCGGCGGCGTGCGATCATCCCGGGAACCGCCGCGCGGGTCAGGTCGGTCAGTGCGACCACGTTCAGGTTCAGTTCGTCGGCCATCCGGTCGGGGTCGGCCTCGGCGAATTCGCCCATCGTGCCGAACCCGGCGTTGTTGATCAGGTAGGCCACGTCCAGTTCCTGCAACTCGGCGATCAGGGTCTGGCGCTGGTCCTGGTCGCCCAGGTCTGCCGTCACCGTCCGGGTGTCGACGTTGAACCGTTCGCGGAGGTCGGCCGCGACGGATTCGAGGAGGTCTGCGCGCCTCGCCGACAACACGACGTTGGTCCCCATCGATGCCACGCGCTCGGCGTACGCGACGCCCAGCCCGCTCGACGCTCCGGTTACCACGGCCCAAGATCTGCTCATGGGCCCAACCCTACCGGGGCCTCGCCCCCGTCCCACAAGGCATCGAGGGGTAGGAGTGGTTCAAGTGGTGGCCCGACACGGGTGGTAGGTGGTCGGGACTGGCTGGCGTTGCCGTGACAGAATGGGCGCCATGCAGCATTTTGACCTGGCCGTGATCGGCTCCGGATCCGGGAACTCGCTGATCGATGAGCGGTTCGCCGACTGGAACGTCGCCCTGATCGAGCGAGACCCCGTGTTCGGCGGCACCTGCATCAACCGGGGTTGCATTCCGACCAAGATGTTCGTGGTGCCTGCCGACTTCGGCGTCAGCCCGGCGGAGGCCGAACGGTTGGGCGTCGACCTTCGCTTCGTCGGTGCCGACTGGGCGGCCATCCGTGATCGGATCTTCGGGCGGATCGACGCCATTTCCGCGGGCGGGCTCGACTGGCGCGAACGCTCGGACAACGTCACCGTCTTCCACGGTGAGGCAACTTTCACCGGCCCCCACACGTTGCGGATCGGGGAGGAGGAGATCACGGCCGACCAGATCGTGATCGCGACGGGGTCACGGCCCCGACGCCTTGAAGTGCCCGGCCTCGAAGACGTCGCGGGGAAGGTGTTCACCTCTGACGACATCATGCGCGTCGATGAGCGCCCGCAACGACTGGTGATCATCGGCGGCGGCTATATCGGGGCCGAGTTCGCCCACATCTTCTCGGGGCTGGGTTCGGATGTGACGATGATCAACCGCTCCGACGTGCTGCTGCGCCACCACGACCGCGAGATTGCCGACCAGTTTCAGAAGCAACTCGCGGGGAGGGTGAGGCTGCGGCTCAACCAGTCTCTTTCTGCCGTGGAGAACGAGGGCGACGGCGTTCTGGTGGTCACCACCGACCGCAACGGCGTCGAATACGAGTACTTCGCTGACGCGGTTCTGGTGGCGATCGGGCGGGAGCGTAACTCCGAGGCACTGAATCTGGAAGCGGCGGGCATCGACACCGGGGAGCACGGGCAGATCAGAGTCGACGCTCAGCAGCGCACGAGCGTGGAGGGCGTCTGGGCGATCGGTGACGTGTCTTCGGACTACCTCCTGAAACACGTGGCCAATGCCGAGGCCCGCACCGTGCAGCACAACCTGTTGCACCCTGACGACATGGTCGAGACGGATCACCGCTATGTGCCGAACGCGGTTTTCAGCAACCCGCAGGTCGCCGCCGTCGGAGCGACCGAAGAGCAACTGCGGGAGTGGGGGATTCCGTATGTCGCCTACAGCCAGCGCTATGCGGACGTCGCTTACGGCTGGGCGCTTGAGGACGAGTCGCACTTCGTCAAACTCCTGGCCGCGCCAGGTTCCTGGCACCTGCTCGGCGCGCACATCATCGGCCCGCAGGCCTCGACGCTGATCCAGCCGCTCATCCAGGCGATGAGTTTCGGGCAGACGGTGCCCGACCTCGCCCGCGGGCAGTACTGGATCCATCCCGCGCTGCCCGAGGTGGTCGAGAACGCGCTTCTGGGGCTGCTCGAAGTCAAGCAACCGGCCGAGTTGAGCCGGTGAGGGCCCGGATCGGCGCCATAGCTCTACTTGCGGTAGGTGGCCTGGCGGCCTGCGCCCCGACCCCGGTACCCGGCGAGGGCGTGCCCGAAGGCGGGTCGGCTTCGGTCTCTACCGCTGCCGAACAGGGGTCCGCGGAGGCAGCGTCCCCGGCCGCGCAGCCCCTGTCCTGCACAGACCTGGCCGCGGCCCTGCCCTTGGAATCCCAGGTCGGCCAGCTGTACATGGTCGGCGTCTCCACAGCGGGCCTCGACGAGGACACCCGCTCGGCGATCGTCGACCACCAGGTCGGCTCTGTGGTGCTGCTCGGCAACTCCTCTGCCGGGTCCAAGCCCATCCGGCTCCTGACGGCCGAGCTCGGCAGCCTCGGTGCGGCAGACCTGCCGCTCCTCGTCGCCGTCGATCAGGAGGGTGGTGCGGTGCAGCGGTTGCAGGGTGAGGGTTTCACCCGCATCCCGGATGCCCGGACGCAGGGCGGGTTCGCGTCGGGGGAGTTGGCCGTCGAGGCCGAGACGTGGGGTAAAGAACTGAAGGACGCCGGGGTCGACTACAACCTCGCGCCGGTGGCCGACGTCGTCCCGGAGGATCGGCGGGCATCGAACGCGCCCATCGGGAAGATGAAGCGTGACTACGGCAGCGATCCGGCCCAGGTCGGCGCGAAGGTGGGGGAGTTCATCGAGGGCATGCACAATGCGGGGGTGCTCACCTCCGTCAAGCACTTCCCGGGCCTGGGACTGGTCGAGACGAACACCGACTTCGGGGCAGCCGTGGACACCGAGGTGGGGGCCGACAGCCCGGAGATCGAACCGTTCAGGACTGCGATCGAGGCGGGCGCCGATTCGGTGATGGTGTCGTCGGCCGTGTTCAAGAAGATCGATGCGGACAACGAGGGAGTGTTCAGTTCGGCTGTGATCACGGACCTGCTGAGGGGCGACCTCGGCTACGACGGTGTCGTGATCGCCGACGATCTGGGCGCGGCCGTGGCGGTGAAGGGCGTCGACGCGGCGCAGCGCGGGGTGAGGTTCATCGAGGCTGGGGGAGACATCGCGATCAATGCCGACCCGGCGCTGATGGGTGCGATGGCCGACGCGACGGTCGAGTTGGCGGGGTCGGATGAGGGTTTCGCGGCCCGGGTCGCCGAGTCGGCCGGGAGGGTGTTGGAGTTGAAGGCGTCTGCGGGTTTGGTGGACTGCGGCTGAGGTCGGTTGAGCCGGACCGCGCGTCGGTTGAGGCGGGTCGCGCGTCGGTTGAGCCGGTCCCACCGCGCGGAGCGCCGGGGACCGTGACGAAACCATCGTGACCGTCCCCACAGACTTTCCCCGCGCCGGTTGAGCCGGTCCGCGGGTTGAGCCGGGCCGCGCGTCAGTTGAGCCGGGCCGCGCGTCAGTTGAGCCGGGTTGTGCGTCGGTTGAGCCGGGCCGTGAGGAACGAACGGCCCGTGACGAAACCATCGTGACCTT
>NZ_FQZG01000041.1 GCF_900141915.1 Tessaracoccus bendigoensis DSM 12906 | reverse complement strand
GCCAGCTTCATCCCCCCAACCCACATCGACCCAACCCAGACCCCCAGACAACACCGCCGGCACCGCGTCCCAGACATCCTCAACAACCCCACCAGCAACAGCCCCCGCGCAGCCAGCAAGACCACGCAAACCACCACAGCAACAAAGACCGGCAGAACCGAGAAGACCACCCGGACCAGGAAGAGCACTGAAAGTCGCCCATCCGTCTGGGACCAGCCACCAGAACCCTCCACCTGGGACGAACCCATCGAGCCATCGGATCAGGACCAACTACCAGAGCCATCGGATCAGGACCAACCACCAGCGCCACAAGCCAAGGACGAGCCACCCGAGCCGCAACCCGACGAGGCCGAGTCGCCCGAACCCACCGACGACCGGGGCCAACCACCCAACCCCTCCGCCTGGGACCAGCCACCCACACCCTCACCGTGGGCAGAGCCACACGAACCCATCGACGACCGGGACGAGCGTTGCACCGTTGCCCCTGAACCCGAAGACGACCCCTGGCACCCGCACGCTTGGGGACCAGCCGAACCCCGAGCCGGATGAACCCGGCCCCGCGCGTCGGCTGAGCCGCCTGGCGCGTCGGTTGAGCGCGGCCCCGCGCGTCGGTTGAGCCGCCTGGTGAGGAACGAACCAGGCGTGGGCGTTACCATGGCGACACTGCGCAGGAACTTGTGGCCGGGGTCAGCGTGAAACTCACGATGGTTTCGTCACGGTCCCCGGCGCTCCGCGCGGTGGGCCCGGCTCAACCGACGCGCACCCGGCCAAACCGACGCGCACCCCGGCTCAACCGACGCGCACCCCGGCTCAACCGACGCGGCTCAACCAACCGGCTCAACCGAACCCACGCTCAGGCGACCGGGTGCAGGGCGACCTGGGTCGCCTTCACCACCGCCACTACCGCCTCCCCCTCGCCGAGGTGGAGGTCCCTCAGCGCCGACGGCGTCACGTCGGCATGGATCCTCTGGCTCCCAACCTCGAGGCTGACCCTCTGCACCAACCCGCGATCTTCGACCCCGACGACGGTGGCCGACAGCTCGTTGCGCGGGCTGCCGTGCGGTGCGGCCCGGTACAGGCTGACGGCGGCAGGAGGGAACACAGCCCGTGCCTGATCCGTCAACAACGGTGACTCCGCCATACCGGTCACCAGAGCACCGCCAGGCAGTTCGACGGCGTCGTCCACCACTCGCCCATGCAACAGGTTGAGGCCAACGAAGTCGGCCAAGAACCGCGTGCCAGGATTCTGGAAGACACGGTCGACGCCGCTTTGGAGAGCGACCCGACCCTCACTCAGGCAGGCGACACCGTCGGCCAGCGCCAGCACGTCGAGCGGGTCATGCGTGACCATCACGGTGGTGATCCTACGGAGCCGATCCCGGAGCAGGCGGCGCAACTCCGGGGTGGCGGCGGCATCGAGCGCGGCAAACGGCTCATCAAGCAGCACGATCTCGGGGTCGATCGCCAGCGCCCGGGCGATGGCGACGCGCTGCGCCTGCCCGCCCGAGAGCTCACGCACCCGACGGGGGCCAAAGCCGGCCAGGCCGACCGCCTCGAGTTCGGCCTCTGCCCTTCGTGCCGCGTCGCGCGCCGATGCTCCACGGGAGCGGGGCCCGAAGGCGACGTTGCCGACCACCGTGAGATGGGGGAAGAGCAGGGGCCGCTGTTCCAGGTAGCCGATCCGGCGCCGGTGCGCGGGCACGAAGGTCTGCGCACCGGCGACGACGGTGCCGCCGAGGGCGACTGTGCCCGAGTCCGGGCGGAGGGCGCCTGCGATCAACTCGATGCAGGTGGATTTGCCCGAGCCGTTGGGTCCGACGATCGCCACGAGCTCACCCTCCCCCAGCGTCAGGTCGAGCTCGACATCGCGAGCCTCGACCCTCGCGTCGATGCGGACGGCGTCAGGCATGGCTCCCCCAGGCCCGCAGGTGCGTGGCGACACCCACGACCAGCGCCGCGACCGCGAGCAGGACGACGGCGAGCGCCAACGCCAGGTCGGAGTCCGACTCCCGCAGCAGATAGATCTCGAGCGGCAAGGTGCGGGTGGTGCCCTGTAAGGAGCCTGCGAAGGTGAGGGTCGCGCCGAACTCGCCGAGCGCCCGGGCAAACGAGAGCGCCGTCCCCGACGCCAACGCCGGCGCCGCCATCGGCAGAGTCACCCGCCAGAAGACCCTCGAAGGGCTTGCCCCAAGGTAGCCGGCGGCGGCCTCAAAGTCGGAGCCGCTGGCCCGCAAGGCCCCCTCGAGGGAGATGACCAGGAAAGGCAGCGAAACGAACGTCTGCGCGACGATCACGGCGACGGTGGTGAAACCGATCTCGATCCCGATGGCCGACAGCGGCCCACCGATCAGTCCGCGACGACCGAGCGTCGTGAGCAGCGCCAGGCCCGCGACGACCGGCGGCAGCACCATCGGGATGGTCACCAACGTGCGCGCAACACTTCCCCAACGCCCATCGGTGCGGGCCAGCACCAGAGCGGTCGGCACACCGAGCGCCAGGACGAGCAGCGTGGAGATGGTGCAGGTGACCAGGCTGAGCCGCAGCGCGTCGACGGCCCTGTCGCTGACCAGAAGGCCGGGCAACTCGGCCCAATTCGCCCTGAGCAGCAGCCCGACCAGTGGGATCCCCAGCAGTGCCAGGGCCACACCGGTCGGGACCAGCGCCCAGCGCGGGTACCGCGTCACTGAGGCGCGCCGAACCCGTATCCGGCCAGCTTGGCCTGGCCCTCGGCGCTCAGAATCAGGTCGATGAACGCCTGGCCGGCGGCCTTGTCCGGGGCGTCTTTGACCAGTGCGATCCAGTAGGTATTGGGATCTTCCTTCGCGCCAGGAATCTCAAAGGTCTCGACCTTGTCGCCTGCCGATGTGGCGTCGGTGGCGTACACGATGCCTGCGTCGGCCTCTCCTGAGGTGACCTTGCCGAGCACGTCTGTGACGTTCGACTCCTCGGAGACGGGGCTTAGCGTGACGCCGTTGGCCTCGGTGATGCGCGCCGTCGCGGCCCCGCAGGGCACCTCGGCGGCGCAGACGACGAGCTTGGTGCCATCCAGCGACGTATCCAGACCGGTGACGTTTGCCGGGTTCCCCGCTGGCACCGCAATTACCAGATAGTTGGTGGCGAACATCTGCGGCTCCCCGTCGATCAGGCCCGCCTCGACCGCCTTGTCCATGTTCATCTGGTCAGCGGAGGCGAACACATCGGCAGGCGCGCCACCCTTGAGCTGGTCGACGAGGCCGGACGACCCGTCGAACGAGTAGTTGATGTCCGCGTCACCGGTGATCTCGGGGAACACCTTGTTCAGCGACGCGGCCGCGAACACGATGGACTCGCCGAGGGTAGCCTGCGTCGCACTCGGGGAGACGGTGGCCGAGGGCGTGGCGGACGACTGGTCTCCCTGCGAGGTGGCGGTGCCGCAACCGACGAGCAGGATCGTGGCTGCGAGGATGGCGAGGCGCTTCATGCGCGGTTCCTTTCGATGGTGACATTGGTGGCTTTGATGACGGCGGTGGCGACGACGCCGACCTCAAGGCCGAGTTCCTCCACGGCTTCGGTGGAGATCAGGGAGACGACCCGGAAGCGTCCGCACTGCAGCTCGACCTGGCTCATCACCTTGTCCGACACGACGCGCGTCACGAGCCCGGTGAGATGGTTGCGGGCCGAGCGGGAACCCTCCCCCAGCGGGTCGCCCTCCGCGAGTTCCTGGGCAAGCGCGGCTAGCGCGGCTCCGTCGACGCTCTGGCGCCCGGAGTCGTCGGTGCCGCCGGTGAGGCGACCGGCCTCGACCCAACGGCGGAGGGTGTCGTCGCTCACCCCGAGGAGGTCGGCGGCAATAGAGATCCGTATCTGCGTCATGTGGCAGACCCTAGCATCCGCATTTGCGGTTCCGCCGAACTACTTGGGCATAACAGTCGATATTATGGCTCCATGAGCTATCGCGCCGTTGTGATCACCTGTTCCGACAGGGCCGCCGCCGATGTCTACGAGGACCGCTCGGGGCCGATCCTGCGCGACGGCCTAGCCGCACTCGGCTTGGAGGTGGGCGACCCGGTGATCCTCCCAGACGACGCCGACCTGATCGCCTCTGCCATCAGGAAGGCCGTCGACGCAGGTGTCCGGATCGTGCTGACCACCGGCGGCACCGGGGTCGGCCCGAGGGACGTCACCGTCGAGGCGACCGCCACCCTCCTGGCATACGAGGTGCCAGGTGTCGCGGAGGCCGTCCGTGCCGCGGGGCTCGTCAAGACACCGCTGTCGTGCCTGTCTCGGGGCCTGGCTGGAGTCATCGACACCGGCGACACCCGCGCTTTCGTATTCAACGCGCCGGGTTCTCGAGGCGGGGCACGCGACGCACTGGCGGTCTTGGGCCCGATACTGACCCACATCGTCGATCAACTCGACGGTGCCGACCACGACCTCAACCGCCCAGCCAGCAGTTGATCCTTCCCGTGCGGGCGTCCCCCAAGTCCCGTCGGTGGCGACGGTGATAGGAGCGTGTCGCTTCAGCCCACATCCGGTGTCGGGGTGGTGCCGCGGATCCAATCGCCGGATCGCCCCCCTGACTTCGCAACCACCTTGGCCGAGACGATCTCACTTAGCTTGTCCACTCCCTTGATCATGTCGACCACGGCTAGGGCCGCGACCGTGACCGCGGTAAGGGCCTCCATCTCGACGCCCGTCCGGTCTGCGGTGCGCACCGTCGCCGAGATGTCCAGCCCCTCATCGACGATCTCCAGGTCGACCACGACCCCATGCACCCCGATCACGTGCGCAAGGGGCAGCAGGTCGGGCACCTTCTTCGCCGCCGCGATTCCGGCGATCCGCGCCACCGCCAGCACGTCTCCCTTCGGGACGGTGCCCTCCCGCAGCGCCGTGACGACCTCGGTGCTGCAGCGCACCGATGCCACGGCAGAGGCGGAGCGCACCGTCGGGGTCTTCTCGGTCACGTCGACCATGCGGGCGTGGCCCGCCTCGTCGAGATGGGTGAATCGCGTCATCGGATACTCCTGATCAGACGGTGTGCACCGTGACGGAATCGCCAACGGCTACGGATGAGACTCGCTCCGGTACTACGGCCAACCCATCGGCCAGGGCCAGCGAGGCGACCAGGTGGGACCCGGAGCCCAACCGGTGAACAGGGCTGACGCCGTCGGGGCCAACCCTTACGGGCGTGAACTGGCGCCGTCCCTCCGGCCCCTTCCAGCCCTCCGTAACGGGCAACAGCCGGTCGGGCCACTCCTCGCTCCACCCTCCCAGCCGCGCGATCAAGGGCCGCGCATACACCCACGCCGACACGAACACGCTGACGGGGTTGCCGGGCAGCCCGAGCAGCGGGACGAGGCGCCCGTCCGGCGCGGTCAGGCGCCCGCTGGCCTGGGGTTTGCCTGGTTGCATCGCGACCTTGTCGAACGAGATCTCCCCGTCGACGACCTGCCGGACCACCTCAAAGGCCCCGACGGAGACTCCCCCGGTGGTGAGGACCAGGTCGGCGGTCAGGGCGTCTGCCAGGGCGGCGCGGAAGTTCGCGGGATCGTCATCGACGGCGCACGCCGAGACCACCTCCGCCCCCCACCCGGTACACAACCCGGCCAAGAGCACCGAGTTGGAGTCGGGAATCTGGCCGAAACCCAGCGGCCGACCGGCCGCGACCAGCTCAGATCCTGTCGACAACACCGCGACGCGGGGCCTGCGGACCAGTTGAACCAAGTCGTGTCCCAGCGAAACGGCCGACGACGCCGCCGCCGCGCTCCAGCGCAGCCCTGCGCGCAGGACCGCCTCGCCGACGACGACGTCCTCGCCCCGGAGGCGCACGTGGCGCCCGGCCGGAACCGGCTCCCGGACCACGACCGATCTCGGCAGAGCCACGGCTCCCATCGGCTGATCCGTCTGCTCCACCGGCACCACGGCATCCGCCCCGGGCGGCAGCGGAGCACCCGTCATGATTCGGGCCGCCTCGCCCGCCCCGACGGTGGGCACCGAGGTCGCCCCGGCGGGGATGTCGCCCGCCACGTGCAATCGCACTCCCGGCGTGAGGTCGGCCGCCCGGACCGCGAACCCGTCCATGGCGGAGTTGTCGAACGGCGGCACGTCGACGGCGGCGGTCACGTCGGATGCGAGCACCCGCCCGATCCCCGAGCCGACGGCGCAGGGCTCCGATGGGAGCCTCGTCCCCAGCCCCAGAACGCGCTCGAGGTACTGCTCAACGGTCAACATTGCGGCTCAACCAACTCAACCACCGCCTTCCTCAGCGGCAGCTCCGACCAGCGCGACCTGACGGCATCGAGCAGCGCGACCCGGCCCACCAGCGGCGACCCGATCCCGGCCAACAGCTTGATCGCCTCGGTCGCCTGGAGCGACCCGATCTGACCGACCATCGCACCGAGCACCCCGATGTCCGTCGCCTTCGGATAGAGCCCGTCGGCCGGCTCTTCCGCGATCAGGTCGCGCAGGTACAGCCGGTCGCCGTGCGCGTCGGGCACCCCGAACACCGAGCATTGGCCCTGCATCCCGACCGCCGACGCCCACACCAGCCGGGCGCCGACCGCCTCGGCCGCATCGGAGAGCATGAACTTGGCCCCGAACGTGTCGGTGCAATCGAGCACCAGGTCGTAGGCCCCGAAAAGTTCGCGTGCCCGCTCCGGGGTCAGGTACTCGGGCAGCACCTCGACGGCGACGTCCGGGTTCAGAGCCTTGAGCCGCTCGGCGCCGGATTGGGCCTTGTTGCGGCCGAGTTCGGTGTGCAGCACTTGGCGCTGCATGTTCTTCAGTTCGACGGCGTCACCGTCGACCACCGCGATCCGGCCGACTCCCGCGGCCGCCAGATAGGGCAGCGCCGCGGAGCCGAGACCGCCTGCGCCGATCACGATCACCGAAGAGGCGAGCAGCCTCCGCTGCCCCGCCTCCCCCATGCCGACCAAGTCGATGTTGCGGACGTAGCGTTCGCGCTGTTCCTCGGTCAGCGACCCGGCCTCGGGCCGGTCGCCGGCGGTCATCGCTGACCGCCAGGCGGATACTCCTCGACCGGCCCGTCTGCTGCTCGCCACGCGGAGAACCCGCCGGCCAGATGGGTTACGTCGGTGCGACCCATCCGCACCAGGGCCGCGGCAGCCAGCGCCGAGCGCCAGGCCGAGCCGCAGTAGAGCAGGAGCCGGCGACCGTCGTCGAGCGCCGGGCGGTAGTACGGGCTGTCCGGGTCGACCCAGAACTCCAGCATCCCGCGGGGCGCCCGGTGCGCGCCCGGGATGATTCCCTCGCGCTCCCATTCACCCGGCTCCCTGATGTCGACGAACAGAACGTCCCGGCTACCGACGAGCGACTTGGCCTCGTCGACGGAGATGGGTGGCACCAGCGCGTTCGCCTCGGCCACCAGCGCGGCCGAGGATGTGGACAGCGGGGCACCGGGTTCGCGTGGAGGGTTCGATTTCATGGGCATTGCGACCATTCGTGTGTCCCATCCGCGAGGAACTGCTTCTTCCAGATGGGGAGGCTTTCCTTGATCTTATCGACCAGGTCGGACGCGCACCCGAACGCCTGCCCCCGGTGCGACGCGGCGACAGCGACATATAGAGCAACACCGCCGATTCCGAGCATTCCGACGCGGTGCTGGGCCGCGATGGCATGCAGGCCCTCGCGATCCGCGAACCCGGCCACCACCTCCTGCATCACCTGAGCCGCCGACGGGTGCCCGACGTATTCGATGCCGGTGACTGCCACCCCGTGGTCGTGGTTGCGCACGACCCCGGCGAAGGTGACCACAGCCCCGGCGCGTTCGTCGCTGACCGTTGCGAGTAGACGATCACAGTCGAGATTTTCGGTGGTGACATCGGCCACCGCGATCCTCGCCGTCAAGACAGACCTCCAGGGAATGGGGAACGGGCCAACCATATATCCGTGGTCGACCCGTCCCGGTGATGAAATCGGGTCAGCTCTTCTTCGGCGCCCCCGTCCGCGCGTAGCGCACCCACGTGATCCCGATGCACATGACCGCCCAGGCGGCGCCGATGATGTAGAACGCCGTCGGGCTCATGATGGTCAGGCCAACGCCGAACAGGAAGGGGCCGAAGGCCGCGATCGCCGACGTCCAACCGATGACGCCACCGGCCTGCCGCTTTTCGAAGATCATCGGCATCTGCTTGAAGGTCGACGCGTTACCGATCCCGGCGAACAGGAAGATCAACAACATGCCCCACAGGAACTGGTTGAATCCACCCTGCAGCGCGTCGGCGCTGGAGAGGTCCGGGGTGAGTGCCGGGATGGTGAAGAGGATCGACCCGAGCAGGCCGACACCCGAGATGAGCGTCCAGATCGCCCCGCCCATCCGGTCGGTGAGTGGGGAGAACAGGATGCGCGCGCCCGCGCCGACCAGCGGGCCGAGGAAGACGAACTTCACGGGATCGGGGATGGTGTAGCCCTCGATCAGCACGGTCGCGGTGGCACCTGCGCCCTCCACGATGCCCGTGTTCCCGGCCCCGTAGAGGTTGATCATCAGCAGCCCGAACTGGGCGGACAGACCCGAGAAGGTGCCGAAAGTCATGATGTAGAGGATCGTCATCCACCATGTGTCGGGGTTGCCGAAGATGTCGAACTGCTGCTTGATGCTGGCCTTCACGGGCACCGAACGCAACACGATGTAGGCCCAGATCGCCACCACGATGATGAGGGGGACGTAGACCAGCGCCGAGTTCTGATACCAGACTGTCACCGGGTCCTTACCCGCGAGCGCCATCTGCTGCGAGCCGAGGAACGTGAACATCCCGAAGCTGATCAGCCACGGGGTGAGCAACTGCACCAGTGAGACGCCGAAGTTGCCGATGCCTGCCTGGATACCGAGCGCGGTGCCCTGCTTCGACTTGGGGAAGAAGTACGACGTCGAGGGCATGAACCCGGAGAAGGCGCCGCCACCGATGCCCGCCAGGAACGCCAGAGCCATCAGCCGCCAGTAGGGCACATCCGGGTTGGTCACCTCGAAGCCCCAACCGAGGACGGGCAGGAGCAGCAGGAGCGTGGTCAGCGCGACCATCTTGCGGGTGCCGATCTTAGGCGGCAGCACCATCCAGACGATGCGCAGCAGGCCACCGGAGAGTCCCGGCATTGACGCCATCCAGTACAACTGCGACTTGGTGAAGGTGAAGCCGAGCGCATTCAGCTTCGGGATGATCGCGCTGGGGAGGAACCAGGCCACGAAGCACAGCGTCAGCGACACCGTCGTCACCGTCAGCGTGCTCCAGGCGAGCTTCTTGTCCCACTTCGATTCGTCTTCGGTGTCCCAGGAGACGAGCCAGTCGCCCTTGGTCTCCGGTCTGGTGCTGGTGCTCATGAAAGCTCCTTCTCAAGCGGACGGTCGATGCTGCCGGCCAGTTCAGGGGCCTTCTCGTGCAGCATCTTGACGATGGTGATGTGCATCCAGAGGCCGCAGATGGCCACGAGGATGAAGATGCAGAAGAATGTGCTGCTCGGGAAACCCGACCAGGTCTTGGTATAGGCAAACAACGGAGGCAGGAAGAAGCCACCGAGGCCGCCAAGCATCCCGACGAGGCCACCCACGGAACCGACGTTTTCGGGGAAGTACTCGGGGATGTGCTTGAACACGGCAGCCTTGCCGAAGCCCATCGCGCAGCCGAGCAGGAACACGAGGATCACGAACCAGACCAGATGGATCTCGTAGTGCCAGTGAGTGGTCTGTGCGCCGCCTGGATGGACGACGGTGATGAACCCGTTGGGCATCATCAGAATCCCGCTCGTGAGCAACATCATGGCGAAGGTGAAGTACATCACCTTCCTGGCACCGAAACGGTCGCTCAGCCAGCCGCCGACCGGCCGGAGCAGGGACGCCGGGAAGATGAACGTGGCGGTCAGGAGGCCTGCGGTGGTGAGGCTGACGTCGAAGTTGTCGACGTAGTACTTCGGCAGCCAGGCCGAGAGCGCAACGTAGGCGCCGAAGACCGCGACGTAGTAGAGGCTGAACCGCCACACCCGCACGTTTCTCAGGGGCGCGAGCATCTCGCGGATGGGCTTCGACGCCCCCGGTGCGCGGTCGACGCGCGGCACGATGATCCAGGTGAGGATGCCGACGACAACCAGAAGCACGGCGTAGATCACCGGGATCAGTCGCCAGCCGCCCTGGATGCCGAGGAAAAGGGTCGAACCGGCGGTGGCCGCGATCAGGGGCGGACCGATGAACTTCGTCACCGACGCCCCGACGTTGCCCGCCCCGAACACGCCGAGCGCCAGGCCCTGCCGCTCCTTCCCGAACCAGGCCGAGTTCCAGGCGGTGCCGACCGAAAACAGGTTTCCTGCGAACCCGACGAGGAAGGCGAGCACTAGGAGCATCGCGTAGTTGTTCGCGAATGACACCAGGTAGGCCGGGATCGCGGTGGCGAACAGCAGGAACAGCGTCACCTTGCGTCCACCGATCCGGTCGGCGAGGATGCCAGCCGGGAGGCGCCACATGGAACCGTTCAGCACGGCCAGCGCGGAAACCCAGGCCAACTGCTCGTCGGAGATTCCGAGTTCCTTCTGGATCGGGATGCCGAGAATCCCGAACATCAGCCACACCGCGAACATCAGGGTGAACGCGATGGTGGACATGGTCATTACCCGACCGGCGCCTTTGCCGGTCTCGTGCACCGGGGGGACCTCTATGAGGTTCTTACTCATTTTCGGTGGTCTCTCTACAACGTGGAATATCCAATTTTCTGGTAAATATGCGCCTAGTCTGCCGAAGCGGTTGTCCGGCGCCGACGGCGGGTCGGGTTAACGTTCCCGGGTGCGCGGTCCGCGCCTTCCCGACCCACACGATGAGACGTCTCAGCGTCGCGACTTCTCGTTGTCCTTGGTACCGATCGGGTCCCAGCCGCGCCCCTTGACCGTCTGCGAATGCCGCGCTTGGCCGTCACGGGAGCGGTAGACGATGTAGGGCCGGAACAGGTAGTGCAGCGGCGCGGAGAACGCGTGCACCAGCCGGGTGAACGGGATCATCGCGATCAGCAGCAGCGCGATGACCACGTGCGTCTGGAACTGCCAGGTCGCCGCCCCCATCGCCTCCACGTTCGGCTGGAAGGTGAACAGCGAACGGAACCACACCGAGACGGTCTCCCGGTAGTTGTGTTCCGCCCCGGTAGGCGTTTTGTCCCCGGTCAGTGTCGCGACCATGCCCAGCCCCACGACCAGGGCCAGCACCAGGTACATGATCTTGTCGTTCCACGTGGTGGCGCGGAACACCGCCGTCTGCGTGCGCCGCCGGTAGATCAGGAGCGCCAGCCCGAGCACGAGCGCCACACCGGCCAGACCACCGCCGTAGAACGCGCCCATGTGGTACATGTGCTGGTCGAGCCCGACCCAGTCGGTGAATGCCTTGGGGATCATCAGGCCGACGACGTGGCCGAGGAACACGGCCAGCAAGGCGAAGTGGAACACCGGTGAGGCGAACTTCAGGATCCTCGACTCGTAGAGCTGTGAGCTCCTGGTGGTCCAGCCGAACTGGTCGTAGCGGTGCCGCCAGATCAGGCCCCCGACGAATACCAGCGCGACGACGTAGGGCAGCACTCCCCACAGGAAGATCTCCATGTCAGCCTCCTTGCGTGACGTCGGCCAACTGCTGGCCGGGAACGGGGAACGGGGTGGTGTTGATGAAGGGCTCCAACCCGACGAGCTCGCTCGGACGGCCCCCAAGGAGTTCCTGGACCTCGGCGCGGGTCTGCGGCGAAGGCCCTCCGAGGCTCTCGCATACTGCGGCGACTACGTCGGCGTGCGGCAGCTTGTCCTTGACGAGGCCGAGCCGCAACAGCTCAAGCGAGGCCCGGTAGGTGTTGAGCAGCGCGACGCCTAGCGCCGGTGCGCCGTTGGCGGCGAACTCGAGCACCATCGGCAGGTAATCAGGCAGTTCACCGTCGAGGTCGACCAGCAGGCCGGAGTCGCGGTAGGTCTGCTTGATCGCGGCCAGCACCTCGCCGCGACGGCGGGTGTCGCCGTCGGTCCAGTAGGTCAGGTGCAGGGCGTGCCTGCGCGACAGGTCGAACTCCTGCACGTGCCAGGCCTGCGCCTCCATCACCGGCATCGACCTCAGATGGGTGAGCACGGCCTCGAACGGGGCGAGCAGCCCGACCTCGGCGAGCGCCTCCTCGACCAGCGGTAGGCGGGCGAGGA
This sequence comes from Tessaracoccus bendigoensis DSM 12906, assembly GCF_900141915.1. Classification (GTDB taxonomy): domain Bacteria; phylum Actinomycetota; class Actinomycetes; order Propionibacteriales; family Propionibacteriaceae; genus Arachnia; species Arachnia bendigoensis. Next base: position 25,370 of record NZ_FQZG01000041.1, on the reverse strand, counting down.
CCTCGTCGTCCGGGTAGGACAGCGCGACGGCGGCCGCGGCGTAGAGCACGCGGTCGCGGTTAGGCGGCGGAGCAGGCAGCTTGATGGCCATCACGCCTGGCCCGCCATGTCGCGCTCCTCGGCGTCACGCTTTGCCTTGACGGCGGCGAACGACTCGATGGCCACCGGCACCAGCCGACCAGACGACTCGCCGAGCGGCGCGGAGAGGCTGGGGTCCTCGTCGAAGTTGACCGAGCAGGCCATCTCCTCGAGATTGTGCGCCTGCTCCCGGTGGGCCTTCGGGATTACGTAGCGGTCGTCGTACTTGGCGATCGCCAGCAGCCGGTACATCTGTTCCATGGCGTGGCCCGTCATGCCGACGGCCGCGGCCAGTTGCTCGTCGCGCTCGCGCCCCATCGTGACGTCGCGCATGTAGGAGCGCATCGCGGCTAGCTTCTGCAGCACGAGCCTCACCGCCTCGACGTCGCCGGCCGTGAACAGCTCGGCCAGGTACTCGAGCGGGATCCGCAGCGCATCGATGGCGCCGAACAGGTTGCCCCCGGCCTCCGCGTCGTGGCCCTGCGAGCTGAGCAGGTCGACCACCGGGGACAGCGGCGGGATGTACCAGACCATCGGCATGGTGCGGTATTCGGGATGCAGTGGAAGCGCCACCTTGAAGTGCTTGATCAGCGCGTAAACCGGCGACCGCTGCGCGGCTGCGATCCAGTCGGCAGGAATCCCGTTGACCTTGGCGTCGGCGACCACCTGCGGGTCGTTCGGGTCGAGCATAAGGTCCAGCTGCGCCTCGTAGAGGTCCTGGTCGTCGGCCAAGGCAGCCTTGGTGACCTGGTCGGGGTCGTAGAGGATGATGCCGATGTAGCGCAGTCGGCCGACGCAGGTCTCGGAGCACACCGTCGGGAGGCCGACCTCGAGCCGCGGGTAGCAGAAGTGGCACTTCTCGGCCTTGCCGGTGCGGTGGTTGAAGTAGATCTTCTTGTAGGGGCAACCCGTGATGCACTGGCGCCAGCCGCGGCACTTGTCCTGGTCGACCAGCACGATGCCGTCCTCGGAGCGCTTGTAGATCGCACCGGAGGGGCATGATGCCATGCACGACGGGTTGAGGCAGTGCTCACAGATTCGGGGCACGAAAAACATGAAGCTCTTCTCGTACTCCAGCTTGATCTGCTGGTTGGCCTCCTCGCGCAGCTTCTTCAGGATCGGGTCGCCCGCCTCGGTTGCGGACACCCCGCCGAGGGCGTCGTCCCAGTTCGCCGAGGCGCCGATCGCCATGTCCTGGCCGGTGACCAGCGACTTCGGCCGGGCGACGGGGAAGTCGTCACCGAGCGGCGCGTTGGTGAGGGTCTCGTAGTCGTAGGTCCAAGGTTCGTAGTAGTCGTCCATCCCCGGCTGCACCGGGGAGGCGAAGATCGAGAGCAACTTCTTGAACCGGCCACCGGAGCGCAGCTTGAGTCGACCCGACCTGGTCCGCACCCATCCGCCCTGCCACCTCTCCTGGTCCTCGTAGGTGCGGGGATAGCCCTGGCCAGGGCGGGTCTCGACGTTGTTGAACCAGACGTATTCGGTGCCTGCCCGGTTGGTCCAGGCCTGCTTGCAGGTGACCGAACACGTGTGGCAGCCGATGCACTTGTCCAGGTTCATCACCATGGCCACCTGGGCCATGACTCGACGTTGTTTCGCCATCAGTACTGAACCTCCTGGGAGCGACGGCGCACCGTCGAGACTATGTCCCGCTGAACGCCGGTGGGACCGATGTAGTTGAAGGCGTAGGCCTGGTGGGCGTAGCCGCCGATCAGGTGGGTGGGTTTCAGCAGGATGCGGGTGACCGAGTTGTGGATGCCGCCGCGCTTGCCGGTGGCCTCCGACTTTGGCACGTCGATGGTGCGTTCCTGCGCGTGCTGCACGTAACAGATGCCGTCGGGCAGCTTGGAGGTGACGACGGCGCGGGCCACGAACACGCCGTTGGCGTTGGTCAGCTCGATCCAGTCGTTGTCGGCCGCGCCGATCGAGTGCGCGTCGGCGACGCTCAGCCAGGCCTGCGGGCCGCCACGGCCGAGCGAGAGCATGAACAGGTTGTCCTGGTACTCGGAGTGGATCGACCACTTGTTATGCACCGTCAGGTAGCGCAGCGTGATCGTCTTCTCCCCCGACGGCCCGAGCTCGGGTTCGCCATATGCCCTACTCATGTCCAGCGGTGGCCGGAACGTCGGCAGTTGCTCGCCCGCGTCGATCATCCAGTCGTGATCGAGGAAGAAGTGCATCCTGCCCGAGAGGGTGTGCCACGGCTTGAGCCGCTCGGTGTTGATGGTGAAGGCCGCGTAGCGCCGCCCGCCCTTCTCGGAGCCGGACCACTCGGGTGAGGTGATCACCGGCTGCGGGGCCTGCTGGGTAGCCACGAAGGTGATGAGCTTCTCCTCCGAGCCCTCGGCGAGGTCGGCCAACTTGCGCCCGGTCTTCTTCTCCAGGTCGTGGAAGCCTTGGGTGGCGAGCTCCCCGTTGGTGGTGCCGGAGAACATCAGGATCGCCTCGGCAAGCCGCTGGTCGGTGTTGATCGCGGGGCGACCCTCGGCAGCGCCGCTCGGGAAGACGCCGTGCAGCTGGCCGAGCCTGGCCACCGCGTGCTTGACGTCGTAGGTGATGTTCTTGACGGTGAACCCCAGCTTGTCGGCCAGCGGGCCGACGGAGGCGAGCTTGTCTGCGATGGCCGTGTAGTCGCGCTCTACGACCGCGAGCACCGGCATGTTTTGGCCGGGGACGGCCGGGATGTCGGTGCCCTTCCAGTCGCGCACCACGCCGCCTGGCTGCTTGATCTGGCCGGGGGTGTCGTGCTGCAGCGCGACGGCGACCAGGTCGGAGCGCGTGTCGAGGCGGCCCTTGGCCAGCTGGGACAGCTTGTGCGCGAGTTCGGTGAACAGTTCGTAGTCGGTCCTGGCCTCCCACGGCGGGTCGATGGCCGGCGAGAACGCGTGCACGAAGGGGTGCATGTCGGTGCTGGACAGGTCGTGCTTCTCGTACCAGGTGGCCGCGGGGAACACGATGTCGCTGAGCAGCGTCGAGCTGGTCATGCGGAAATCGGCCGTCATCAGCAGGTCGAGCTTGCCCTCGGGCGCCTCGTCGTGCCACTTCACGTCCACGGGCCGCACGTCTGCCCCGTGCAGGTTGGGCATCACGTTGTTGTGGGTGCCGAGCAGGTGCTTGAGGAAGTACTCGTTGCCCTTTGCCGAGGAGCCGAACAGGTTCGAGCGCCAGAGGATCATGGTGCGCGGCCAGTTCTGCGGCGCGTCGATGTCCTCCATGGAGCTCTTCAGCTCACCGCTCTTGACCTTGCCAGCGACGTAGCCCTGCACGCTCTCAGCCTCACCGCGGGCGACCGCGGCCTTCGCCTCGTCTGCCAGGTCGAGCGGGTTAGCGTCGAACTGTGGATAGAAGGGCATCCAGCCGAGCCGGTTCGACTGGGCTAGCGCGTCGGCGGTGTGCATGCCGTCGAGGTGGCCGGTCGAAAGTGGCGACTTGACCGAGTCCGCCGAGAAGCCGTCGGTGCGCCACTGGTCGGTGTGCATGTACCAGTAGGCGGTGCCGATCATCGTGCGCGGCGGGCGCTGCCAGTCGGTGGCGTTGGCCATGTTGAACCACCCCGTCATGGGGCGGCACTTCTCCTGGCCGACGTAGTGGGCCCAACCGCCGCCGTTCTTGCCGATGCAGCCGGTCATCATGAGCAGCGCGATGATGGCGCGGTAGGTGACGTCGGCATGGAACCAGTGGCAGATGCCCGCGCCGATGATGATCATCGTGCGCCCCTTCGACTCTTCCGAGTTGCTGGCGAACTGGCGCGCGGTGCGGATGCAGGCCTCGGCCGGCACGGAGGTGATCTCCGCCTGCCAGGCCGGGGTGTAGGGCGAGTCGACGTCGTCGTAGTCCTTCGCCCACGTGCCGGGCAGGCCGTCGCGGCCGACGCCGTACTGGGCGAGCATCAGGTCGAAGACGGTGGTCACGAGCAGATCGCCGACACGCCTGGCTGGCACGCCGCGCCGCACGATCGAGCCCTCGCCCCTGGGGTCCTCAAAGCACGGCAGCGCGACCTCGACCCCCTCGGCGGATTGGTCGTCGATGAAGGTGAGGCTCGGCTGGATGTCACCGAGGTCGAGGTTCCACTGTCCGGCGCCATCCTCGGCATAGCGGAAGCCCATGGACCCGTTGGGGACGGCGGTGCTGCCCGTTGCCTTGTCCCACATCACGGTCTTGAACGCGGCGTCGGTGAGACTCGCGTATTCGGGGAGGTCGGCGGCGGTGACGAACTTGCCCGCCGTCAGGCCATGGCCGTCGGGATGCTCGACGAGCGTGATCAGCATGCCGAGATCGGTGTACTGCTTGACGTAGGAGTCGAAGTAGTCGACCTTCCGGTCTACGAAGTTCTCCTTCAAGATCACGTGCCCCATCGCCATCGCGAGCGCGGCGTCGGTGCCGGCCTGCGCTGGCAGCCACTCGTCGGCGAACTTGACGTTGTCTGCGTAGTCGGGGCTGACGGTGACGACCTTGGTGCCGCGGTAGCGCACCTCCGCCATCCAGTGCGCGTCGGGGGTCCGGGTGACGGGCACGTTCGAGCCCCACATCATCAGGTAGGTGGCATCCCACCAGTCACCCGATTCGGGGACGTCGGTCTGGTCGCCGAAGACCTGCGGGCTGGCCACCGGAAGGTCGGCATACCAGTCGTAGAAGCTGGTCATCGCGCCGCCGATGAGGTGCGTGAAGCGGGTGCCGATCGCGTGGCTGACCATGCTCATCGCAGGGATCGGGGAGAACGAGACGCAGCGGTCGGGGCCGTAGAACTTGATGGTGTTGACGTAGGACGCCGCGGCGATCTCGATCGCCTCGTCCCACGAGATGCGCACCAGGCCGCCCTTGCCGCGGGCCTGCTGGTAGCGGCGCCGCTTGACGGGGTCGGTCGAGATCTCCCGGAAGGCCTCGACGGGGTCGCCGAGGCGCTTCTTGGCCTCGCGGTACATCTCGATCAGCACACCGCGGCCGTACGGGTAGCGCACCCGGGTCGGCGAGTAGGTGTACCAGGAGAACGCGGCACCGCGGGGGCAGCCGCGGGGTTCGTATTCGGGCCGGTCGGGGCCGGTGGACGGGTAGTCGGTCTGCTGCGACTCCCAGGTGATGATCCCGTCCTTGACGTAGACCTTCCAGGAGCAGGACCCGGTGCAGTTGACGCCGTGCGTGGAGCGAACCACCTTGTCATGGCTCCAGCGGTCACGGTAGAACACGTCGCCCGCGCGGCCACCCTGCCGGAAGACGGCACGGCCGTCGTCGCTCTCGTCCCACTTCGAGAAGAAGCGGCCGAGCTTGAGGAGGGCCTCGGACGCCGGCCCGTCGATGCGCACGGAATCAGTACTCATGGGGCCAAGCTTTTCAGGTTTACTACGTTTTGTCAGATTAACTTGGAATAAACCAACTATTTGGCACAATCTCGCTTGTCAGACCGCGAATGTGAACGTTAAAGCCCGCGTGTCGTCGCCGTCGCCCCTCAGAGCAGCCCGGCGCCCCTGGCCTGGGCCGGGGTGTCGACGTCGGCCGTTACACTCTCGGCCGCCTGCACCGAGGCCAGGTCGAGCGCCCCGAAGACGCTGCGTACAGAACGGTCCCGCACCTCACCACCCAGCGCCGAGCGCAGCGAGCCGAGCCGGTATCTGCCTGCCAGATACTGGGGCCACCCTTCGTGGTCGAGGAGAACTGTCCCGTCGACACCGCGCGGAGCTCCGGCGAGGGTTGCGACCACCCGCTCGGGGCTGGCTAGATCGCCCGCCAGTAGATAGAGGTCGTCATCCGCGTCCGCTTCGGCCAACACGTCGAGGGCCGCCGCGATCCCAGCGACGGGCCCCCCGAACGGCGGATCCTCCAACGCGAAGCTGACGCGACGCGAGACGAGCTCCGACCGCTCGGGCGAGGAGACCACCACGTGTTCGGCGACGCCGAGCAGCGCCGTCACCCCGATGGCGGCGAGGGTCTGACCGTCACGGGTGAGGGCGAGTTTGTCGTGGCCCATCCGGGCCGACCGTCCACCGCCGAGCAGGATGCCCCAGGCCCGCGCCACCGCTACCCTCCCGCGAACGGGGGAAGTACATCGACCCGATCGACCACCCCGAGCGGGGCGGAAAGGTCGGCCACGCGGGCGCCGTCTGCCAGCAGGGAACTCACCCGGAGCACCTCCCCGAGCCGTTGGTTCCCCTCCGCCAGCACCGTGACGAGGTCGTGACCCGTCTGCCCTGCATCGGCCACAACGAGTTCATCGACGCCGGCGGCCTCGGCCGCTCCAGCAAAGAATCTGACCCTCATCCAGCTTCCTCTCATTTCGATCTGTCAGCCACCGATGGCGCTCATGGTACGGGTCGGTTGGACGAACCCGGCCTCGTCGATCCCGTGCGCCTTGGCCTTGCCTCGATGGGCGCCTACCCAGGCGGCCACCAGGTCGTCGTCGCTGCCGCCGGAGCGCAGCACCGTCCTCAGATCGGTCTCGCGCTGGGAGAACAGGCAGGTGCGCACCTGACCATCCGACGTGATGCGGGTGCGGTCGCAGGCTCCGCAGAACGGGTTCGTCACCGAGGCGATGACACCGACCCGTCCGCCTGGTTGGTTCTCATCCGGGGCGACCGCCCAAAGCTCTGCGGGAGCCGCCCCCCTCGGCTCCTCCAGGGCGCTCAACCGGTAGCGGCCCCGGAGTTGGTCGAGGATCTCGGTCGCCGTCACCATGAGCGAGCGGTCCCACTCACCCTTCGGACCGAGCGGCATCTGCTCGATGAAACGCAGCTCGTAGCCGCGTTCCAGACAGAACTGCGCAAGCGCCACGACGTCACACTCGTTCTGGCCGCGCATGATGACCGAGTTGACCTTGATGGGCCTGAGACCCGCCGCCTCGACGGCACGGATGCTCTTGAGCACATCGGCGAGCCGGTCACGCCGAGCGAGTCGCGCATACCTCACCGGGTCCAGCGAATCGAGGGAGATGTTGACGCGGTCGAGCCCCGCGGCAGCGAGGGCGTCGATCCGCTTGTCGAGCCCCAGCGCGTTGGTGGTGAGCGCCAACTCGGGCCGCCCGTGTCGGCCCTGCAGGGTCGCGGCTCCGGCGACGATCCCCTCGAGGCCGGGTCGCAGCAGTGGTTCTCCGCCGGTGAATCTGATGCGGGTGACTCCGAGGCTTTCGACCGCGATGCGGACGACTCGAAGGACCTCCGCATCCGTGAGGGTCTCTTCAGTCGCGAGCCACTTCAGCCCGTCTGCGGGCATGCAGTAGGTGCAGCGCAGGTTGCACCGATCGGTCAGGGAGACGCGCAGGTCGGAGGCGACCCTCCCATAAGCATCAACCAATTGGGTAAACTGCACAGTGACCACCCTACCCGTCTGCGCCACCCCGGGGCAGGCACGATCCTCGGCCGGTGACACAATGTCAAGTATGACCAGCACCCCGCACGGCTTGGGGCCCACTCGGACACGAGTGCTGGCGTTTCTTCAGGCCGCAACAGAACCGCGTTCCGTCATCGACGTTGCCGAGGAACTCGGCCTGCACAAGAACTCCGCGCGCTTTCATCTGGATGCGCTCGTCGAGTCAGGTTTCGCCAGACGAGAGGTGGGCGCGACCGGCAGCCAGGGTCGCCCCCCGTTGGTGTTCACCGCGACCAGTGAAGCCCCGACCATCGGCAACCTGCACCTGACCGAACTGGTTCAGGTCCTGATCTCATCGTTTGTCGAACCGGCCAGGGACGCGTTCCCGCTCTCCGAGCAGGCGGGTCGCTCTTGGGGCAGCGCGGTGGCGTCTCAGGAGGAAGAGCCCGACCCGGATCTCGGCGGGCTCGCCGTCCATCTCGGTGAGCGTGGCTTCGGCACGACACACGAGGACGGCGAACTGAGCTTCACGCGCTGTCCGTTCCGAACCATGGTCACGCCTGAGCAGCTGCCGCTGGTGTGCGCGATGCACAAGGGATTCCTGGATGGCTACCTGGCCCAGAGCGGCTCCGACCTGGTCACCGACGACCTCGAAGTCGGCCCGGTCGTGTGCCGAGCGACCTTCACCGAGCACGTGCCTGCCGCCCGGACGGCCTGACTCGGAGACCGGCGGGCGGCAGGTGTGCCCCGTGAGGGACGGCGCGTTCGCAGTGTTCCAACGAGTCGACCGAGACCAACCCGCATGAATCCGTTGGCTTCGGTGAGACTCGACTACCCCTTGACGCCCCCCGCGGTGAGCCCGGAGACGATGTACTTCTGCAGGTACATGAACAGCAGGATGATCGGGATCGCCGCCACCACGGCACCGGCGGCGAACAGCGCCCATGGCGCGTTGCGTTCATCCGAGCCCCACACGTAGAGGCCAACCGCCAGCGTGTAGTTCTCGGGCCTTGCCAGGATGATCCGCGCCAGGATGAACTCCCCGTAGGAGCCGACGAAACTCAGGAGGCCGACGACCGCGAGGATCGGCGTAACCAGCCGCATCACGATGCCCCAGAAGATCTGGGCGTGCGTGGCGCCGTCGATCTGGGCGGCCTCGTCGATCTCCATGGGGATGGTGTTGAAGAACCCGTACATCAGGAACGTGTTCGCCCCCAGCGCGCCACCTAGATAGACGCAGATCAGGGTGATGTTGGACCCGATGCCGAGGAACGGGAACACCTTGCCGAGCGTCAGCACCAGCAGGAAGATCGCCACGAACGCGAGCATCTGCGGGAACATCTGGATGATCAGCAGGGCGGTAAGCCCGCCGCGACGGCCCTTGAACCGGAACCGGCTGAAGGCATAGGCCGCGGCCGCAGCCATCACGACGGTGCCGACGGCGGTGCTCGTGCTCACGATGAACGAGTTGAGCATCCACTTGGGGAAGTCGCTGGCCATCAGTTCCGCGTAATGATCTGCGGTGAAGGCGCTGAACAGGTTCACCGAGCCGGTCAGCGTTCCGGTCGGGTTCAGCGAGGCTGAGAGGACGTAGAGCAACGGGAAGACGCAGTAGACGATCATCAGTAGGGCGAAGACATGCTTCCACCCGACCTGCGCCCACCAGCGGCCCCCGCGCAGCCGCACGTCGTTGTCACCATTTGCCAGTTTGGCGGTCATTACATGATCTCCTCTAGCTTGCGCGTCTGGCGGAAGCCCAGCCACGACACGAGGCCGACCACGAAGAAGATCGTGATGGACATCGCGGCGGCGAGCCCGTACTGCTTGTTGCCACCCTCGAAGGCGATGGCGTAGACCATTGAGATCAGGATGTCGGTCTCACCGATAGGAGCAGGCGTGCCCGGATAGTTGGGTCCGCCGCCGGTGAGCATGAAGATCAGCGAGAAGTTGTTGAAGTTGAAGGCGAAGCTGGAGATCAGCAACGGCGCGACGGAGACGAGCAGCAACGGCAGCGTAATCGAGAAGAAGCGCCTGAGTGGCCCGGCGCCGTCCACCACGGCGGCCTCCGTCAGCTCACCGGGGATCGATTGGAGCGCACCCGTGGTGACCAGGAACATGTATGGGAACCCGAGCCAGAGGTTGACCAGGATGATCGACAGTTTCGCTAAGTTCCCGTCCCCCAGCCAGTTGACGTCGACCCCTCCCAGGAGAACCTGGTTGATGAACCCGAAGTCCCGGTTCAGCAGGCCTCGCCAGACCAGGGCCGCGAGGAATCCGGGGAACGCGTACGGCAGGATGAACATGGCCCTGTAGAACGTGCGCCCCTTCACCCGGGGGTCGTTGAACACCACCGCGAGGATCAGCCCGAGCGCGAAGGTCGTCAGTACCGAAAGGATCGCGAACGCGAAGGTCCACACCAGGGAACTCATGAATGGCCCACTCAGCCGGGAGTCCGTGAACATTCTCTGGAAGTTCTCGAACCCGACGACCACCTTCCAGCCGGGAGTCAGCGTCGAGCCGTCCTCCGCGACGAACAGCCCGCGCTCGCCGTCGGCATGGAACACCTTGCCGTCCTGGTTGGTGAAAGTGTCGGCCTGGGCATCGTAGGTGAGCAGTGACTTGGCGACGAAGGCCATGGTCGCGTTGTCCGTCCGCAGCCATCCATCGTTGGGGTCGTCTGTCATCGACACTCGGAGGTCGAGGACCTCCTTCTGCCGCTGCTGAATCTGGCCGAGGTTCAGCACGTCGGCGCCGGGCACCTCGACGACACGCTCGCCGTCGACCACGGCGTTCCCGGCCGACTCGAGCGGGGTCTCCGCGTCACCGATCCTGGGCTCGCCGTCCTCGACGATGGCAAACGCGATCTCGCCGTTGCGGTCGAGCACGGTCACCGGGAAGGTGGAGGTTCCCTCGACGCGGCGGTCGGCCGTCTTCATGATCTGGGTGATCGCCGGCCCCTTGGCGTCGTTGTGCCCGTCGCCGTAGTTCGTGAAGGCCACGTAGGCCGTGTTGGCCATCACGTAGACCTGGAACAGGATCAGGAAGATCAGACCGGGAAGCAGGTACTTGGCGGGGATCGCGCGCTTCGAGAAGTACACGAAGTCGACCACGACGAGGGTCACGGCAAGGAAGGCGAGCAAGGCCCACTTCTCCTGCCCGAACGAGGCCATGATGCCGTAGAGCCCGAAGGCATTCACCAGCATCATCAGGACGAGCTTCACGTAGAAGCCCGGGCGGGTGAAGTCCCGCGCGTGAGAGACGCGTCTCGGCGTCTCAGTTGAGGTGCTGCTCACAAGTCATTCCTTCGCTCCAATGCGATGACCGGGGGCCGGGACCCCCAAGCCCCGGCCCCCAGACTAGACAGGGTTCGACCGTTTGGTCAGAACTTCGATTCGATGTTGGCGATCATCTCGGTCCAGGCCGCCTCAGGCGCGGCCGCCCCGGTGATGATGCTCACCTGCGCGCTACCCCAGAAGGTCCAAACGGCGCCCATCTCGGGGAGCGCGGGCATCGGCTGGCCTTCCTTGCCTGCCTCGGCGAAACCGGCGAGGATCGGGTCGTCGACGGCGTCTGCGGACTCCGTCAGGGCCGGGGTGCGGCCGCCCAGTTCGTACAGCTTGTCCTGTGCTTCCTTGCTGGCCATGTAATCCAGGAACTGGTTGGCGACCAGGGCATTCTCGGACTGCGACGACAGGTAGACGCCCTGGACTCCGAGGAACGGGGCGGAAGGCTGGCCACCGGCCGACGGGACGGCCAGGACGGAGACGTCGATCCCCGCGGCCTCGAAGTCGGCGATGTTCCACGGGCCGGTGATCATGTACGGCGTCTTCTGGTCGATGAAGGCCTGCTTGGCCTGATCGCCGCCGAGGGAGACGGAGACGACCTTCTCGTCGGCCAGCTTCTTCAGGTAGTTGGCGAACGCGAGGCCCTCGGGACCGCCCATGCCGAGTTCGGCGGTGTAGGCGCCTGACGCGTCGGTCTTGAAGACCGGCGCCCCGAACGAGGTCTGAATCGGGTAGAGGTGGTAGGCGTCGCCCGCGTCGCCCTGCTGGATGACGATCGGGAACTGCGCACCTTCGACGGCCTTGCCCTGCGCGATCAGTTCGTCGAACGTTGCGGGGGTGTCGGAGACCATGCCGTTGTTGCGCACAAGCGCGATGTTCTCGATGGCGTAGGGAACGCCGAACAGCTGCCCGTCGTAGGTGAACCCCTGAATTGCGAGTTCGTTGAATCCGCTGACCTTGTCGCCCAGCTCGACCGGCGCGATGACACCGTTGGCCTGGAGATCCCCGACCCAGTCATGTGCACCGACGATCAGGTCTGGCCCTTCACCGGTCGGCGCCTGGGCGATGAAGTCGGTCTTGATGTCGCCGGTGGGCTTCTGCACGACGTCGAGGGTGACGCCGGTGGCCGCCGTGAAACCCTCACCGATGGTGTTGAAGGTTTCGACCCGGGTCTCGTCGACCCAGATGGTCACCGTTCCGGACCCGGCGGGCGCGGAGGCCGCCGGGCTGCTGACATCGCCGCTGGGCGAGCTCGTGGCGCCCGGGGTGGTGCCACCACTGCACGCGGCCAGGGACAACGTCAGCCCGGCTGCAGCAACGGCAATGAGGCTCTTGCGCATGTGCTTCTCCTTGGTGTGATCGGGTCGCGTCGGTGCCAACCCGGATAGCCTCATCGTAACTGGATCCACCATTCTTGCAAGCTTCTTGCACAACAATTTTATAACGTCTCGACGTGGCTTCAGCGCCGGATCGCAAGCCACAACGCCCGAGTCAACCATCCAGCCAGAGCCCGACTTTGACTCGGAACGCAACAGACGAACCACATTCTGCAAAAATGCTTGCAACGGGGGTCGTCGGTCTGCAAGCATGGCCTGACACCACCCGCCAGCACTCATCGGAGAGGAGACGCCGTGCCCCCCGGACGCCTGACAATGTCTGACATCGCCCAACTCGCGGGTGTGTCCACCGCTACGGTTTCACGCGTCTTCAACGGAAAGCCCGGCGTCGCAGAGGCAACCCGCGCAAGCGTGATGGCGGTGATGGAGTCGCTCGGCCCGCCGCCGGACCAGGGCGGCCACGGCAACCTGATCGCCGTCATGGTCCCCGAACTGGGAAACCCCACCTTTGCGGCGTTCGGAAACGAGCTCTCGCTGCAACTAGCCGCAGCCGGCCAGCACATGTTCCTCTGCTCATCCGGGCCGGGCGGCCTGACCGAAGAGCAGTATCTCGACACGCTCCTTGGCATCGAGGTCTCCGGTCTGATCTCCGTCTCGGGGAGCCTCGCCGACACGCTGGCCACCCCCGAGCACTATCAACGCCTGATCGCAGCCGGGGTACCGGCGGTATTCATCAACGGCTACGACGAACGGGTCGACGGAGCCTTCTTCTCCACTTCCGATGCGGAGGCGATCAGCTCATCGGTGGCCCACCTGCGCTCCCTCGGTCACACGCGAATCGGCCTGGCGGTCGGGCAGCAGCGCTACCAATCCACCAGACGCAAGACCGACGCGTTCCTCGCGCAGGGGCTCGACCCGGCCAGCGTCGTCTCGACCATCTACAGCGTCGAGGGTGGCCAGGCCGCCGCAAACCGCCTGCTCGACGCCGGGCACACCGCGATCGTCTGCGGGTCGGACATCATGGCCCTCGGCGCCATCCGGGAGGCGCGTGTCCGCGGGCTCAGGGTGCCGCGGGACCTCTCCGTGATCGGCTATGACGATTCGCCCCTCATGGCGTTCACCGACCCGGCGCTGACCACGGTCCGGCAGCCTGTCACCGCCATGTGCAAGGCCGCCATCGACGTGCTTCTGGCCTCGGTACGCGGGCTGGAGACCGACCCCACCGAGATGCTCTTCCATCCAGATCTGGTCATCCGCCAGTCCACAGGACCCGCGCGCTGACTGCGGCCAGCGTCGGTTTTCGGAACGCCTTTATCCCGCGACTATGCTGGTGTCGAGCCGCAGGGCAGTGAAGCCCGACGGCGAGTGAGGAGCACACCATGGCCACCAGGACCGTCTTCGTGGGTTCGCGCATCGGGCTGCACGCGCGCCCGGCGACGATGATCGCGACTGCGGCCTGCGAATACGAGGATGAGATCACCCTGTTCAGGGCAGGCAGCTCGGTCGATGCCTCTTCGTCCCTTCTCATCATGACGCTGGGTGCCGAGTTGGGCGCGGAGGTGACCGTCGCCTCCGAGAACGCTGCCGCCGTTGAACGGATCGCGTCGATGATCGAGCAGGATCTCGCCAGCTGACACCGGAGGGCCGGGCGGCCTATGGCTCAGGCGTGATCGCCCTTGTCTGCCTCGTCGAGGGCTGCCTCAACCTTGGCGATTGCCTCCGGCGTGAGGGCCGGCAGCGGGCCGGTGTCAAACAGCCCCCCCGACAGCGAGGCGGGATCGAGCATCACCTCGAGTTCATCGGCCCCCATCAGGTCCTCATCCAAGACCAGGGCTCGGATCGATTCACCCTCGTGCAGGGCCCTCTTGGCCAAGTTGGCGGCGGCCGCATACCCGATGCGAGGCGTCAGCGCCGTAACCACACCGACGGATGCGTCCACATTCTGCCGGAGCCGCTCACTGTTGGCGGTGATGTCATCGACACAATGAATGCGCAAGGTGCGGGCGGCACGCCTGAGCCAGGTCGCGTTCTGCAGGAGCACGTGCGCCATCACCGGCTCGAAGGCATTGAGTTGCAGCTGACCGGCCTCGGATGCCATCGACACGGTCAGATCGGCCCCGGCGATGATGAACGCGACCTGGTTGACCGCCTCCGGGATCACCGGGTTCACCTTGCCCGGCATGATCGAACTCCCGGCCTGCACGGCGGGAAGATTGATCTCTCCGAGGCCCAACTGCGGCCCTGAACTCAGCAGCCGCAGATCGTTGCAGATCTTCGAGAGCCGCATGGCGGCGCGTTTGAGGACGGACGACACCGAGATGAACACCCCGGTGTCGCTGGTCGCCTCAATCAGGTCGGTGGCGTTGGCGAGCTGTTCCAGCCCGGTGATGGCGCGCAGGTGGCGCAGCACGGCCGGGGCGTACTCGGGCGGGGCGGTGATCCCGGTCCCGATCGCGGTGGCCCCGAGATTCAGGGTCCAAAGGAGTTGCCGCACGTCCTCGATCCGGTCGATGTCCTGGCCGATAGAGGTGGAGAACCCCCAGAACTCCTGGCCGAGCGTCATGGGGACGGCGTCCTGCAGCTGGGTGCGCCCGACCTTCAGCACCTCGCGGAACTCACGGCCCTTCGTCGCGAAGGAGTTGCGCAGGAGGCGCAACTCCTCCATGACCCTGAGCAGCGAGTAGACGAGGCTGAGCTTGACCGCGCTGGGGTAGGTGTCGTTTGTCGACTGCGACCGGTTGACGTGGTCGAGCGGCGAGAGGAACGCGTAGTCCCCGAACGGTCGACCTGCCAACTCGAGGCCCCGGTTGGCGATGACCTCGTTGACGTTCATGTTGGTCGACGTGCCCGCGCCGCCTTGGATCACGCCGACCACGAACTGGTTGTGCAGCCGACCGTCGATGATGTCCTGGGCCGCGCGGTCGATCAGGGTGGCACGCTCCTCGTCCAGGATCCCGATCTCGTGGTTGGCCCGGGCCGCGGCCTGCTTGACCTGCGCATAGGCGACCAGGAGGTCCGGATACACGCTGATCTCACGTCGGCTGATCCGGAAGTTCTCCATCGCGCGGGCGGTGTTGACACCCCAGTAGACGCCATCGGGGATTGTCAGTTCACCGAGGGAATCCCTCTCGATTCGCACCATGGCTTCACCGTAGCGACTCACCACCGCTCGGTGGCCGAATACGCCGACCACCTCGATCTTTACTCAGCCTTTGCGCGACAGGTTCTGCAGCAACAACGCCTCCGCGAGTGTCGCCTTCGCCAGATCGCCCAGGTCGAGCGACTCGTCGATGCCGTGCATGCGTGACGTCGGGTCGACCACGGCCGTCAGCAGGAATACCGCGTCGGGGTTGAGTTCCGCGAACTCAGCGACGATCGGGATCGATCCGCCGGTACCGATCTTGACCGCGTCGACGCCGAATGCCTCCCTGAATGCGTCCATCGCCGCCTCGGCCTTGTCTCCGCTGAGATCGATGAGCGTGCCTGCTCCCCCCTGCCCGGCCTCGACCGTGACCTTCGCCCCCCACGGGGCGTTCTTCAGCAGGTGGGCCTTGAGCGCGGCCGCAGCGCTGGCGACATCGTCCCCGGGGGCGATGCGGACGCTGACCTTCGCCCGGGCGGTCGGCACCAGCGTGTTGGAGGCGTCCTTGACCGGGGTGGCGTCGATCGCGAGCACCGAGGCCGACGGCTTGGTCCACATCCTGGCCGACGCCATGCCCTCGCCGATCCATTCGACGCCGTCGAGGATTCCGGTCTCTTCCCTCAGCCGGTCCTCGTCGTACTCGACGTCGGGATCCGGCGCACTCAGCAGCCCCTCGATCGCGACGTTGCCACGCTCATCGTGCAGCGTGGCCAGCAGCCTGCACAGCGCGGTGAGGGCATCGGGGACGACACCACCGAACTGGCCGGAGTGGAGCCCCGTCTCCAGGGTGGACACCGTGACGACGGCGTCGACGAGCCCACGCAGTGTAGAGGTGAGTGCGGGTTCTCCCACCTTCCAGTTCACGGCGTCCGCGATCACGAACACGTCGGAGGCCAGGTCGGCTCCGAACCTTGACAGCAGCGCGGACATGCTGGGTGAGCCGATCTCCTCCTCGCCCTCGATGAAGATCTTGACGCCGACCGGAGGCTTGCCGTTGAACGCCCGGAGCGCCCCCAGGTGCACGGCGATTCCACCCTTGTCGTCTGCGGACCCACGCGCGTAGAGCCGACCGTCACGTTCGACCGCCGCGAATGCGGGCGAGGTCCACTGGCCCGGATCGCCGGTGGGCTGGACGTCGTAGTGCGCATACAGCAACACCGTCGGCTGCCCTTCCGGTGCGGGGAAGTGCCCGAACACCGCGGGGTTGCCTCCACCCGCCTCCATGAACCGGACCTCGGGGCAGCCGAGGCCCTTGAGAAGGTCCACCACTAGATCCGCCGTAGCCAGCACGTCGTCGGCATGTTCCGGCTGCGAGGAGATCGACCGGATGGCGATGAGGCGCTTCAGGTCCGCAAGCGCTGAGGGAAGGGCTTCGTTGACGGCATCGTTGAGACTCATGCCATCTACACTAAACCTCCGGTCTCACCACCTCAGTAGGCCCCCGCCGAACCGAACACGGCGCGCGCCGTCCGAGCGATGATGACGACGTCTTGCAACATCGACCAGTTGTCGACGTAGTACACGTCGAGCCGGACTGTCTCTTCCCAGGAGAGGTCGGAGCGCCCGGAGACCTGCCACAGCCCGGTCAACCCAGGGCGCACGTCAAGGCGACGGACAGCGTCGCGGTCGTAGCGGGCGACCTCGCTGGGAAGGGCGGGCCGCGGGCCGACCATGCTCATCTCGCCCAGGAGCACGTTCAGGAACTGAGGCAGTTCGTCGATCGAGAATCGGCGGATGAAGCGACCGACGCGGGTGATCCTCGGGTCGTGCGCGATCTTGAACAGCACCCCTGCCCCTTCGTTGGCGCTGGCAAGGGCCTGCTTGCGGGCCTCGGCGTCGACCACCATCGAACGGATCTTGAAGCACTCGAACTCTTGACCCCAACGTCCCACCCTGGTCTGTTTGAAGAAGACCGGGCCGCGGTCCTCCAACTTGATCGCCACGGCGACGGCGGCGATGATCGGGGCGCTGGCCAGCAGCAGCAGGGACGAGCCGACGATGTCGAAGAGACGTTTGTACCACCGGGACGCGGCCACAGCATGCGGCCTCTCGACGTGGACGAGCGGGAGTCCGCCGACTGGACGGCTGACCAGGCGCCCTGCCGAGATGTCACTGAGCGTGGGGACGACGATCATCTCGGTCGCCACCTGTTCGAGTTCCCACGCCATCCGCTTGAACTGCTGAGCGTCAGAGAACGACCCTTCCGCGAAGATGACCACCTTCAGCGGTAGCAGTCTGGCGAGGGTCGCGACATCGTCCACGGTTCCGAGGATCGGAAGCCCGCCGGGTGTCTCCTGGCCGCCCGAGGAAGTGAGCGCGCCAACGATCCGGTACCCGAGCCACTTCTCTCTACGCAGCACCCGAGTGACCGAGTCGACATGGTCGGGTGTGCCGACCACGACCGCGGGTGATGTGAGGGCTCCTCTGGCCCGCAGCTTGTTGAACAGCCGACGCCTGAGGTGCCTCGCCGCCAAGAGGAGCGGGATTCCCAGCAGGAACGTCACAACGAAGAACATCCGCGAAAGGCTGATGCCGAGGAGATAGCAGCCGACGCCGATCAGCCCAGCCAGGGTGACGGACGCGGCCAGAACCCGGCGGTACTCTTCCATGCCGGTGTGCAGGGACGGCAACGCATACGCGCCGAACACGGCCAAGAGCCCCAGCCAGGTCAGCGGCAAGATGGCGAACAGCCAGATGGGCGACAGCGCATCTCCATCGTTGGGCCAGTCGAAGCGCACGAGGTAGGCCGTCAGGGCGGCGAACGCCACCATGGCGCCGTCCACCATCGCGAGGAGCAATCGACGCTTCGTCGTGCTCCCCTGCAGCAACTCGGTGAAAGTCTCCCCGAAGCCGCGAGAACCCGCGCCAACTTCCAGATCCACCGTCGTCATCAACCAACGCCCCCTTGCACCGCGCGCCGTCGAGGCCCCCAACCTCCAGTTCTCCTACGCGTGGAAGAAAGCATTCTCCCACCCGCTCTCCATGCGATCAATAGGTCAACGTGGCCGCGCTCTCGCCCGTCACGATCACCTCACCCGACATCCCGAGGGCGTGGCGACGTGGGCCATGAAGGCCACGACTCTTCACCCCCCGGATCCAGAGCTATGCAGGTCACGCTACTTCACGGATGAGCCACCCACAGGCGACTGACAGTTTCCGATCCGCCGAAGTTGTATTCTTCTTGTGTGAAGCCCCGTCCCCCGATGCTCGCGCCGCTGCTGCGTTCCGATCTGCAGGGCGAACTGCTCGCCGAGATCTTCCTCCACCCGGACGAGGACCGCACCCTTTCCGATCTCGCCCGACTTCTGGACGCCAGCCTGACGACCGTGCACACCGAGGTCGGCAGATTGTCCGCAGCCGGGTTGATCACCGAACGTCGGGTCGGCCGGGCGCGCCTCGTCGCCGCGAACACCCGGCACCCCCTGGCCCCGTCTCTCACCGAACTCCTGACGCTGACCTACGGCCCCGAGGCGGTCCTGCCGCAACTCGTGCGCGGCATCGGCGGGGTGGATGAGGCGCTGCTGTACGGCTCCTGGGCGGCGCGTCGCCTGGGCGTGCCCGGGCCGTTCCCATCCGACGTCGACCTGCTGCTCGTGGGTGATCTCTCCCGCCGCAGGGCCGCCCGGCTCCAAGCCGAGGCGACCGCAGCGCTCCGCATGGACGTCAACGTGGCGGTGCTGAGCCTAGACGAGTGGAACACCCCGACCACAGGCTTCAGCCGCACGGTCCGGGAAGGCCCCACGGTCGCCCTCGAACTGGCCTGACTCGCATAGTCTGATTCCATGCTGCGCGACGAACTGGCAGACCTGATCCGGGAGCGACGGCTCGAGACGGTCGCACTGGACCCCGACCAGGCCCGGCTGCTGCACAAACAGGCGGCCGCCCACCTTGCCAGCTCACGGATGATCGGCCACACCGACGTGGCGGGCGCCTTCTCCCTGGCCTACGATGCGATCCGCAAGGAACTGACCGCGCTGCTGCTCGAACACGGCTTCCGAGCCAAGAGCGCCGGGTCCCACTCCTCGACGGCGCAGGCCGCACGCAAGTTGCTCAAAGGGTTCGACTCCGACGGATTCGAATGGCTGCGTTTGGTACGCAACGCGACGGAATACGGCTCGGGCAAGCGTCCGGGTGCGACCATGGAGGACGTCGAGGCGGCCTGGGAGTTCGCCGTCGAGTTGGAGACCCTCCTCCGGGCCCGCGGGCAGGGCCGGAGGTAGGCCCGGTCAGCCCAAAGCGGCGGGGAGCGGCGCGAGCCAGGTCGACCGGGCGTCCTCCAACGAGATCGTCAACAGCCCGACGAACTCCAGTTCCGGTTCGCCCGTGACCTCACCGATCCGTGCCGCGGGAACTCCACGGTCGGCGCACAGCGCTTCGAACTGCGCCACCGCGCTGCCCGGCAACGAAACCAACGCGCGCGCCGCCGACTCGGCGAACAGCGCCACCGTCGGATCGGCGTCAGGAAGGGTGACGGCGAACCCGATGCCGTTGCGGAACGCAGACTCGGCCAGCGCGACCGCGAGCCCGCCTTCGCTGAGATCGTGCGCCGAGGAGAGAATCCCCCCGCGGGCGCACTCCCCCATCAGGCCTGCGAGGGCCCGCTCGGCTCCGAAATCGACCCGTGGCGGCAGACCACCGAGGTGACCGTCTGCGACGGCCGCCTCCCAGATCGAACCGGACAGCTCCTCACCGGTCTCGCCCAGCAGGTAGATCGCGTCGCCCGGGTGCGTGAAACCGCTGCGAATCCTGGTCGCGACATCGTCGATGACACCCAGCACCCCAACGGTCGGGCTGGGCAGGATCGGGGTGGAGGCCGTCTGGTTGTAGAGGCTGACGTTGCCGCCGGTGACCGGCACACCCAGCTCGCGGCAACCGTCGACCAAGCCGACCACCGCCTCGGCGAACTGCCACATCACCTCCGGGTCTTCGGGGGAACCGAAGTTGAGGCAGTCAGTGATGGCAACCGGCTCCGCCCCCGTCACAGCGACATTGCGGTACGACTCGGCCAGCGACAGCTGCGCGCCCAGGTAAGGGTCCAGATAGGAGAAGCGCGAGTTGGCGTCGAGGGACAGCGCGATCCCCAGCCCGGTCTCCTCGTCGATGCGCAGCATGCCCGAATCCTCGGGTTGCGCAAGGACCGAGTTGCCTCGGACGTAACGGTCGTACTGCCTGGTGACCCACGTCTTGTCCGCAACGTTGCCGTGCGAGAGCACAGCCGAGAATGCGGCGCGCAACCCCTCGGTGGAGTTGTCGCGGGGCAGCGCCTCGGCAGGGTCGGCTTGCACATCGTCGAGCCAGGCGGGGCGGTGGTAGGGGCGCTCGTAGACGGGGCCCTCGTGGGCGACTGTCTTCGGGTCGACGTCGACGATGGTCTCACCGTGCCACTGGATGATCAGGCGGTCGCCTTCTATGACCTCCCCGACGACGGTGGCCAGCACGTCCCACTTGGCGCAGATCTCCATGAACCTGGCGACGTTGGCGGGCTCGACGACCGCCATCATGCGTTCCTGAGACTCGCTCATCAGGATCTCTTCCGGCGCAAGGTTCGGATCACGCAGCGGGACCAGGTCAAGATTGACGAACATGCCACCGTCACCCGCCGAGGCGAGCTCGGAGGTGGCGCAGGAGATGCCTGCGGCGCCGAAGTCCTGGATGCCGGAGATGATGTCGGCCTGGAACAGTTCGAGCGTGCATTCGATCAGGAGCTTCTCCATGAACGGATCGCCGACCTGCACGCTGGGCCGCTTCGCCGGGCCGGTCTCGTCGAACGTCTCAGAGGCGAGGATCGATGCCCCACCGATCCCGTCTCCGCCGGTGGCTGCGCCGAACAGGATCACCTGGTTGCCGACGCCGGTGGCATGCGCGAGATGCAGGTCCTCGTGGCGGAGGACCCCGACGCACAGCGCGTTGACGAGCGGGTTGCCGAGATAGGACGCGTCGAACTGGACCTCGCCACCGATGTTCGGCAGGCCGAGGCAGTTGCCGTACCCACCGACGCCCGCGACGACGCCCGGCAGCACGCGCAGCGTGTCGGCCTCGTGCAGAGGGCCGAACCGCAGCGAATCCATCACCCCGATGGGGCGGGCCCCCATCGCGAGGATGTCGCGGACGATGCCGCCGACGCCTGTCGCGGCGCCCTGGTAGGGCTCGACGTAAGAGGGGTGGTTGTGGGACTCGGCCTTGAACGTGACGGCATAGCCCCGGCCGATGTCGACGACGCCGGCATTCTCGCCGATCCCTGCGAGCAGCGGACCGCGGGGCGTCTCCTGGCTCAGCGCCCCGAACTTCTTCAGGTGCACCTTCGAGGACTTGTAGGAGCAGTGCTCGGACCACATCACCGAGTACATCGCCAGTTCGGCCGAGGTCGGCCGCCGGCCGAGGATCTCACGGATCCTGGCGTACTCATCGTCCTTCACACCGAGAGCCGCATATGGCTGCTCAACATCGGGGGTCTGAAACGCATGCTCAACTGTGTCTGCCACGGGAACAATCTATCTGGTCAGGACCCCGGTTTCGGCATTCGCTCAAGCCCGGGGCCCACGCCTCAGCGTCTTGCCCCGTCAGTCCCCCAGATTCGGTAGACCAGGGCGCCGTGTCGCGGCCCCCTTGGCCTTGGCCGCGATCTGCGATTCGTAGACTCCCTCCAACACGAGCCTGCGCAGCGTCCTCGGGGCCGAGGGGTTGGCTGCGAGCCAGCTTGCACCCGCTTCGTGATCGTCCGGGAACCCTCCACGCACCAGTCGCATAGCTATCTCGATGGGATGCACATGCCAGGTCTCGTTCAGGGACTCGAAGTACCGTCCAGCGAACGGGGCCCGCAGGCTGGCCTGCCCGAGCGCGTTGAATCCTGCGAGCAGTGCGTCCACGTGATCGTTGGTTTCACCGCCGACCTCGTGCGCGCGTCGCCAGGCCTTCTCCTTGACCTCCGGATCGGGCTGCGCGGCCCAGCATCGGAGCCGGGCGACCCGACCGGCGGCCGTGTCGTCGGTGGCCAGCACGGCGTCCAACTCATCATCGGTGGCCGCCCCCTGGGTCGCCAGAGTCTCCCAGGCCAGCCAGGTCAGGTCGACCGAGGTCTGCAACCCTGGCACCGCCCCTTCCGCAAGCAACCAGGAGACGTCTTCGGCGGCGAACGCGGCCGCCTTGAGGTAGGCCTTCGCCCACAGCAGTTGCGCGGCCGAGCCAGCCTCGGCCGTTAGCAGCGCCCGGCGGGCACCGTCGCGCCACCGGTCACCGAGGACGTCGACCTCGCTGTCCGGCGTGTAGCGGGTGACGGCGGTGAGCGCCCAGCCGAGGACGGCCGAGAGCAGCCCACTCTTGGTCTCTCCGGCGTCGAGTACCGCCCCGACGAACTGGGCTGCGGTCAGTTTCCCGGCGCGCAGCTCCGTCCACAACGCCGTCCACGCCACGGCCCTGCCGAGCGGTTCCAGGTCGCCGATGTGCCCAAGCAGCACGGCCCGTCCGGGTTCGTCGAGGGCGACCGAGGCGAAGGTGTGGTCCAGGTCGTTGACCAGGACGAGGTCGGGTCGCGGCTCACCGACTAGGACGTCGACCTCGGTGGTGTCGCCGTCGATCACCAACGTCTGCCGTGCCACCAGTTCGAGGCGACCGTCACGCAGGCTGTAGCTCCCGACGGTGGTCGCGTGCGGCCGACTTGCGCCGTCGTGGCTGATCCGCTCGACTGCGAGTCGGTCGATCACGCCGTCGGGGTCGGTAGAGATCAGCGGACGGAGGGTGTCGTGCCCGGAGGTCTCCAGCCAGGCTCCGATCCAGCCGCTCAGGTCCCGATCGGTCTCGGCGTCGAGAGCGGCGACGAACTCCTGCAGGGTCGCAGATCCGAAGGCGTGGGCGGCGAAGTAGCGGCGCGCCCCGGCGAGGAAGGTGTCGAGCCCGACGTAGTGGACGAGTTGCGTCAGCGCCGCCGACCCCTTGGAATAGGTGATCCGGTCGAAGTTCGTCTTGGCTGCCTCCAAGTCGTCGATCTGCGCGACGACCGGGTGGGTCGTCGGCATCGAGTCCGCCTGGTAGGCGCCGACCTTGCGGCCCGTGGCGAAGTTGACCCAGCCGTCACCGAACCCGTTGGCCTCTACGGAGACGTGGCTGCCCATGAACTCGGCGAAACTCTCCTTCAGCCACAGGTCGCCCCACCACCGACAGGTGACCAGGTCGCCGAACCACATGTGGCTCATCTCGTGCACGAGCGTGTTCGCCCTTGCCTGCAGCTGCGCGGGGGTGGCGGGCGAGCGGAACAGGTACGCCTCGGTGAAGGTCACCAGGCCGGGGTTCTCCATGGCGCCGAGGTTGTACTCCGGCACAAAGATCTGGTCGTACTTGGTGCCCCACGGATAGGGGCCGAAGTTCGTGGTGAACCAGGCCATGCCCTCACGGGTCAGCCGGAACAGCTCGTCGGCGTCGAGGTAGGTCGCCAATGATCTGCGGCACAGCAAACCAAGTTCCATGCCTTCCCAGGTGTCGACGGCACGGCGGTACGGCCCCGCACAGAGGCAGGTGATGTAGGTCGACAGGGGCCTCGTGGCCTCGAACTCGACTCGAACGACCCCGTCGGCAATCACTTCGCGGGATGCCTCCGGCTGGTTCGAGCCGAGCCACCATCGCTGCGGCCCGGTGAGCGAGAAGGTGAAGGGCGCGCGGAGGTCGGGCTGCTCGAGGTTCGGGAAGACTCGCCGGGCGTCGGCGGGCTCGTACTGGGTATAGAGGTAGGTCTCGCCGTCGACCGGGTCGACAAATCGGTGAAGCCCCTCGCCGGTACGCGAGTAGAGCGCGGTCGCCTGCACACGGACGACGCAGCGGCGCCCCGGCAGCCCCGTCAGCGCGATGCGGGCGCCGTCGTAGGCAACCTCGCGGGGTTCGCCGTCAACCGTGACGCTCTCGACCGAGGCGCCGATGAAGTCGACCCAGGTGTCTTCGGAGCCGGTCAGTTCGATCTCGGAGACAACCGGGAAGGTGAGGACGCCGGGGTCGGCCGCATCGCGCACGTCGACATCGACCCGGTATCCGTGGAGGGCGACCGCCGCAGCTCGGGCAGCGGTTTCGAGTTGGGTGAGGTTGGCAGACATGTCTCCCATCCAACCACTGCTCCGGGGTGACCGGTCATGGGACCGGCCCACCCCTGGGTGGCTCGTGTGACCGAGCTTCGGGATGGGCCGGATTGCCGGATGACGCTCAGCGCAGAGAGGCTCGGAATCCGGCCTTGCTCGCGTCGCTGGCGCTGGCGAAGCACCTCTCCGGCACGGTGCGGTCGTAGAACGCGCCGCCGGGCACGTGGTAGATGCGCTCACCAGAGGCACTGATGTTGCCCTTGACCGGGTATCCGGCCGGGCAGTTCTTCCCCGACCCGGCCACTCCGCCGGGGTTCGAGGGCGCGGGGGTCGACGGCTTGGCCACCGTCAGCGCGATGCGCGGCCCGGGGGCCGGCACGTCGTTGCGCGCGGGGGCAGCCGCCGGGATCCTGGTCACAGGCGGGATGGTCGAACTTGAGAAGCGCACCATCGAGTTGAAGACCTCGCCGGTGGTCTGCGTCACGACGCCACCCTTCTCGGAGGCGACCGTCGCGACGATGAAGTTGCGGCACGCGTTGTATCCGGTCAAGGCCGTGTCGCACTCGGTGCGCCACTTCCTGCCGTCGGCGGCCGTCCATGAGCCTGTGCGGCCGATCGGGTTCGATGCCCACTGTGACCGCGGTGAAGGCAGGTAGCTGAGGTTGTTGAACACGAAGTCGTTCTGCTTGTACCAGCGGCCACCCGACTGGAACACCTTGGTCGCGTAGATCTCGGTGGTGCAGCGGATGACGGTTGGAGAGTAGTTGGCGCACTGTGTCTTCCAGTACCTTCCGCTGACCAGGTGCACCCCGGGCGTGGCGTAGACATCCGGTGCCGCCTGGGCGACGCTGGTAGGCGTGAGCCAGGCGGCGAGCAGCGCGATGCTGACGCCGAGGACGCGGACGAGTTTCATGATTTCCCCCTGGGTTGGATCTGCTGCTGGAAGCCAGCCTGCCAGAGTGGGCGGTGACGCCACTCGAATTGGGCCGAAGTCGTGCGCGGCGGTACATACCTGGCTGGGTGACGTCGCGCGACGTGGACACCAGGGAAAGTCGCGACACCAACCAAAACGCTCAACGCCAGCCCTCCGACGCCGACACCAACCAAAACGCTCAACACCAGCG
This sequence comes from Tessaracoccus bendigoensis DSM 12906, assembly GCF_900141915.1. Lineage (GTDB taxonomy): Bacteria > Actinomycetota > Actinomycetes > Propionibacteriales > Propionibacteriaceae > Arachnia > Arachnia bendigoensis. The sequence continues at coordinate 50 of NZ_FQZG01000041.1, read as the reverse complement.
AAACACCCCAGGTAACGCGTCATACCCCTGGTACCCGCGCCATACCTCTG
>NZ_FQZG01000069.1 GCF_900141915.1 Tessaracoccus bendigoensis DSM 12906 | reverse complement strand
TTTGCATCCGTGGCCCGCACCCCCGAGCCGTCCGACTCCGACGCCGTCGAAACCCCCGTCAGCTGGGCCCAGATTTGAGCAGGATCTGTAACTCATTGAAGCAACGACGGTGTTGTCTGCTGACGATGCCAGCATCTGGCCAATGAGCAGTAGATCCTGCTCATTTGCGTGCTTGGCCTGACGAAACCATCGGACCTTGCCGCGGAGTCTCTCAAGATGCTGTCGTCGGGAATCTGCCCCGGGCGCGAGGTGGTTTCAACACGCCTTGCTCGTCCCTCACAAGGCGGCTCAACCGGCGCGGGGCCTTGCTCGTCCCTCACAAGGCGGCTCAACCAACGCGGATCAACCCACCGCGGAGAAGTCGAATCCGGCGACCTCACCGACCACCACGATCGCAGGCGGCCGCACCCCCTCGACCTCGGCCACGTCACCGACCTCTCCGAGCGTGCTGCTCAGCCGGTGCTGGTGCTCGGTCGACCCGTCCGAGACGATGGCCGTCGGCGTGGTGGCCGACAGGCCGGCCCCGATCAGGTGCGCCGCGATCAGGGGCAGGTTCTGCACCGCCATCAGCAGCACCAGTGTCGTGCCGGAGCGGGCCAGCGCATCCCAGTTCACGTCGCTGCGCGGATCGCCCGGCGGGACGTGTCCGCTGACCACCGTGAACCCCTGCGACATGCCCCGGTGGGTCACCGGGATGCCGGCCAACGCGGGCACCGAGACGGCCGACGTCACCCCGGGAATGACCCGCACCGGGACCCCCGCCTCGGCGCAGGCCAACCATTCCTCTCCCCCACGACCGAAGACGAAACTGTCACCGCCCTTCAACCGCACGACCTTCAGCCCCTTGCAGGCCCGGTCGACGAGCAGGGCGTTGATGTCCTCCTGAGGCGTGAAGTCGCCCCTGGGGATCTTTCCGACGTTGACGAGCTCGGCGTCGGCGCGGGTCTCCGCGAGCGCCGCGTTTGCCCCGAGTCGGTCGTGGACCACGACGTCGGCCTGCTGGATCGCGCGGAGCCCGGCTACGGTGAGCAGGTCTGGATCGCCCGGGCCACCACCGACCAGGACGACCTCTCCGGGGGTCAGTTCAGACTGCATGCTCTTCCTTGATCTCGTTGAGGGCCTCGACGAGGCCCTGGTGTGTCTGGGGGTCGCGGACCGCGAGACGTAGCCACGTCGGGCCCAGGCCTGGAAAACTCTCACCCCGACGCACAGCGTAGCCGTGGGCCGCCAGGTCACCGCGCAGCGACCGTGATGCGATGGAGACGGTGTCGACCAGCACGAACGGTGCCGCACCGTCGACCGGGTCGAGCCCGAGGGATCGGAGCCGATCGGCCAGGTCAATCCGTCCGACCTCGGCGGCCCGGGCCAACTCCTCGGATTCGTCCCGACGCTGGGGCGTCAGGCAGGCGCACATGGCCGCGATCGCCGGGGTCGAGACCGACCAGGGCGCCTGCTGCCGCGTCAGGAGCGCTATCAGGGCGGGGTCTCCGACCACATATCCTGCGCGGATCCCCGCAAGCGCCCAGGTCTTGGTCAACGACCTGAGTACCAATCGTCCCGGCATCTCCGGCTCGATCAACGTCTCGGGTTCCCCAGGCACGGCGTCCAGGAAGGCCTCGTCGACGACGAGCACACGGGCCCGCAGCGCAAGCAGCACGTCGCGGGTGTGCAGCACCCCCGTCGGATTGGTTGGGTTTCCCACGATCGTCAGCTCGGCGGCGGGAACACTCCCCGCCGACAGCCGGAATCCATCGACGGCGCCAAGCAGGTGGCGCCTCGGACGCCGACCGGCGGCCAGCAGCGCGGCCTCCGGTTCCGTGAACTGTGGGTGGATGATCAGCGAGTCACCGGGGATGCCGCGCGCTATGAGACTGAACGCCTCGGCCGCACCCGCGACCGGCAGCACCATGGCCGGGTCGACGCCGTGATACCTGGCGATCGCCTCGCGTGCCGGTGCCGTATCGGGATAGGCGGCCCAGTCGGCGTCACGGGTGATCGCATCCTGCAACCAGCTGGGTGTCGACGGTTGCCGCACGTTGACTGCGAGGTCGGTCAGGCCGGGGGCGAGGTCGCGGTCGCCGTGGTGATCGAGATCTTGTTCGAGCCTCTCAGGCTCCGACAGTGCTAGTCGCGCGGGGGCCGTCGCCCAGCCGTTGCCCACAAATGCGTGCGCCGCGTCGGCGAACCGCTGGGCCAGCTGCGGATGCCCGGCCCAGTGCACGTGCAGGTACGAGGCGCTGAGGCTCGGCGAGGCCACCCCGTCCGGTCGACCGTCGAGCAGCCAGGCCGGGGAGTCGCCGACCGTAGCCTGCGTCCGGTGGAACTCGTGCCCGGTGACCTGCTCACCGACTCGCCCCAGCAGGTTGTCGGCGTCGCTGGTGGCCGTGCGGTAGCCCATCGTGAGACGCCCCGTCATCGCGGCGGTGCCGGGCAGGGCACCGGCCATGGGGCGACCGTCGAGCTCGTCGCCAAGGTAGAGCAGGCCCGCGCACTCGGCGACCGTCGGGAGCCCGGCCTTGACGGCGGCAGCGATGTCGGCGAGCAGCGCCTTGTTGCCCGCCAGCTCCTCGGCGTGGATTTCGGGGAACCCGCCGCCGATCCACAGCCCGGCGGTGCCTTCGGGAAGGGAGGTCGCCGTGAGCGGATCGAAGGCCACCGGGTCGCACCCGGCCGCCACGAGCAGTTCGTCGGTCTCGGGGTAGCGGAAGGTGAACGCGCGTCCACCGGCGATCGCGATCCGCGGCCTGGCGGTACCCGACGGGGAGACGACGGCTGCCGGATCCCATGGCGAAACATCAAGGACCGGCGCCAGGGACGCGACGGCCAGGACGGCGTCAAGGTCGACGTAGCGCGCCACCGTCTCCCCCATCGCCCGGATGCCCGCGTCGTCGCGTTCGGCCGCGGGCACCAGCCCGAGGTGCCGGGATGGAGCCTCGATGTCGAGGTTGCGGGGCAGCGCCCCCAACACCGGGACGCGCAGCGCGTCACGCACCTCCCGCTCGTGACGCTGGCTGCCGACCTGGTTGATCACCACTCCCGCGATCTGGATGGCCGGGTCGAACGTGGACATGCCGTGCACCAGCGCACCGATGCTGCGCGACGTGTGCCGGACGTCGACCACCAGCACCACGGGGGCGTCGATCAGGCCGGCAACGTGCGCCGTCGACGCGAAGCCCTCGGTGCCGAGCCTCCCGTCAAACAGTCCCATGACGCCCTCGACGACCGCGACGTCTGCACCTTCGGCGCCGTGGGCGAACAGCGGCGCGACCAACTCTTCGCCCGTCAGGAAGGGGTCGAGGTTGCGCCCCGGCCTGTCGGCGGCCAGGCCGTGGTAGCCGGGGTCGATGTAGTCGGGGCCGACCTTGAACGGCGCAACCGCCAGGCCGCGGTCCCGCAGCGCCGCCATCAGACCGGTCGCGACCGTCGTCTTGCCCTGCCCGGAGCTGGGCGCGCCGATCACGACGCGGGGCACGCTCACCATTCGATCCCCGCCTGCCCGCGCTGTCCCTTGTCGAACGGGTGTTTGATCTTGCTCATCTCGGTGACCAGATCGGCGATCCCGATGATCTCCTGCGGGCACCCCCGCCCCGTGATCACGACGTGCTGTGTGCCGGGACGCGACGCGAGGGTGTCGACGACGTCGGCCAGGTCGAGCCACCCCCTGGCGACCGGGTAGGTGAACTCGTCGAGCAGCCAGAACCGGTGTCGTTCCTCGGCCAACCCCGCCTTGATCGCCTCCCAACCCTCGACGGCGGCAGCACGGGCATCGGACGGATCGGTCGCCTTCGACCAGGACCAACCGGTGCCCATCCGCTCCCAAGTGACATCGCCGCGGAGCTCACCGAGGGCCAACAACGCGTCGCGTTCCCCCGGCTTCCAGGCCGCCGATTTTACGAACTGGTAGACGCCGATCGGCCAGCCCTGCGCCCAGGCCCGCAGCGCCACGCCGCAGGCGGCGCTCGTCTTACCCTTCCCGTCTCCGGTGTTGACCATCAGGACGGGACGGTTGCGGCGCTCCTTCGTGGTGAGGCCGTCATCGGGATCGACCGGGGTCGCCCCGCGGCTCATCGTGGCCACCGGCAATTGGGGAGCATCTGGATTCTTCCTCCTGCAGGTCCGCGCCTGCGTTCATGTTCGGTGCGGCACTGCCGCAGTCGATTCCGATGCCCTGGCTCGCTACCTCAGGCAGCTCACAGTGGCGGGACCGCTCCGGATTCGCACCGGATTCCTCGTCATCGACAGGGTTCATCCTGTCACGGCCGAGTCGGCCGGGGCAGGCTAGGGTCTGCTTGTGATCATCGACCGCGACTGCTCCCTGCTCGGCAACGCCCCTGGCCTCCCCGACGACGCATTCGAAAGCGACGGACTCATCACCAAGAGGCATGTCCGCGCCAGCGCACTGGCCCACCTGCGACCCATGCCAGGTCAGCTTCTCTGGGACGTCGGCACCGGGGCCGGATCCATCGCCATCGAGTGGTGCCGGGGCGCCGAAGGAGCCAAGGCGATCGGCTTGGAGCGTCGCGCCGACCGGGCCGAGCGGGCGCTGCTCAACGCCGACCGGCTGACCCGGGGCGGGTCATTCTCCGTGATCCTCGGTGAGGTCTCCGAGTCCCTGCCCATGTTGCCCGCCCCCGACGCGGTCTTCGTCGGCGGCGGGGGCACCATCGAGGTGTTGGAGGTGGCGATGGAGGCCCTCAAGCCGGGGGGCCGTCTGGTGGTACACGGCATCACGCTTGAGGCGGAGGCGTTGTGTGCCGAGGCCCACGCGACCTGGGGTGGGCAGGTGAGCAGGATCCAGGTAGAGACGCTCGAACCGCTCGGCTCGCTGCTCGGCTGGAAACCGGCGCGCACCGTCACCCAGTGGGCCGTCGTCAAGGAGTGAGAGCCGCTACCGGCCGATCCTTGTCAGGACATCGTCGATGGTGCGTGGCAGCGGGTCGACCGGGAGCCCCAGCCGGGTGACAAGTTCCAACTGCCAGGGCATCCGCAGCCTCGCCGACCGGATGAGCGCCGCGTCCAGCAGCAGGCTCGGCGTGCCTTGCCGGACACCGCCGTCGCTTACCACCGCCACTTCGTCGGCCCAGCTGAGCGCTAGGTCGACGTCGTGCGTGGCGAGCACAACCGTCGTTCCCAGCCCGGCGAGTGTGGCCATCAGTTCGGCGACGCCGACGGGATCGAGACCTGCCGTCGGCTCGTCCAGCAGCAGTACCTCGGGGCGCATCGCGACGGCACCCGCGATGGCGACCCGCTTGCGTTCCCCGTAGCTGAGCTGGTGGGTGGGTCGCTCGGCCAGATGGGTCACCGACAGGAGGTTCAGCGCCTCCTCGACCCTTGCCCACGCAGTCGCCTCGTCCAGGCCGAGGTTGAGCGGGCCGAACGACACGTCCTGCGTGACGTCGGCGGAGAACAGCTGGTCGTCCGGGTCCTGCAGCACCAGTTGGACGTGGCGCCGATGCTCGCGGAGGTTGCGGCGATCGTGCCTGAGGTCCTGCCCGCCGAACCGCACGACCCCGACGGAGGGCTCGAGGGCGCCTGACAGGGCGCTGAGCAGGGTCGTCTTCCCCGAGCCGTTCGCCCCCAACAACGCGATCCGACTACCGCGCCGGATCGTCAGGCTCGCGTCGCGCAGCACCACGTGGTCATGGAATCCAAGGGTGACGGCGGCGGCCTCAAGAAGCGCGGTCATGCCAGCACCCAGCACGTCGCCCACACCCCTGCAACGCTGGCCAAGCTCACGCCGATGAACGGCCAACTCCTGGCGCGCCTAGGGCTGAGCGTTCGGAGCGACTCCTCGTAGCCACGCCCCTCGAGGCCGCGCTGCAGGTTGGTGGCCCGCTGCCAGCTTCGCAGGATGATACTGCCGATGGTGGAGGCCAGCGCGTGCCAGCGCCGTCGCCAGGACGCGGCGTCCCCCAGCCGGGCGACCTGCGCCTGACGCACGGCGAGAGTGGTCGACAGCAGCACGAACAACAATCGGTAGGTCAGGGAGGCGATGTCGAGCAGCGGGTCGGGAACCCGGAGGGCGCGCAGCCACGTGATGACGTCGACCATGGGTGTCGTGGTGGCCAGCACCATCAGCGCAAGGGTGCCGGCGATGCCGTGGGCGATCAGGCCGAGGGCTGTGGTCGCCCCGTCGGCGTTGATGCGCACCGGGCCGATGCCCCATCCATCGCCGCCCAAGTGGATCGCCACGGGCAGGGCCCCGATGATCAGGAAGGTGACCGGCGCGATCATCACCGTCGCGAGCAGGCTCGCCCGGATCCGGGCGGGTCCGAGGATGAGGAACACGGAAAGGCAGGCGACCAGGACGCACCCGGGCCAGGGCGGGGTCAGGAGGGCGGTGAGCACCAAGGAGACGCTCAGCAGCACCTTCTCCCCCACGCGACGCCGCCGCCAGGGGCTGGCCCAGGCGGCGTCGTCGATGGTGGTGTCGTGGCTAGTCACTGTCGGCCGTTGCGAGCTCCTTGCGGGCAGCGGCCCGGCCTCGGAGCTGGCCGAGCGCGAACCCGAGAATGGCGCCACCGAGTCCCGCCTGCAAGGCAAACAGGCCGGATTCGATCTCGCCCGAGCCCGGCTCGAAGATCGGGCTGAACCAAGGCTCCACGCCCTGCTCCTCGAGGATGGCGGTGACGGCGGAGTCGGTGCCTCCGAACGACTCCTCCCCGTCTGCCGGTTCGGGTGCCATCGAGAAGCTGAACACGAAGATCACGACGATGATCGCGACCAGTCCGAGGCCGATGAGCCAGTCCTTGCGCTTAAACATGTGCGACCTCCTTCTCCTTGAGGACCCCGAGGCGGAGCAGTTCGGGTGCGGCGACGCGGGTGAAGAACCCGAATAGGAGCACGCCGAGGACACCTTCGGCGACCGCGAGGGGGATCTGGGTGACGGCGAAGACAGTGAGGAACTTCGTCAGGGCCCCGGCGAAACCGCTGGCCGCGTCGGGAAACGCGATGGCCAGTTGGACGGAGGTGACGCAGTAGGTGACGAGGTCGGCCACGGCCATGGCGAAGAACACCCCGACCCAGGCTGGTGCCGAGGTCCTGCGGATCAGTTTCCAGATGCCGTAGCCCGCCCACGGCCCGGCGATCGCCATCGAGAAGACGTTGGCGCCAAGCGTGGTGAGGCCGCCATGGGCCAGCAACAACGCCTGAAACAGAAGCACTATCGTCCCCAGGAACGCCATCACCGGCGGTCCGAAAAGGATGGCGCCGGCGCCGGTGCCCGTCGGGTGCGACGAACTGCCGGTCACCGACGGCAGCTTGATGGCCGAGAGCACGAAGGTGAAGGCGCCAGCGGCCGCGAGGAGCAGCTTGTTCTCGGGCGATTCCTTGGCTTTGGCTATCACGGCGCGGGCACCGTGGATGACGAACGGCGCCGAAGCCGCGAACCATACGGCGCATTGGATGGGTGGTAGGAACCCTTCAGCGATGTGCATCGCTCTCCTTCCGACGGGATTGCGCGTCCCGTGCGATCAGGTCGAGCAGATCGAGTTCCTGACTTCCACCCGCGGGGTGGCTCACAGTGGCGCGACCGTCCCGGAAAACTCCCGGGTTCCTCTTTGCTGCTCGAATGATTGTTGGTGGTGCCAGTCTCGCATGCCGGACCGCTGCCTGGTCGACCGGGGTGGGGTACGTCCCAGCAGCCGGTTGACCGGCCTCGCGAGGTGCGAACGAGGCCCCGCGCCGGTTGAGCCGCCCGGCGAGCTCTGCGAGCAGGCGTGACGAAACCACCCCGCGCACGGTGCAGAATCCTGGCCACAAGTCCCGAGATGACGCCTACTTTGCCTTAACATCGCGATGTTGGTTCATCCATGAACGAACATCGCGATCCTAAGGCGCGCGAACCCTTGGGAGAGCCTGAGTGAATGGTCACGATGGTTTCGTCACGGTCCCCGGCGCTCCGCGCGGCGGGACCGGCTCAACCGACGCGCTGGTTGAGCCGCCCGGCGAGCTCTGCGAGCAGGCGTGTCGAAACCACCCCGCACACGGCGCAGGGAGCCAACCAAAGGTCCCCGGACAAAGGTCACGATGGTTTCGACGCGGGCGTTCGCAAGCTCACGGCCCGGCTCAACCGACGCACAGCCCAGCTCAAAGGACGCACGGCCCAGCTCAACCTACGCTCAACCGACCCCGACCGAATCAGTCCTGACGCGAGGTGTTGGTCAACTCATCGGTGCTGGCGATCGCGTTGACGGCGGCCACCGTCATGGCGCTCCCGCCCCGGCGACCCCTGACGACCAGGTAGTCCAGCCCGAGCGGGCTGTCGATCAGGGCCTCCTTCGACTCCGCCGCCCCGACGAAGCCGACCGGGATCCCGATCACCGCGGCGGGGCGCACCCCCGTCGCCGCGACCACTTCGAGCAGCCGGAACAGCGCGGTGGGCGCGTTCCCGATCGCGACGACGGCGCCCTCCAGGCGCGGAAGCCACAGATCGACCGCGGCCATGGTCTTGGTGATCTTCTCCCGCTCGGCGACCCGGGCGACCTCCGGGTCCTTGATGTGGCAGATCACGTCGTTGTCGCGCGGCAGTCGCGAACGGATGATGCCGGTGGCCACCATCGACGAGTCGCACAGGATCGCTGCCCCCGCTCGCAGGGCCGTGTTGGCGGCGGCGACCACCCCGGGCGTGAAGGCGACGTCGTCGGCGATGTCGGTGGCCCCGGCCGCGTGCACCATCCGCACCACGGCCCGGCTGACATCGGCCGGGAAGCGCTCCAGGTTCGTCTCGGCTCGGATGATCCGGAACGACTCCTCGTAGATCTCGCTGCCCGTCTGCAGGTATGCGTCGGCCACGGTTCAGCCCTCCGTCAGCGCGGAGAAGATGGCCTGGCGCACCGACTGGGACGCGAAGATCGCGTCGCGCACGGTTCGGGAACGGCGCGGCTCCCGGTTGCCGATGACGGCGACGCTCACCCCGCCCGCGCTGTGTGACGCGGCCGTCCAAGCCGACCCTCGCCGGGCGTCGTCGGCCCGCACGCAGAACGTGTGCTCGGCCTCGGCATCCGCGGCGACCCTGGCGTTGACCTCGGGATCATCGGTCGAGGCGAGCGCGTACCAGGCGCCGTCCAGGTCGCCTTCCTGATAGGGGCGCGGCAGCCATTCGAGGGCGCCATCCTCTGCGAGACGCCGGAGCCCGCCCGTCGCCTCGGGCGCGATCAGGGTGACCTTGGCACCCGAGTCGAGCAGCCGTGGCACGCGCCTTGCCGACACGCGTCCAGCGCCGACGACGACGACGCTGCGGTCGTCGAGGAGCAGGCCGGTCAGGTAAGCGGGCGACCCGGACGGTGAGGCGTCCGGCAGCGTCTCGCGGTACCGGTCGACGACCACCTCCGCCAGCTCGTCGCAGTCGCCGATCACCTCGGCGACCCGAACCTGAGCGTAGGGGTGAGCGTCGGCCCAAGCCTCGGACTGTTCGATGGTCCACTGCCTGAGTCGGCCGGGGAACAGCCAGTGCCCCATCACCACAAGTTGCCGGGCCCCCGCTGCGTAGGCCCGGTCCAGGGCCTCTGGCAGCGAGGGGCGGGTGACCTGGATGAACGCGGCCTCCACGTCGGCCCAGCCACCCTCCTCGTAGTGCATCCGGGCGAGCCGGACGTGGTCGGCGTTCGCGTCCGGCACCAGGGCACCGCGTCCGACGAACACCAGCGTTGTGCGGGCCGGGTCCCAGTCGCCGAGGGCCGCTGCGATCCGGTCCCGGACCACCGAGACGAGGCGCGGGTCGGCACCGAGGTGGCCCGCGTAATCGATCCGCGCGGCAGGCACGTGCTGAAGGGCTTCCGCGATGAACTCGGGGATGTCGCTTCGCACATGACCACCGGTGCCGAGCATCAGGGGCACCACCACCGCCCGGTGCCCCGGTCCGTCGGTGAGGACCTCGGTGAGCGCCTCAGGGATCGACGGTTCGCTGAGCTCTACGAAACCCAGCGCGACCTTGGCGTCGGGCAGCATCCCGGCGACGCGCTCGGCGAGGCTGCGGCACACGGCCTCACCTTCGGCGTCCCGGGTGCCGTGCGCGGCGATGATCAGGGGCGTGCTCACTTGGTCTCCTCCTCGGCCGATTCCGGCATCCACTTGTAGTCGCGGGGCGTCACCATGCGGCGCTCGCCGCCGCCCGTGGTCACGTACCGGGTGGTCGATGAGCCGACCACCACCAGCGAGTTCATGTCGACCCATTCCGGCCGGAACTCCTCCAACGTGCTCATCAGCACCTTCTGCCTGGCCCGGTCGGCCTGCTGCACCACCGCGATGGGGGTCTCGGGGGCGCGCTTGGCGCCGAGGATCTCCAGGGCGCGCGGCAGGTGCATCAACCGGGTGCGGCTGCGCGGGTTGTACAAGGCGACGACGAAGTCGCCGTCGGCCGCGGCGAAGAGCCGCTTCTCGATGTTGTCCCAGGTGGTGTGCAGGTCGGAAAGCGAAAGCGTCACGTGATCGTGGCCGAGCGGCGCCCCGAGGATCGCCGAGACGGCGAGGCTGGCCGTCACCCCCGGCACGATCTCGACGTCGATGCCATCGGTGCCCTGCTCCAGCACCGGGCTGGCCATGGCGTAGATCGCGGGGTCGCCGCCGCACACCAGCGCGACGTTCTCCCCGTTTCGGGCGGCGTCGATCGCGGCGGCGGTGCGGGCCTCCTCGGTGCCCATCTTGGAGGCGTAGATGCGGGTGCCGGGGCGGGCCAGGTCGCGGATCTGCTTGACGTAGGGGCCGTAACCGACGATGAAGGTCGCCTGCCGCAGCGCGTCCTGCGCCCGTTGGGTGAGCAGGTCACGCGACCCTGGGCCGAGCCCGACGACGCTGAGCTTGCCGCGCGCCGGGATGCGTCCGACGGCGCACGTCGCGTCCGTGTTGCGCTGCTTGGTCACGATGAGGTCGGCGCCGTAGGCCAGCACGGACGCCTCGGACACCGAAGGGGTGCCGACGTGCCCCTGCACCAGGGCGCTCGGGGTGGGCACCTCGAAGGTCGCCAACTCGTCAGCCGGATAGTCGATCAGCGGGACGCCCAACTGTTTGACCAGCTTGAGGAACCCGATCTCGCCAGCCTTGACGTCGACGGTGGTGATGGCCGCGACCGAGTCGATCGACAGGCCCGCCTCGGCGAGCGTCGCGTCGAGCAGGGCGCGGATGGTCTCGACATCCGTGCCCCGGTTGCAGCCCATGCCCACCACGAGGCTCCTGGGGTGCAGCACGACCGTCGGCAGTTCGGAGGCCGGCGCCTCGTCCAGGTCCGTCACGACGATCCGGGCGACCGGGTCGACGGCGTCGACCGTCACGTTCGCGGGCAGCGGCGGCAGCGGCCAGTTGTCCGTCTTCTCCACGACGACCGGTCGGCCGTCGATCAGGGCGCGGGTGACGCCGGCGACGTCGCCCGAGTACGGCCAGCCGAGGGTGTCGAGCGCCGGCAGGTTGAGGGCGTCGGTGGCGGTCGTCAGCACCGCGGTCGCCCCGATGCCCGCCGAGATCCGGCGGGCCAGGTCATTTGCTCCCCCGGCGTGCCCGCCGACCAGCGGGACGGCGAACCGCCCGGCCTCGTCGACGACAACCACCCCGGGGTCGGTCTTCTTGTCATGCAGCAGCGGCGCGACCAGACGCGTGGTGGCCCCGAGCGCCAGGTGGCTGACGATCAGGTCGCATTCCGCCCAGGCCCTCGGCAGCTGTTCGGAGGCGGGGCCGTCGTAGCGGATGGAGGCGACACCGAGGGCGCCGTCGATCTGGTCGGCGTGGTGGCGCGCGGCCGGGGAGTTGGTGAGCTGCCCGACCACGGGCTCATCGTCGAGCGACCGCGCGAAGGACGCGCCTGAGATCAGCGCCCTGGTGTCTGGGGTGCCGTCGAGGATCAGCACGACGTTCGGCTCCACGACGTCGTCGACGGCGAGGGCCTCCGATGCGCTCAGCACGCGCACCCGCTCGTCGGCCTCGCCGACCCGCTCCGCCAGCACGAAGTGACGGCCGAGATGGCCGACGGCGGCCGCGAGCTCCTTGACCCCTGCGCCTTGCGAAGTGAGCACCGCGACCTTCGGGTGCCACTTCGCGGCGGCGACGGCCTCGTCGATCGGCTTGCCGTGCGCGGAGACCACGAGCGCGTCGTCCCAGGGCAGCGCGACGGCGGCGAACGCGGCGGCGACGGAGCTGACCGCGGGGACCACCTTGACGCGGTGGCCCGCCATCCGGATGCGGCGCACGATCCCGTGAAATCCGGGGTCACCGCTGGCGACGACCAGGGCGTCCTGGTCGGGCCGGAGTGCGGCAAGCCGCTCCAGCGCCGGCGTCAGCGCGCCGAGGACAACCTGGCGTTCCTCCTCGACGCCGAGGTCGGCGAGGTGGCGGCGCCCCCCGACGACCAGGGTCGCGGTGCGTGCCAGTTCGCGGGTGGCGGGCGTCAGCTCGCCGAGATAGCCGTGGACGTGGATCATCGCTGTTCCTCCAGTGAGACGGCGCCGGCCCCGTGGGCGCGAAGTTCGGTTTGGGCGTCGGCCTGCGCGGCGCGGTACTCGTGCCGGAAACCTGGATGGTAGAGGTGGCTGCGGGTGCCGCTGTGTCCCTCGGCCAGCGCCGGGCCGACCATGACGATGGTGTGCTTCCACAGCTTGCGTTCGCGCATGGTGGCCGAGAGCTCGGCCAGCTCACAGCGCAGCATCAGCTCGTCTGGCCAGGTCACCCGGTAGCCGATGATGCAGGGGGTCTCGGGCGGGTAGCCACCGGCAAGGAGTTCGTCCTGAAGCTGCTTGTTCCGGGCCGCGGAGAGGTAGAGCGCCATGGTCGCTCCGTGGGCGGCGAATCCGCGGACGGTCTCGCGGGGAGGCATCGGGGTGCGCCCGCCCTCAAGCCGGGTGAGGATGAACGACTGGCACACCTCGGGGATCGTGATCTCGGCGTTCATCCGGGCCGCGGTGGCCGAGTAGGCCGAGACGCCCGGGACGGTCTCGAAGTCGAGCCCGAGCTGGCGGCACATCTCGTACTGCTCCCCCGTCGCGCCGTAGATCGAGGGGTCTCCGGTGTGTACGCGCGCCACCAGCAGCCCTTCATCGGCCGCCCGACGGTAGTGGGCGGCGGTGTCCTCCAACGCCTCGGATGCCGAGTCGACCACGAGGGCGCCGGGCTTGGTGTTGGCGACTATGCCGGGATGCACCAGGCTTGAGGCCCAGATGACGATGTCGGCCTGGGCTATGACGCGGGAACCGCGCACGGTGATCAGGTCGTCGGCGCCCGGGCCGGCGCCGACGAAGACGACCTTCCCGCGGTTCACAGCCGCCCCCCGGTCGTCCCGTTGCGGGTCGCTGGGGCGAGCACGGTGGAGAAATAGGGTGCGGCGCGGTCATCGTCGAGTTCGCTCAGCCGGTGAAGCTCCTGGTGTTCGAGGCCCAGGTTGACGCCGAGCACAGCGTCGCGCTCCTTTGCCCGGATCGTCGCGGCGACCTCGGGCATCCGCCGTCCGCCCTTGTAGGCGACGACGGTGTCGACGACGTCGAGCAGCTCCCCGAGCTTCTCAAGGCCCGCCGTGACCGGCACCAGCGCAAGCGTCTCGGTGCCCTCGACCAGCGGCGTTCGGCTTTCGGCCGCGAGCGCCTGCATCGCGGTGATGCCGGGAACGACCCCCACCTCGACATCGGGCATCAGTTCGACGACGTGCGCGGCCAGGTAGGAGAACGTCGAGTAGACGCTCGGGTCGCCCACCGTCGCGAAGGCGACCACGGCTGCGCCGTCGCGGAAGGCCTCGACGGCGGCGTCCGCTGAGGCCTGCCAGGACGCCTTGCGCTTCTCGCTGATCCCGCGCCTGCAGGCCATTGAGAACGGGATCCGCACGATCCGCGCCTCGGGGCAGTTCGCGGTGACGATCTGTTCGGCCCGGCCGGGGCCGTCGCCGGATTCCTCCGTCGCGGGCACAAGGACCGCGTCGGCCGCGCTCAACAATCGGACCGCCTTGACGGTGATGAGTTCTGGGTCGCCGGGGCCTACGCCTACGCCGACGAAAAGATGGTGCGCCACTTGGGTGCCTTGCCTTTCTGGGTTCCTCGCCCATGGAAACGACTCGCACGAGACGAGTTCCTGACTCCCCCGACGGGGTAACAGTGGCGGGACCGTGCCGGATTTCCACCGGCTTCCTCGCGACCTCGTGCGCTGCCAAGTCTGGCAGACTTCGCGCCCCGGCTGGGCGCCGGGGTCGACTTGGTCGAAGGATCGGCCGTCGTCCCACCGGGGGCCGCCCCTCTACGACAATATGTAGGAGAGTAGTATCCGGGCAGTGCAGATCGCAGGTGTAGAAGTTCCGCTGACATCCTTTCGCGCGCTTCTCCCCTCCCGCGACGACTACCGGGGGCTGAAGAAGCGGCTCCCTTCAGAGTTGGTCGCAGGGCTCACCGTCGGCATCGTCGCGCTTCCGCTCGCGCTCGGCTTCGGTGTCGCCTCCGGTGTCGGCGCCGCCGCCGGTCTCGTGACGGCCGTCGTCGCAGGCGTCGTGGCCGCGATCTTCGGCGGTTCGCACCTGCAGGTCTCGGGCCCGACGGGTGCCATGACGGTGGTGCTGCTGCCGGTCGTGGCCCACTACGGCGTCGACAAGGTGCCGCTGCTGGCCATCATGGCCGGGCTGCTCGTGGTGGTCATGGGCATCACCGGCATGGGCCGCACGGTCGACCTCATCCCATGGCCGGTGGTGGAGGGGTTCACGTTCGGCATCGGCATCATCATCGCTTTGCAGCAGATCCCCCTTGCCCTCGACACCCCGAAGGGAGACTCGGAGTCGACGCTGGTCTCGAGTTGGCAGACGCTGCTCGCGACAGACTGGGTCAAGGCCATCGCGCCGCTCGGCGTCGTCGCCGGCGTCGTCGTCATCCACCTGATCCTGCAGCGCTTCGCGAAGGCCCTGCCCGCATCCCTGATCGCCATCGTCGTGGCGACGCTGGTGGCGCAGGTCGCCGGGCTCCCCGTGCTGCGCATCGGAGAACTCCCCGCGAGCCTTCCCGTGCCGAGCGTGCCGGACTGGTCCTGGCAGCTGGTCACCCAGCTCGCGGGCCCGGCCGTGGCGGTGGCCGCGCTCGCCGCCCTCGAATCGCTGCTGAGCGCCCGCGTCGCCGACGGCTTCGTGCCGGAGGTTCCCCGCACCAATGCGGACCGCGAGCTGTTCGGGCAGGGGCTGGCCAACATCGCCTCCGGCTTCTTCGGGGGCCTGCCCGCCACCGGCGCGATCGCCCGCACCGCCGTCAACGCGCGGGTCGGCGGCCGCACCCGGGTCGCCGCCATCACCCACGCGCTGGTCCTGGTAGTCGTCATCTACGCGCTCGGCCCGCTGGTCTCCCTGATCCCGCTCTCGGCGCTGGCCGGCGTGCTCATCATGACGGCGTTGCGGATGATCAACCTCGGGGTCGCCGGGCGCATCTGGCGCACCACACGCTCCGACCGGGTGACGTTCATCGCCACGCTCGTGACCACGGTCGTCCTCGACCTCATCACCGCGGTCCTGCTCGGCGTCGCCATGGCCGCGATCCTCAGCCTTCGCCACCTGGCCTCGACCTCGGCCGTGCGCCGCGAGTACCTGCCCGCCTCCACCCCGGACGGCCTCGTGGATTTCCCGACACACGCCATGCACGACACGGTGGCCATCTTCCGGATCGACGGCGCCCTGTTCTACGGCGACGCGCGGCGCTTCATCGACACCGTCAGCTCGGTCGACGACGTCCGTGGGGTCATCGTCCGAGCGCACCGGACCCGGGTGCTGGACGCCTCCGGGTCGGAGGCCCTGCGCGAGGTCGGCGAGACGCTGCGCCGACGCGGGATCCCCATGGTGGTGCAGGGCCTGGCCGGGCCTCAACTGAGGATCGCAATCGCGGCCGGAGCCATCACGCCCGACCGACACTCGGAAGATCTGCCGGGAGCCATCGACCTGATGTGCGACCTGCTTGGCGCTCCCGCACACGCCGTCGTCACCGGCGGCAGCACCGAGATCTTCAGCTACGGCAGCTTCACCCAGACCGAGGTCCACCGGCGCGTCTACGGGCGCCGCCTGATCGGCCAGCTCGACTCGCTACCGGGCTACCGCCTACGGCTGATCGACGTGCCAGAGCATCAGAGCGAGGTGCTGGGCATCACGAGCCAGCCCGCCGCGATGCCAGGAAACCCGGACGACCTGGTCGCAGGCAAGCGCTACCGGATCGAGGAATCGGAACTGGCCGCCGTCGACGCCATCAACGCGCCCCTGTTCCGCCGCGAGTGGCTCGAGTTGGCCTCAGGCAAGTCGGCGTGGGTGTTCGTGGCCCGCGACGGGGTCCTTCACAGAAACGTCGATTCGACGTAATCGTCGAGGCTCGATGGCGCTTCCCGCAGAGGCCATCACGTCACCTCCTGTTACCGATCGAGCTACCTCGCCAGGTTCAGCAACTCATCGACCCGGATGTGCTCCTCGATCGCGTCGGCGGTCGTCTCGATCATCTGCTCACGCAGGGCACCGAAACCGGTGCCGCCGGAGCGTGGCAGCCACGACGACCCGGCCTGGCTCGCGACCGCCGTCAGCCAGGCGCGGCGGAAGTCGTCGCACTCCAGAGACCCGTGCCACATCGTCCCCCACACCGCGCCGACGTGCGCGCCCTCGAGGAAGTGCTCGACGCCGGGGTCGACGGTGGGGCGGCCGTGGTGGATGGTGTAACCGTCGACCGGGTGCCCGCGCCAATTTCCAACGGGGCGCCCTAACACCTTCTCCGCATGGAACTCGATGTCGACGGGCAGCAGCCCGAGGCCGGTCGCGACGCCGCTCCCCTCCACGTCGTCGTCGATGGTGCGCGCCAACATCTGGAACCCTCCGCAGATGCCGAGCACGGCGCGACCCGCTTCGGCCCGGCGGGCGACGGCCTCCGCGATGCCGGTCTCGCGGAGCCAGGCGAGGTCGTCGAGGGTGGCGCGGGTGCCGGGCAGGACCGCCAGGTCGGCCTCCTCGACCACACGGGGGTCGAGCGTGACCTCGACGGTCACCCCTGGCTCCTGCGCCAACGCGTCGACGTCGGTGGCGTTCGAGATCCTGGGCAGCCGGACGACGGCGACGCGCAGGTCGCCCGGGTCGGAAGCTCCGCCGTCGTTGCGCCAGCGGCCGACCTCGAGGGCGTCCTCGCCGTCGATCCAGACGCCGTTCAGCCAGGGCAGGACCCCGAAGTCGGTCAGCCCGGTGCGGGCGGTGATTTCCTCGAGACCGGGCTCGAGGATGGCCTGGTCGCCGCGGAACTTGTTGATGATGTAGCCCCTGAGCAGGGCGCGGTCGGCGTCGTCGAGCAGCCCCCAGGTGCCGAAGATCGACGCCAGCACCCCGCCCCGGTCGATGTCGCCGATCAGCGCGACGGGGAGATCAAACCGCCTGGCCAGGCCCATGTTGGTGTAGTCGCCGACGCGCAGATTGATCTCGGCGGGCGATCCTGCCCCCTCGCAGATGACGAGTTCGTGCGTGGCGGCGAGCTCCTCGTAGGCGGAGAACGCGGACTCGGCGAGATGACGGCGGCCGGTGGTGTATTCGCCTGCCTCGAGGGTGCCGTAGGGCTGCCCGCGGAGCACCACGAAGCTGCGACGGTCGGTGCCCGGCTTCAGCAGGACGGGGTTGAGGACCGCCTCGGGCGCAACCCCGGCGGCGATAGCTTGCAGGTACTGCGCGCGCCCGATCTCGGAACCGTCCAGGCACACCATCGAGTTGTTGCTCATGTTCTGTGCCTTGAATGGGGCGACGTCGATGCCTCGGCGGCGCGCCACCCGGCACAGCCCGGTCACGAACAGCGACTTGCCCGCGTCCGAGGAGGTGCCAGCGATCAGGAGTCCGGTCATCGGCGGGCCTTTCCAGAGGCGAGGAGTGCCGCCGCCGCCACACCGGTGACGGCGGCGGTGACGAGGGTGACGAGCCGGGCGGCCCTGCGCAGTTCGGCGGACCTCGGCCGCGGGCCGTCGCCCAGGAGGTCCCGGGTCTCGGTGCGGGAGAAGTAGACGTTGGTGCCGCCGAGCTGCACGCCGAGAGCCCCGGCCCAGGCCGACTCGCACCAGCCGCCGTTCGGGGAAGGGTGTTTGGCGCCGTCGCGGCGCATGGTGCGCCAGGCGCGGGCCCGGTCGCCCCCGACGGTGGGGGCCAGGGCGCAGGCCGCGGCGCCGGTGAGCCGTGCGGGCACCCAATCGGCGGCGTCGTCGAGGCGGGCTGCGGCGGTGCCGAAGCGGCGGTAGCGGTCGTTGAGGTGGCCGACCATGGCGTCGAGGGTGTTGAGGCAGCGGTGGACGACCAGGCCGGGAATGCCGAGCAGCGCGCCCCAGAAGATCGAGGCGACCGCGGCGTCTGCGGTGTTCTCGGCCATCGACTCGACGGCGGCGCGGGCCAGTTCGGGCTCGTCTAGCCCTGCCGGGTCTCGGCCGCAGAGGTTGCCGAGTCGTTCGCGGGCGCCGTCGAGGTCGCCGGAGTCGAGCTTGTCTGCCATGAGTTCCCCCTCGCGCGCGAGGCTGCGTGCGCCGACGACCGCCCAGGTGGTGAGCGCGGTCGCGAGGGTGTGGGCCACGGGGTGTTTCCGGGTAAGCCGCTCGACGGCGATGGCGGCGACGGCTACGGGGGCGACGGTGGCGGCCACGTGCCGGGCCCCGGCGAGGGTGTCGTCGGAGTAGGTGTGCCGCTCGACCCGGGTCGCCCAGGTGCCGAACCAGGCGACGGGGTGGTGCTTGGTCGGGTCGCCGAAGACCCGGTCGGCGACGACCCCCAGGGCTATCCCGACCGCTCGACTAGAAAGCATGGCCGCGACGCTAGCACGCCCGGCTCGGCCGGGTGAGGGTGTGCCCTTGAGCACTATCCCGGGTTCGATTGCGATGTGACCGCAAACATGGCCCGTTTTGACGATCGAACCCGGGATAGTGCTCATCGTCCCAGCCAACCACGGGTCTCGATGTGGCCGTTTGGCCAGGTCGACCAGGCGTCCCAGTCGATGTCGCGGTGCGTCCCACCGTCGAGCAGCGTGATCAGCACCTTGAGCGTGTCGCCGTGCGAGACGACCAGCACCTCATCGTCGACGCCGAAGCGACCCGCCAGGTCGGCCAGGAGTGGACGGAGCCGGGCCGCGACGTCGGCCATCGACTCGCCGCCTCCCCAACGCACCTCCGAGACGTCCATCCCCGGCGGGGTCTCCTCCGCGACCAGCTCGTCGTAGCGGAGCCCCTCCAACGCCCCGAGCCCCACCTCCCGCAACCGCGGCTCGGGTTCGACCCGGAGCCCCTGCCCGGTCGCGACGACGGTGGCGGTATCGAGGGCGCGCACCTGGTCGCTGCTGAGCACCGCCATCAGCCGACGGTGTGCCAACGCGTCGCGCGCACCCTCGGCCTGCGCCACCCCCAGCGGGGTGAGGGGCACGTCCATCGTCTGGCCCTGGAGCCGACGCTCCAGGTTCCAGGTCGACTGGCCGTGGCGGAGCAGGTGGAGCAGCACCCGCCGGAGTCTACCGGCGTCGCGCTCAGCGGAACATCGTCACCGCGGCGCGGGCGAGGATGCGCGGGTCCTTCTCATAGTGGTGCAGCTTCGTCAGCTCCAACGGCAGGCCGAGCAGGGTGTAGACGGCGACCTGCGCGGCCCGCACGGAGTACTGCTCGGTGAAGACCATGTCGAAGGGCATCTCGACGAACTGGCTGATGAAGGCCAGGTTCTTCGAGTTGGCCGGCACGACGGCCGGGCGGTCGCCCTGCGCCCGGCACGCGAACAGCGCGCTGGCATAGGGCATGTGGGCGGGCACCACGTTGACGATCGATTCCCAGATCTCGTCGGTCTTCGACGCGATGGTCACGGCCCTGGTGTCGACCCGGTCGAGCTGTCCGAGCACCTCGGTGAGCATCTCACGTCCGGTCATCTCGATGAACGGCTTCTTGACGAAGTCGCCCACCCGCCGGGGGTACAGGCTGTAGCCCCACAACACCGTCTCATTGGGCTTCTGGGCCGCGAAGTGCGGCTGGTGGTGGACCACCAGCGAGATCAGGGCCGAGCTGTCGACGAAGGTGTTGAGCGCGTTGCCCGGCTCCTGGCGGGTGATCGCGGAGATCTCGTTTACCAGCAGGTGATTGTCGGTGGTGATGGAGAAGCTCGTCCACTCGCTCTGGGTACGGTCCGCGAAGAACTTGTCGGGGTTTCCGAGACCGTAGAACTGCCCGGTGGCCTGCTTCCACAGCGCGGCCGACGGGGCGTAGCGGGTGTCCTCGACGACGGCGGTGTCGAGGTCGCCCAGCGACGTCGAGTCGGTGATCGACCCGTTGGTGCAGAAGACCAGGTCGCCGTCGGCCACGTCGATGCGGCCGGGCGCGTCGTGGTTGTCGACCTCGAGGTACTTGAGCCCGACGACGCGGATCTCGTCGCGCATGGGGTCGTCGTCGGCGAAGACGAACTCGGTGACCATCCGGTTGTCGATGAACTCGACGCCCTTGTCGCTCAGCCAGGCCCGCATCGGCAGGATGATGGACTCGTACTGGTTGTACGGGGTCCGGGTGACCCCCTCCAGGGTGTTGATCCGGCTGAACTCGAGGATCATCCGGTTCATGTAGCGACGCAACTCCATGGCCGAGTCGTTGCGCAGGAACGCGAACGTGGTCTCCCACATCCTCCAGAAGTTGGTCGTGAAGAAGTGCGGGCTGGAGGCGAACCAATCCTCGATGCTGACGTCGGAGAGCTGGTCCTCCTTCGACTCCGGCAGCGTCATCAGCTTGGTCAGCAGCAGGCGGTCGGCGTTGTCGAACTGCATGTGCCGGTAGTCGTCGGCGTCTCCCCTGGTGCGCGGACCGTCGGCGTCGAGCAGGCGACCGATGTCACGGGTGGGGTGGGCGTGGTCGAAGTCGAGGATCTCCTGGGTGACCGAGCGGCCCGGCGCGTTGAGGCTGGGGATGGTCCCGAGGATGTCCCACAGGTTCTCGTAGGTCTCCTCGTTGAGCATGCGTCCGCCCCGGTTCACGAAGCCTGCATTGTTGGTCAGGGCCTGGTGACCGTATTCGCCTTCGTAGGCGCTTGCGCGGTCGCCGTCGTTCGCCCCGTGCTTGTCGAGGCCGAGGATGGTGATCTGGGAGCCGTCCCAGTGGCCGTCTCGGATCAGGTAGACCGCGGCGGAAAGGCTGCCGATGCCGGCGCCGATCAGGTATGCCTTGCGGGTCATGAGTTCTTGTCTCCTTGGGTTTCGGTGCCCGTGATGTGGACGGGCGCGGTGTTTACGGTGTCGAGGAATCCCCGGACCACGAGCGCCACCTGGGCACGCAGTTCTTCGGGGGTCGACTTGTCGGGGTGCGCGTGCGTGGAAGGCTCAGCCAGGGCCAGATGGAGGCCACCGAAGATCAGCCGGGCGGCACGGTGCGCTTCAGCAGATGAGGCCTCAGCAACCTGCGCCGACTGCATCAGGACGGTCGCGATCGACTCCTCAAGCCCTGCGACGAGGCGCAGCCCCTCCTCGCGGTGGAGCATCACGCCGTGCCCGAACAGCAGTTCACGCTGGTACGCGATGGCGTTCTCGGGCTGCCGTGCGTTGAACTCGAGGACGGGTGCGATGAGCGCGTACGCCGCCTCGGCGGGATTCGCCACTCTGGCGGCGACCCGCCTGCCCTCCTCGATCGCCGTCCCGAACTCCTCGTTGTAGACCATCAGCAACAGGTCGGCCTTGGTCCTGGCGTATCGGAAGAGGGTGCCCGCCGCCACGTCGGCCGCATCGGAGACGGCCTGGGTGGTCACGGCCGCATAGCCGCCTCCGCCGAACAGACGGGAAGCTGCCGCCAGGATCCGGGCGCGCTTGGCGTCCATGTTTCGGTCCCTTCGAGGTTTGACCTCCATGACCCACCTCCTAATGAGTGGCCTCACTAATGAGTGTACTCATTAGAGGCGCGTTTGCAAATGCAACCGGGAAGACCCCTTGTCGTCCAGCCGATTTTCGCCACGTGGGGATTTCGGAAACTGCCGCTAGACTGACGGCTCCGGTACCTCAGCCACCCAGGAGCGCCTTGTGTTCAACCCCATGACCTGGGATGCCCCCTACCTCGTGGTGGTCGCCGCACTGTTCGTGATCGTGATGCTCCGCGCGAACGGCACCTACTGGCTCGGCCGCGGGATGACGGCGGGCGCGGAACACACCCGGCTCGCCAAGCTGCTGCGCTCGAAGCACTACGCCAACGCTTCGCGCTGGCTGAACCGGTGGGGCGCGCCCGCGATCTCCCTGTCCTTCCTCACCATCGGCATCCAGACCGTGATCAACCTTGCGGCAGGCGTGACCCGGATGCCGCTTCGCCGCTACCTGCCGGCAGTCACCGTCGGAGGTCTGCTCTGGGCCTTCCTGTACGGCACCGTCGGCTTCATCGGATGGGCCGCCGTCGTGAAACTCTGGCAGTTCTCCCCGCCCCTGCTGGTCGGCGTGTTGCTGCTCGCCGCGGGTGGGATCGCCTGGTCGCTCCTGCGTCGGGAAACCCCAGCAGAGGTGCATGCCGAGTCGCTGCCCCGGGGGTAATCTGGGCACGACCGACGAGGAGGCAGCTTGTGAGTGACCTGCCATCCACCGTTTCCTCGATCGTCGACATCGGGATCTACGTCGACGGGCTGAGGGTCGAGTCGCCGCCCACATACGAGGACCTGTTCGCAGGATTGGACCGCCACCCGGACGGCTTCGCCTGGGCCGGGCTCCTGCGGCCGAGCAAGGCTGAGATGGAACTCCTGGCCAGCCAGTTCTCCATCAGCCCCCTCCTCGTGGAAGATGCGGTGGTCGCGCACCAGCGCCCCAAGTTCGAGCGCTACGGAGACGTGGGCTTCCTCGTCTTGCGCGCTGCGGACTACATCGAGCGCAGCGAGTCAGTCGCCTTCGGCGAACTCCATGTCCTGGTCAGCGACCGGCTCGTGATCACCCTCAGACATTCCGCCACACCCGACCTGACAGAGCTTCGTGGCTCACTCGAGCGGCAGCCCGAGTTGCTGGCCATCGGGCCACGAACCGTACTCCTCCATCTCCTTGACACCGTCGTGGACGACTACAAGCCGGTCGTTCTAGGCATCGAGAACGACATCGACGAGATCGAGACCCAGGTCTTCGGCGGCAGCACGCAGGTGTCCAAGCGCATCTACCAGCTCTCGCGCGAGGTGATCGACTTCCAGCGTGCCGTCCGGCCGCTGCGCGAGATCATCGCCGAGATCCGGACGGACCGGCTTCTCGTCGACGCCCCTGTCCTGGTGGGCCAGGAACTGCGCGACATCGAGGACCACGCGATCATGACCGACGAGCGGGTCGAGATCCTCCGGGAGACGCTGAAGGGCACCCTCGACCTGAACATCGCGCTGCAGACGCAGCGGCAGAATGAGGAGGTCACCAACATGACGGCGGCCAGCCTGAAGCAGGCCGAGGACTCGCGAAAGATCGCGGCCTGGGCTGGCGTCTTGTTCGTGCCGAGCCTGGTGGCAGGCACCTACGGCATGAACTTCGTCAACATGCCCGAGCTCCACTGGCAATTCGGCTACCTGTGGGGGTTGGGGCTGATGCTGTTCACCGGCTTCACGATGTACGTGGTCTTCAAGTGGCGCGACTGGCTCTGACCGGCGTCGTGAGCTACGTGGTCTTCAAGAGACGCGACCGGCTCTGAGCGGAGTCGAGAGCTACGTGGTCTTCAAGAGACGCGACAGACTGAGACGCCGGCGTCGAGAGCCACGTGGTCTTCAAGAGACGCGACAGGCTGAGACCCCGGCGTCGAGACCTACGTGGTCTTCAAGACGCGCGACAGGCTCTGACCCGACGTCGAAAATCGACCAGTGGTCGATTCTGGTGTGTCTCCCCGGGAAAATCGACCAGAGCCTGGGTGCCACTGCCGCGCTTCCGCCTTCAGCTTCGGGCAGTGGCCGATACTCGACCCCAGACGGATCAGAATCGACCACTGGCCCATTCTCGCGGGCAGTCCGACGACGGCCGGGGAGTCCGACGGCATCCA
>NZ_FQZG01000027.1 GCF_900141915.1 Tessaracoccus bendigoensis DSM 12906 | reverse complement strand
CTGGCCGATTCCCCTCCGCCCGACCTCGGACGATCCTCCGCCCAACCTCGGAAAATCGACCACTGGCCGATTCTCATCCGTCTGGCCGCGAGAATAGGCCACCACCCACCCCCAGAGCAGACGCCGACGCTGGTCAGGCAAGCACTGGCCGATTCTCGTGCCGAGACAGGGCAGAATCGACCACTGGTCGATTTTCAACAGGACAGCCTGGAATCAATCCTCACCCTCCGCGTCAGGATCGCCTTCGGGTGCCGCAATGAGGACCCTTCTTCCCCACGACGGACCCGACACGACCCACCCTGACACGACCCGCCCTGACACGACCCGCCCTGACACGACCCGCCCTGACACGACCCGCCCTGACACGGACCGCCCCAACGCCGCCCCCGCCCCGACGACCCGCCCCGACACGTCCACGGCCGACTCGATAGGATGCGGGTGTTTCCCACGCGCAACCACCACCGGACGGAACCTATGCCCCGATCAAGCATCCCTGCCGAACTTGCGCTGATCGGCATCGGCGCAGGCGACCCTTCTTGGGTCACGCTTGAGGCGGTCGCCGCGCTCCAGAGCCTCGACGTGCTGTTCGTCGTCCTGAAAGAGGACGAACTCGACGACCTGGTCGAGGCCCGCCGCGTAGTGGTCGAACGCCACCGTGACAAGCCGTTAAGGACCGTCGAACTGCGCGACCCGCCGCGCCCCTGGCGCACCGCCTCGGACTACAACGACGCCGTCGCCAGGTGGCGGGAGCAGCGGTTGGCGCAGTGGAGTTCCGCGGTCGCCTCCGAGCTGTCCGACGGCGAGGTGGGCGGCTTTCTGGTCTGGGGCGACCCGGGCCTCTTCGAGAGCACCCTCGCCATCGTCCAGGAGCTGATCCGGGCCGCCGCCAGACCACTCACGCTGCGGGTCATCCCTGGCATCAGCTGCGTCCACGCGCTCACCGCCCGGTTCCAGATCCCACTCAACCGGCAGGGCCGGGCCGTCCAGATCGCCCCCGCCAGGCTGCTCCGCGAGGGCATTCCCCCCGGGCTCGACGACGTGGTGGTGATGCTCGACGGTCGCCAGACCTTCGCCCACATCCATCCCGGCGGCCTCGACATCTACTGGGGCGCCTACCTCGGCACCGACGACGAGATCCTGATCTCCGGCGACCTCGCCGAGGTCGCGGAGCGCATCCAGGGCACCCGTGCGGAGGCGATCAGCAGGAAGGGTTGGATGTTCGACACCTACCTGCTGCGACGCCGCCTCGACTAGATCGGTCGGCTACGGTCGGGACAGACGAATTCGGAGGAACCCATGGGTAACGAGGACACGCTCGACTTTTCAACCTGGCCTCAGGTGCCCCGGCTACAACCGCCGGAGCTGCTGCCCGGTAGCCCCGCAAAGGCCGCGCTCACCGTCCGGGTCGACCTGGACGACGTCGAGCCGCCGATCTGGCGGCGGCTGCGGCTGCCAAGCGACCTGACGCTCGACCAGTTGCACGAGATCCTGCAGACGGCGATGGGTTGGGACGACTCGCACCTCCACCACTTCGTGATGGGCCCGGGTGAAAAGGACCTCACCCGGCAGTATTTCCTCGCCCCGTTCGACATCGCAGAGGGAGAAGACGGGATTGCCGAGCGCGACGTCCGGCTCGATCAGGTGCTCGCAGAGCCCGGCCATCAACTCTTCTACGAGTACGACTTCGGCGACAGTTGGTGGCACACCATCGAGCTCGAGGCGGTCGAGCCCTGCACCGACGACCACCTCGCGGCCTCGTGCCTGGCGGGCGAACGCGCCTGTCCACCCGAGGATGTCGGCGGAATCTGGGGCTTTGCGGAGGCGCTCGACATGCTGGCCGGAAAGACCGAGGGGATGGATCCCGAGTGGGTGGAGCAGAAGCTCAACTGGTTGCCGCCCGGCTATGATCCGGCGTCGTTCTCCGCCGATGAGGTCAGCAAGGCACTCTCCGAGGCTGTCTTTCCACCGATCAGCAGCTTGAATCCGAAGCTGGCGAACCTGCTCGCGCGGGCGGGCGGTTCTTGGCGGTCCCTGGTGGGAAACCTTATGGGACGGGCACTCGCCGATCCGGCCGACCTCAGCGACCCCCAGGTGGCGCAGGCCACCCTGGGATACCGCACGCTGATGGGCACCATCGGTGACGGGCTGACCCTCACCAAGGCCGGATACCTGCCGCCCGGGGTCGTCCATGAACTGTTCGACGCACTGGGCCTGGCCGGCCAGTGGGTAGGCCGATGCACCCGCGAGGACACGACCCTGCCGATCCTCCTGCTGCGGGAGTCGGCCACTGCTCTCGGGCTGCTGCGGAAGGCCCGTGGGCGACTCACCGTCACCGCCGCAGGCCGCAAGCTCGCCGACGACCCGCCAGCCCTCCTGCGCCACATCGCCTCACGGTTGCCGCTCGGCGCCAACTACGAGAAGGACGCCGGCCTGTTGGCGCTGCTGTTCGCGGCTTCCGGTGACGACTGGTACGCGGGCCTTGACGTGGCCGGAGCCATGATGGCTTGGATGGGTTGGCGCGTGGACGATGGGGTCGATCTCGGCCGGGCCACAAATGAATGGGCCTCCCCGACCGTGGATGTCCTGAACACGCTGGCCGGTCGACAAGCAGGCACCCCGCTACGCACCGCGATCGCCCGTGAACTGATCAGCAACGCTGACCCACTGTTGTCCGCCGCCAGCATCCAGGCCGCTCCGCTGTCCCGGTGACGGTCAGCCCGCCAAAGTGGCGACCAGGACCGCCTTGATCGTGTGCATCCTGTTCTCGGCCTGGTCGAAGACGATGCTGGCCCCCGATTCGAACACCTCATCGGTGACCTCGACCCCCTCGAGCCCGAACTGCTCGAACAGGTCGCGGCCGACCGACGTGGCCAGATCGTGGAACGCGGGCAGGCAGTGCATGAACTTCACGTCGGGGTTGCCGGTGGCGGCCAGCAGTGAGGCGTTGACCTGGTAGGGCCGCAACAGGTCGATCCGCTCGGCCCACACCTCCTTCGGCTCACCGAGCGACACCCACACGTCCGTGTAGACGAAGTCGACGCCCTTGACCCCGTCCTCGACATCGGAGGTGACGGTGACGCTGCCGCCGCTGGCCTCGGCCAGCCTCCGGGCCTCTGCGACGATTTCGGGAGCGTTGTGCTGCGACCCAGGCGCGACCATCCGCACGTCCATCCCCATCATGGCGCCCGAGATCAGCAGGGAGTTGCCCACGTTGTTGCGGGCGTCGCCGAGGAACGCGAACGCGATCTCATTGAGCGGCCTGCCGCTGTGCTCAATCATGGTGAGTTGGTCGGCGAGCATCTGGGTCGGGTGCCAGGCGTCGGTCAACCCGTTGTAGACGGGGACGCCGGCGTTGGCTGCCAGGGTCTCGACGATGTCCTGGCCCGAGCCGCGATATTCGATGCCGTCGTACCAGCGGCCGAGGACGCGGGCGGTGTCGGCGGCCGACTCCTTGTGCCCGATCTGCGAGCCGGACGGGTCGAGATAGGTCGTCGTGCCACCCTGATCGGCCATCGCCACCTCGAAGGCGCAGCGCGTGCGCGTCGAGGTCTTCTCGAACAGCAGCGCCACCTGCTTGCCGACCAGTTGAGGAACCTCGCGACCCTCCCTGCGGGCGGCCTTCAACTCGCCCGAGAGGTCGAGCAGCGAGCGCCACTCGTCAGGGGTGAAGTCGAGTTCCTTGAGGAAACTGCGTCCGAGCAGGCTCATCGTCGGGTTCCTACCTCTCAGGTGTTGAGGCACCAAGGATAATCCGCGAGCCTCGGGCGCCCCCTACCGGTCCAGGTTGAGCGACTCCAGGATGCCTGGCATGGCCGCCTCGATGTCGGCGAGGGTGTCCTCGAAACCGGCCTGGTCTCCGAACCAGGGGTCGATCAGGGGCTCCCCTTTCGGCTTTGCCGGATCGAAGTCGTTGAGCAGGGCGACCCTGGCGCCGGGCGCCATCGCCTGCAACCGCTCCACCTGGAACGGCTCGACGGCGACCACGAGATCGGCCTGCATCAGGTCTGCGGCGCTCACCTTGCGGGCTCTGTGCCCAGCGGCGTCGTAGCCGTGGGCAACAAGCGTCCTGACGGCCCTCGGGTCGATCGGGTTGCCCGTCTCCTCAGACGAGATGGCGAAACTCTCCACAACAAGCTCCAGGCCACGCTCGCCCGCCTCCCGGAGGGCGACCCTCTCCGCCATCGGCGAGCGACAGATGTTCCCCAGGCAGACAAATACGAGCTTCGACATGGGACCAGCCTATTTGGTGGTCCGGCCCCATCGGGTCGGGCGGGCCAACCTGGCGCCCCCAATCATCGCCATGGCGGACGCGCCGGGTTGGACGCGCGGCGAGTGTCCTCAGACCCAGGTAAGATCCCAACAAGCAGTGGAAGGTGGCAGGTTTAGGTCATGCAGATCTTGGTGGTGGACGACGATCAGGCCGTCCGTGATTCGCTCGCGCGGTCACTGACCTATTCCGGCGACGAGGTGCAGACGGCCGCCGACGGCGTCGAGGCCCTCGCGAAACTGGTCGGTTACTCGCCCGACGCGATCATCATGGACGTGATGATGCCGCGGCTCGACGGGCTGGAGACGACCAAGATGCTCCGCGACGGCGGCAACGACATCCCGATCCTGATCCTGACCGCACGAGACGCCGTCGGCGACCGGGTCGACGGCCTGGACGCGGGTGCCGATGACTACATGGTCAAGCCCTTCGCCCTTGACGAGTTGCTGGCGCGGCTGCGGGCCCTCACCCGGCGGTCACGCCCGGTCCCGGAGACCGAATCCAAGGTGCTCTCGTTCCAGGATGTAACCCTCGATACGCAGCACCGGGAGGTCACGCGGGGCGGGCAGCACATTTCCCTGACCCGTACCGAGTTCGCGTTGCTCCAGGTCTTCATGGAGAATCCTCGTCGCGTGATGGAGCGCAACACGCTGCTCAACGAGGTGTGGGGCTTTGAGTTCCCGACAACGGCCAACTCGCTCGAGGTCTACATCGGCTACCTCCGCCGTAAGACGGAGGCTGGGGGCCGCGCGCGCCTGATCCACACCGTGCGGGGCATCGGTTACGTCCTGCGCGAAACTCCCCCGTGATCGGCAGCTGGTGGATCCGGATCCGACGCGCCGTCGGCCGTCTCGTCAGTGGGCAGTCGCTGCAATGGCGGCTGGCGTTCTTGACGGGCGCCAGCGTCGCGATCTCGGTGGTCCTGGTGGGAGCAACCACGTTCACGCTGACCAGATGGTCCCTGCTTGAGTTGCTGGACCGCGAGCTGGTCGAGGTGGCCCAGAACGCCACGGCGTCGGTGGCTTCCGATTTTGCCGATCAGGGCCGGTTGTCGCCGGGCGTGTTGGTGGCCTCGAACGGGCTGCTCGCCGTCGTCGGCGCAGACGCCGCGGTGACCCAACTTCCAGGCCAGGATCGGGCTATCCCCGCGACGGCGGACGAGGTGGCGGTAGCACGCATGCAGGTCGGGTCTTCTGCAAGGACCCTCGACACGTCCGGGGTGTCCTACCGTGTGGTTTCCGTCCCGCTGCGGCTCGCGGATGGGACGCCGGTGGCCGTGATGATCGCCAGGCCCATGTCCAGCGTCCAGAACACGCTGAACACCTTGTGGCTCGTGCTGCTGATCGCGGGCATCCTCGGCGTACTCACCGCGACCTTCGCCGCCCTGTGGACCGGGCGGGCGGTCCTGGCGCCGGTGCGTCGGCTCTCGCGCGCCGTCCAGTCGGTCACGCAGACCGACGAACTCAACCCGATCCGGATCTACGGACGAGACGATCTGGGAGAGCTGACGCAGTCGTTCAACACCATGCTGCGCTCGCTTGCCCAGTCGCGCGAGCAGCAGCGCCAGCTGATCGCCGACGCTGGCCACGAGTTGCGCACGCCGTTGACCTCTATGCGCACCAACATCGAACTGCTGGTCGCCGACGACACCTCGGGGATGCTTCCCGAGGGTGCGAGGTCCGAGGTGCTCGGCGACGTCGCCGCACAGCTCGGGGAGTTCTCGGCGCTGGTCGGTGACCTTGTCGCGCTGACCAGGGACGACCAACTCCACCGTCCGCACGAGCTGATCGACATGGCCGACGTCACCATCGCCGCGATCGAACGGGCGCGCCGCCGCGGCCCCGGCATCGAGTTCGACACCTACCTCGAACCCTCCCCCATCATGGGAGACCCGTCGACGCTCGAGCGGGCGATCACCAATCTGTTGGACAACGCCGTGAAGTTCTCGCCGTCCGACGGTGTTATCCACGTCTCCCTCGTCGGCGGGGAGCTCACCATCATCGATCAGGGCCCTGGCATCGACGATACGGATCTGGCGCTGGTGTTCGACCGCTTCTACCGTTCTGACAAGGCGCGCAACACGCCCGGGACCGGGCTCGGGTTGGCGATCGTGGCGCATACCGCGCAGCTGCACGGCGGGACAGCAAAGGCCGAAAACCAGCCGGGGGCCGGGGCGAAGTTCACGCTGCGGATTCCACTGGTTGAGCCTCCCAGCGAGTCGTTCGAATAGCCGCCAAGAAGCAAAAGCGCCCCGCTCGGTGAGCGGGGCGCTTGAACACGGTCGCGTCAGCCGACGGCCAGGATCCGCTGTTTCTGTGCCTCGAACTCGGCCTCGGTCAGCACCCCCGCGTCGCGGAGTTGGCCGAGCTGCGCCAACTGGTCGAGCATCGTGGAGGGCACCGACGCCGGCGCGGGTGCGGGCGTTGGCTGCACGGGGGCGGCCTGCGCCTGCGCCCTGCCCGCGGCAGCCGCGTCCTGGGCTGCCCAGCGTTGCTGCTGGCGGCGGTGCGTGCTGCCGACCACCCGGGTGGCCACAGAGGCACGGGCTGCGGTTCGTAACAGGCTCATCAGTTGTTCCCCTCTTCGATGTTCTGCGCGAGGTCGGCGATGTCGACCCCTCCTGCGTAAAGCTCGACGCCGCCGACCTCTGCCCAGGCGTCCGCGGCCAATGCCAGCGACCGCTCCTCATAGATGATGGCGATCGCCACCTCGGAGACCGTGAGGTCGGCCGCGATGGCGGTCAGGTCGTCCGCGTCGAGGATGCCGGAATCGACGCCGTCGAAGACCGAAAGGTCGAGGCTGCAGCTGCCCGCGAAGTCTGAGAACGAGCGCTTGACGGGGGCACCGTCGGCATCGCGTGCGATCAGCTCGATGTCGAGGATCTCGATGATGCCCTGGTCGACACGCTGCAGCACGGCGGCCAGCCCGGGGCCGAAGTCTGCGGCCTCATCGAAGGTGAAGACGAGGTAGTCGACCGGCCCGGCATACAGTTCGGTTGCCATCTCAGTTCTTCCTTCCGATGATCGCGCGCACGATGTTCAGCACGCCAAGAACCGCAAGCCCGATGCCGAGGAACCACCAGAGGAACACCGCGCCCCACAACGGGCTCGTCAGCAGCGAGAACCCGGCGAGGATGGAGATGATCGCAAACACGACGGTGATCGCCTTCGAACCGGACCCGCCAAGGGTGAACAGCGCCGTGAAGCCTTCCATCATCCACATCACACCGACCATGATCACCAGGAACACCGCAAGGAACGCCGCGGTCCGCGCCAGTGAGCTGAATGCGTAGATACCTGCCACGACATAGAGGATGCCTAGCAGGATGTGCCCGACGCGTCCGCCGGTGCCGAGGTGCTTCGAAACGAATCCCATCACGACGTAGACGATGCCGCCGACGATCGCCCAGACGGCGATCACGCCGGTCAGGGCAACAGCGGTCTTGGTGGGCCAGACGAGCACCGCGATACCGAACGCGGCTGCGGCCAGCCCCTCGACCAGCAGCGCTACCCGAGACCACTTTTCAGTGGGCGGAGTGACGAAGGTTGACATTCTTGCTTCCTTTGATTCTTGAGGACGCCAAGTTGGACGTCCCTGAAGTCAAGCGTAGACCTCCGACACCCACCAGGGCCTCGACGCGCCAGCGGAATCCGGCCAATGCTGCGACACCAGTAGCTGCGCAGGCGGCGGCCCGAATCGCCGGTGAGGCGAGGCGGCTGCAGGTCAGCGCCTGCGGCCCCACTTCAGGTAGGCCACTGGGAGCAGACCCAACGAGTTGACCAGGGCCAAGGCAGGCACCCAGGCCTCCTTCGGGCCGTTGATCTCGCTCTGCTCCCGTCTGGCCACATCGACCAGGGCATAGGCCCGCAGCACCGCGTCCGCGACCCCTGCGATACCCAGCATCGTCTTGACCGGCTTCGGCAGGTTCTCGAGTCGTCTTGAGTTGCTCATGTGATTCATGCCTCCTGCGCCCAAGCCTACGCGGCTTCAGAGTCCGTGCCTCGGGTTCGGGTGTGCCTGCTGGGATTCGCCGGGCACCATCTCACGCCGCTCGGGGCTCAGCGACGTCATGATCGACCAGTGGTTCCCTAGAATCAAGGCATGCCCGAGCGTCCACCAAGCCCCCTCCTCGAGTTCGACCCAGCGCCCAAAGCCCTGATCGAGCCCGGTGCACTGATCCGCCAACGAGACGACATGCCGAGGGCATGCGTCCTGACCTGGTTCCGGGATGCGGCTGACCGGATGGTCGAGGCGACCTTCGGCCGGCGCCTCCAGCAGCTGCGGTGGGAAGACGGTCCCCGTCCCGTCTACGAGATCGTGCACGAGTCGCGCCCGGTCGCACTGGTTCCCATGCCGGTCGGCGGGGCACCGTCAGCAGGCCTGCTCGAGGAGCTGATCGCGCTTGGCTGCCGGTCCTTCATCGCCTGCGGCGGAGCGGGTGCGCTCCAGCCCGATCTGGCCCCGGGCCACCTCTTCGTGGTCACCTCGGCGCTCCGGGACGAGGGCACTTCGCACCACTACCTACCTCCATCCAGGGTCGTCGACTCCGATCCACACACCGTCGGGGTTCTTCGCCGAACCCTGACCGACCTCGGGCTGCCGTTCACGGAAGGCCGCACGTGGACCACCGACGCCTTCTACCGCGAGACCGCTGCCAGGATTGGGAGCCGGGTCGCTGAGGGTTGCTGCATGGTCGAGATGGAGGCCGCGTCGATCGCCGCGGTCGCACAGTTCCGCGGGATGCGACTGGCTCACCTCCTCTACGGCGGGGATGACCTGGCCGGTGAAGTGTGGGACGAGCGCGGCTGGCAGGACAATCACGAGGTCCGGGATCGTCTGATCCGGGTGGCGGCCACGGCCGCGCTGCGCCTCGAAACCCCCTGAGCCATCCTCGGCGTGGGAGGATCAGGAGATGGGAAGCATCGACGACTACCTGGCGAAACTCGATCCCTTGGACGCCGCCGTCATCGACCACGCCTACCGCGTGGCCAAGGAGGTGGTTCCCGAGGCGGAGCAGGGGCAGGGCTACGGCATGCCAGCGCTCACCTACCATGGAAAGCCACTGTTGAGCGTGATGCGGGCGAAGAAGCACTTCGGCATGTACCCGTTCAGCGCGAAGGTCATCGAGTCGTCGGTTTACCTCCTCGCGGGTTTCGACTGTGGCAAGGGCACCATCCGCTTCATGCCTGGGCACCCACTGCCCGATCCGACGCTGGCGGCCATCGTCGAGCGGCGACGAGACGAGATCGACGGGTAATCCGCTCAGGAAGGCACGCCCTGACGTCGGGGGGGTCGACCAGTGGCCGATTCTCGTGGCCAGACGCAGGAGAATCGACCAGTGGTCGATTTTCGGGAGACGGCTCAAGCCCGGTAGCGCCGGAACACGGGAAAGACCGCGGCGACCACAGCGATCCCGAGCAGCACGAGCAGGCCCCCACCCCCGGTCGCCCAGGCTGGGCCGACCACTTCGGAGGCCGCCCCGTGCAGCACGTCGGCGATGCGGGGACCACCCGCGACTACCACGATGAACACGCCCTGAAGTCGGCCCCGGACGTCGTCGTCGGCCGCGCTGAGGAGAATGGTCTGCCGGAACGCGGCCGAGACCATGTCGGCCGCGCCGCCGATGATCAGCATGCCGAGCGCGGCCCCGAGCATCAGCCGGGAGGCCAACGGAGCCAACCCGACGAACGCCCCGAGTAGAGCCATCGCGGCACCCCACACGGCGATCGCGGCCAGGACGGCGGCACCCTGTCGTCGGATCCGAACGACCCAGCCGCTGAACACGCCTCCCAGGACCGCACCGGCGGGCATCGCCGCGTACAGCAGCGCGAACTCTATGCCGCCCTCGTCCGGCCCACCGAAGGCGACGTGGGCGATCTCGGGGTAGAGGGCGCGTGGCATCCCGAAGACCATGGCGATCAAGTCGACGAGGAAGCTGAGCAACAGGATCCGGTGCCACGTCAGGTATCGCAGCCCGTCGAGCACCGACCGCAACCCGGGTGTGCCGGAACGCGACTCAACGGGTAGGGGCGGCAGCCGATATACGGCATACAACGTAGCCAGCAGCGTGACCGTGTCGATCAGGTACAGCCACGAATAGCCGAGCACCGGGATGAGCGCGCCACCGACCAACGGGCCGGCGATCGCGCCTGCCGACATCACGGTCATGTTCAGGGCGTTCGCCGCCGGCAGTTGGATGATCGGGATGAGTTTCGGCAGGATCGCCGTCCTGGTCGGCTGATTGACGGCGAAGAATGCCTGCTGGAGCGAGAACAGCCCCAGCAGGAGCCAAACGTTGTTCAGGTCCAGGAACGCCTGGAGCCAGAACAGCGCGGAGGTCGCGACCAGCCCGAGGGTGGTGACCTCGAGTAGCCGGCGGCGGTCGAAGTGGTCGGCGAGCGCCCCTCCCCACAGCCCGAACACGATGAGGGGGACGAGCCCGAACACACCTGTCAGGCCGACCATGCCCGACGACCCGGTGATCGCGTAGATCTGCGCCGGAACCGCTACCACCGTCAGTTGCGCTCCGATGACCGTGACGATGTTGGCCGTCCACAGCCGCCGGAAGTGGGGCTCCCGCAGCGGTCTCGTATCGGCGAACACCCCTCGTAGGCGGTCGGCGAGGCTCATCGCGGAATCAGCTGGTCGGGCACCCGCGCAACGCTACCCGCGTTTCAGGGCCGGGTCAGGTTGGCCTCTCGCAGCGCGGACCACTGGAGCACCGACCATGGGCTGATCAGGAAGGGCGTGTGGTCGACGAGCGCATCGAGATCGGACGCCTCGACCCACCGGTACGACGCCACCTCTTCGGGCCTTGGTTCGGGCGTGATGTCAGACTCGAGGATCCAGACTGGGCAGATCTCGTTCTCCACGACGCCGGAGTCGTCGATGGCGCGGTAGCGGAACTTCGGCAGCGCGAGGGTGAGGCGGGCCGGGTCGACGGCGATGCCGAGCTCGGAGTAGCCATGCCGGGCAATGGCGTCGACGGGGTCCTCTTCGAGGTCGGGGTGGCCGCAGAAGGCATTGGTCCAGACCCCCGGCCAAGTGAGTTTGGTGACGGCACGCCGGGAAAGGAGCCATCGCCCGTCGGATCGGCGCACGTGGCACGAAAATGCCCGGTGGAGCGGTGTCGAACTGGTGTGGACGGTGGCCTTGGGGGCGGTACCGATGGCGCGGTTGTCGTCGTCGACGAGGATCACGTTCAGCCCGGCTGCGGTCATAGGCCGGACCATACCGGTTCCGCGCAAGCTCGCGCACTGGCGCGAGGGGTCGGCTGGCTCAGTCGCGACCGCGGAGCTTCTCGATCGCCCTGCGGTCGCGCTTGGTGGGGCGACCCGCACCGCGGTCGCGGACGGCGACTCTTCCCGACATCCCGGCGATCGGCGCGGGCCTTTCGGGGGTGCGGTCGATGTAGGCGGCCTGGGCCAAGGGGGCACCGACGCGCTTGGCCAACGTCGGGTCGAGAACCTCGATCAGCTTCTCGTCCTGTTCCTTGCGGACGCGCACCTTCTGCCCGGCGACCACGGGTTGGGCAGCTTTGGCGAGGTTGTCGTCGACGCGCACGTGCCCACCCCGCACGGCCGCGGTCGCGGCGGAGCGGGTCTTGTAGATGCGCACTGCCCAGAGCCAGGAGTCGAGTCTCGCCATGGGACACAAGCATAGATCGGACCATGATCGAAGCCCGTCACCGGTTGAGCCGGGCCTCGAGGAACGAAGGAGGCTCCGGGCCGGTTGAGCCGGGCCGCGAGCTTGCGAGCCGCCCGTGACGAAACCACCGGGCACACGGTGCAGAAACCCGACCACAACATCTCAGGCGACTCCCCGAACAACGTCCACGATGGTTTCAGACGCGGGCCGTCTGACCGTCCAAGCTGTGCATAGATCTCTGTATACGTGGAGGCAATCGCCATATGGGGCCGCCTCCACGCATAGAGAGATTTGTGCACGCCTCTGAAGCTGGAACGAGACGAGACGGTGGCAAGGTTCGGCTGCCGGATACGGGGGTTTCGTCACGGTCCCCGGCGCTCCGCGCGGCGGGACCGGCTCAACCGACCGCCGGTCGAGCCGACAGCGGGTGCCCGGTCGGGCCGTCTGACCGTCCAAGCTGTGCATAGATCTCTGTATACATGGAGGCAGTCGCTATATGGGGCCGCCTCCACGCATAGAGAGATTTGTGCACGCCTCTGAAGCTGGAACCGGACGTGACGGTAGCAAGGTTCGGCTGCCGGATACGGGGGTTTCGTCACGGTCCCCGGCGCTCCGCGCGGCGGGACCGGCTCAACCGACGCACAACCCGACCACAGGTCCTTGAGAGAGTCTGCCGTGATCGTCACGATGGTTTCGTCACGGGCCGTTCGTCCCTCACGGCCCGGCTCAACCGACGCGCCCCAGCCGGCGCCGGACCGGCGACGCCTCGTATCCTTGGCGCATGCCCCAACTCGATCCGGCCGCTTTCAGGGCCCCGATCCGGGAACAACTCGGCCTTGACGACGTCGTGCCCGGAAACCGGGGGTGCCCGCAGCCGCTGCGCTGGATCTACCTCCACACGCTGCGTGAGTTGGCCCAGCACTGCGGACATGCCGACATCCTGCGCGAGCAGCTGCTGGCACGGCGATCAGACGAATCGCTGCTGCCTGAAATGACGACCGCATGACGCTCAAGGCGATCGTCACCGGCCACAGCCGCGGCCTGGGCGCCGCCCTCGCCACCGAGCTCGAGGCTCGCGGCTGGAGCGTGCTCGGCATCTCCCGCTCCACCGGCGAAGCACTCGACCTGTCCGACCCGACGGCGCTGGCCGCCTGGCTGGGCTCGAACACGCTCCGCGACTTCCTCAAAGGGGCCGACGAGGTGCTGCTGATAAACAACGCCGGCCTGCTCGGCCCGGCGACCGTCGCGGGCGCACAGGACGCCGCCGCGGTGACGACCGCCGTCAACGTGAACGTGACCGCCCCGATCCTCCTGACCAATGCCGTCCTGGCTACCCGACCCGAGGGGGTGCCGACGCGGGTGGTGCACGTCTCGAGCGGGGCCGGTCGCCGTCCGATCGCGGGGTGGAGCGTCTACTGTGCGACCAAGGCGGCCGTCGACCAGCACGCGCTGACGGTGGCCGCCGAGGCCCTTCCAGGGGTCAGGATCGCCGCGATCGCGCCAGGGGTCGTCGACACCGGGATGCAGGCCGAGATCCGCGCGTCCGACGACTTTCCTGGCCGCGAGGGTTTCGTCGAGTTGAAGGAGGGCGGGAAGTTGCTGTCTCCGCGGGAGGCCGCCTCCCGGCTGCTGGCCATCGCCTTGGGCGACGACTTCGGCACCGAGGTCCTCACCCGGATCTGAGCGCCGCCCGCTCCCGTCCGCAGCGGTTGAGCCGCGCTCGGCGCAGGTCAGACTTTGAGCACTATTCCGGGTTCCCTTGCCGAAACGACGCCCAACTACGGCGTGTCGCCGATCGAGTCCGGGATAGTGCTCAACGGCACCCCCAGCCACAGCCCCACGCCAACGTCACCTCGCGGCTCACATTTTCCTTACCCTATCTAATGAGTTAGAGTAATTAGCGTTGCTTAGGAGGCCATCTCATGTTGATCGAATCCGCCCACGTCGAGGACGGCCCCATGTTCACCCTCGCCAACGACCTCCGGCTCGCCTGCCAACGCATCGCGCGCCGCGTCCGATTCGAGTCGACCAGCGCCGTCGCACCACACCAGTTCTCCGTCCTCGTTCGCCTGAACCGACTCGGCCCGCAGACCCCGACCCAGCTCGCCGCCCACGACCGCGTCAGCGCGCCTTCGATGACGCGCACCGTCAACTGCCTCGCCGAGGAAGGGCTCGTGAAGCGGTCCCCCCATCCCGACGACGGACGCCAGGTGCTCGTGAGCAACACCGAGAGGGGCGCAGCAGTCGTGCGCGAGACCATCGCGCATCGCGACACCTGGATGCTCGAGCACCTCGACGGCATGGCCCCGGACCAACTTGCGCTGCTGCGGCAGGCCGCCGACCTACTTCTGGAGGTATCCGAGGCTTGAAAACCTTCGCGTCTCTGGCGTTTCGCAACTACCGCTACTTCTTCCTCGGCGCCCTGGTAAGCAACCTCGGCACCTGGATCCAGCGTATCGGCCAGGACTGGCTCGTCCTCACCGAACTCACCGACAACTCCAGCACCGCGCTCGGCATCGTGACGGCGCTGCAGTTCATCGCCGTGCCGCTGCTGGCGCCCTACGCGGGAGCGATCATCGACCGCTACCCGAAACGCAAGGTCCTCCTGGTCACACAGGTCGGGCTCGGCCTCACCGCGCTCGGGCTCTGGGCCCTGGTCGCCACGGACCTGGTGCAGTTATGGCACGTGTATCTCTTCGCTCTGCTGATGGGTGCGATCACGGCCTTCGACAACCCCGCACGTCAGGCCTTCGTTTCCGAGATCGTCCCGACGCAGTACCTGACAAACGCCGTCGGGTTGAACTCCACGTCCTTCAACGGTGCACGGCTGATCGGACCCGGCCTGGCAGGCATCCTCGTTGCCGCCGTCGGTGTCGGCCCGACGCTGCTGATCAACGCGCTCAGCTTCATCGCGATGATCCTCGCCATCCTGGCCATGCACGCCGACGAGTTGCACCCCGCCGTGTCGAAGACCCGGGCCGGTGCACTCGATGGGCTTCGCTACCTGCGCGGGCGACCGGACCTGATCGTCGTGCTCGTGATGGTGTTCACGCTCGGCACGTTCGGCATGAACTTCCAGATCTTCAACGCCACCATGTCGACGGTGACCTTCGGGGTCGGGTCGGCCGAGTTCGGGCTGCTTGGCACCATCATGGCGGTGGGCACACTCGGCGGGGCCCTGATGGCCGCCCGGCGCACCAAGCCGACCCTGCGAATGCTGATCCTTTCCATGGGAGGATTCGCCGTCAGCACCTTCCTGCTGGCGTTGGCTCCGACCTACACCGTCTACGCCATCCTGCTCATCCCGGCCGGCTTCTTCTCGCTGACGGCTATGACAACGGCAAACGCCTCGGTGCAACTCGGCACAGCGCCCGAGTTCCGTGGCCGGGTGATGGCCGTCTACATGGCGATCTTCATGGGGGGCACCCCCATCGGGTCGCCGCTGATCGGTTGGATCGGGCAGGTTCTCGGGCCAAGGGCCTCGGTGCTGGTCGCGGCCATCGTCCCGGGGCTGTGCGCAGTCGGAGTGGTCGCCTACCTCTTCCTGCACGACGGGGTCCGGTTCCGCCTGGCCCGCAATCCGATGCGGATCAAGGTGTGGACACAACAACCCCGCTCGGTGCCTGCGATGTCGTCCGAAGGGCGCTAGATTCGATTGGGAACTCACGGGAGGTGACATGTCCATCAGCGCCTTGGACCTGTTCAAGATCGGCATCGGCCCATCCTCGTCCCACACGATGGGCCCGATGCGTGCCGGAGCGCTCTTCGCAGCGGCGCTGGAGGACCGGATCGACGATGTCGTGCGCCTCCAGATCGACCTGTACGGGTCCCTCGCCGCGACCGGGATCGGGCACGGCACGGACAAGGCGGTCGTCGGCGGCCTGATGGGGCACCGTCCCGAGTCGGTCGACCCAGACGAGTACGCGGCCGCCGTCGACGCGGTGGGCCGCGAGGGTCGGATCGTGCTCGACGGTCGCCGTCCGATCCCGTTCGACTGGGCGACAGATCTTCGTTTCCACCGCACCCCTCTTCCCCGGCATCCCAACGCCCTCGACCTGACGGCACTGGACGCCGACGGCGCCGTGGTCGCCACAAACCGGTACTACTCGATCGGGGGCGGCTTCGTCGTGGACGAGACACAGGCCGAGGCCGGATCGACCGGGGTCCGCGAGGTGGCTGTGCGTCATCCTTTCGACACGGCACACGAGTTGCTCGAGATCGCCGCACGGGAAGGCCTGAGCATCGCCCAGGTGGTCGCCGCCAACGAGTTGGCCTGGCGCCCCGCCCAGGCGACCCGCTCCGCGCTCATCGAGATCTGGCAGGTGATGGAGGCCTGCGTCGACCGCGGCATCCGGCAGGAGGGCTACCTGCCCGGGGTGCTTCACGTGCCCCGTCGCGCACCTGCCCTACACCGGCAACTGACCACAGATACCCATCCAAACCTGATCACGATCACGTTCTCGGCGATGGAATGGGTCAACCTGTACGCGCTTGCGGTCAACGAGGAGAACGCAGGAGGCGGCCGGGTCGTCACGGCCCCGACCAACGGTGCCGCCGGGGTGATACCGGCCGTCCTGCACTACTACATGGACTTCGCCGAGGACCCGGGCGACGACGATGTCGTGGACTTCCTGCTCGCCGCCACCGCCGTCGGCGTGCTGCTGAAGCAGAACGCCTCGATCTCCGGGGCCGAGGTCGGCTGCCAGGGCGAGGTCGGCTCGGCTTGCGCGATGGCGGCGGCCGGACTGGCGCAGGTGTTGGGCGGCACCCCCGGTCAGGTGGAGAACGCCGCCGAGATCGGCCTCGAACACAACCTCGGCCTAACCTGCGACCCCATCGGCGGCCTCGTGCAGGTGCCGTGCATCGAGCGCAACGCGATGGCAGCCGTCAAAGCGATCAACGCGGCCCAGTTGGCGCTCTGCGGCGATGGCACGCACCGCGTCACTCTCGACCAGGCGATCAGGACGATGCGCGACACGGGCCGCGACATGCTGAGCAAGTACAAGGAGACGTCAACCGGCGGGCTCGCCGTCGCCTTCATCGAGTGCTGACGACGCCGTTCGTTCGTCGAGTTCGATCCATGAGGTGTCGCAACCGGGGCAACGGTAGACCGGCGCACCCTCCACGCGTTCGTCCGTGGTGATGGTCCCGCAGGCGTCCTGGCACGGCCAGGACGTCAGGAAGCGGGCGCTCACCTCGACACCCAGGTCGCCCGGAGCCAGGCGAGACACAAGGCGAGCCAGGCGTGTGCGTTTTCCGGGAGCGCAGCCCGGTCGGCGTTGGCCAGCGGCGTCGCCGTCGACAGCCCGTGGGCGCCGCGATCGAAGTGGTGGTACTCGAACTCGACGCCTTCCCTGGCGAGCGCGGTGGCAAATCGGAGTGACTGGGTCGGCGGGACGGTCGCGTCCTCGTTGGTCGTCCATAGGAAGGTCGGCGGGGTCGCCTGGGAGACCGCTTCGATGCAGTCGCCGAAGGTGAGCCCGGGCCTGCTGCGACGGTCCACCCAGTCCATGCTGAACACCGCGTAGCAGGCGACGATGGCGTCGGGTCGGGAGTCGAAGTCGAGCAGGCCTGAGTTGGCTGCGACCCCCTCCGCGACGAGCGCCTCGTACTCGGCCCGCTCTGCGGCCACGAGGTCCGCGTCGTCCCAGTGGGTACCGAGCATGCCCGCGACGTGCCCGCCTGCCGAGAAGCCGAGCAGCGCCACCCGGGTCGGGTCGACCCCATGCTCGTCAGCGTGTGCCCGGACCCACCGCACTGCCCGCGCCGCGTCGACCGCCGGGTTCGGGCCGAGGGCATGCTCACCGATCGAGTAGCGCAACAGATACGTGTTGAAACCGGCCGCCAGGAAGCTCGCAACGACGGGGTCCGACTCCCGCTGTGAGAGGAACTCATACCCGCCGCCGGGGCAGATGATCACGGCTGGCCTGGGGTGTTCGAGCGGGGTGGGCTGCTCTGAGTCGAGCGGCCGATCGAAGACGGTGGCCTCGAGGGTGACGCTGCGGTGCGGGTTGAGGTCGACGGTGAAGTTGCGCATCCCCTCAGGGTAGCGATCGGGTGGCGCCGATCGTGAAAGGATGCCCCATGAGCGAACCGTCCCGTTTCGACCCTCTGGACCCCGATCTGGTCCGCTTGCGCAGCATCTGCCTCGACTTGCCGGGCGCGGCCGAGAAACTCGTCGTCGGGCACCCTGCGTTCTACACGCGCAAGGTGTTCGCATACTTCGGGATGAGCAACAAGGTCGATGGACGCTGGGTGCCAAACCCGCGGACGGTGAGCGTGCTGCTCCCGGAAGATGAACGCCTCGCGCTGCTTGAGGACCCCCGCGTCCACATCCCGGGCTATATCGGACCCTATGGCTGGATCAGCCTCCACATCGACGGGGATACCGACTGGGGCGAGGTCGCCGAACTGGTCGAGTTGTCCTATCGGCAGACGGCAGGCGTCAGGCTGATCGCCCGGCTCGACGCGAGGTAGCTGGGGGCCAGGTCCCCGTCGCCGGCGAAAGGCGCGCGTCACCACCGCAACGCCCCCGTCACCACCGCAACGCCGCCGAGACCAACGCAACGCCCCGTCACCAGCGAAATATCCGCGACACCAGCGCAATACTCCGTCACCAGAGGAAGACCGCAGGTAAGCAGGAATACCGCTGGTAACCAGCGCACAACGCTGGTGACGCCGCCCCCTGACCACACCGCGTCGACGGCGCCGTCGACCTCGCTGCCCGACCCGCACCGCTCGGTGGGAGTCTTGGGACGTTGAGCACTATCCCGGACTCGTTCGCGGAAACGACCTGTTTTCACGTTCCAATTAGGATCGAACCCGGAATAGTGCTCAAGGCCAGACGCGACCACAGCACCTGTGGATGCCCAGAATGGGGCGCGTGATCGACCGATCCGGTGGACCTCAGCCGTTGGATGGTTTGGTACCAGCCACCCGAAGGCGCCTAGATGCCGTCGAGCGCCACACCAGGCGCCGTCGAGCCCTCGTTGAAGCTGATCGTCACCCCAGACAGGCCCGGCCGCGCAACCACCTCAGCGATCACTCGGGCGACCGTCGCACGGGAGACCTCCCTCGACACATCGGCGCCGATCTCCACACCACTTTCCGGTTCGAGGGTCAGCGCCGAGGGAGCGAGGATCACCCAGTTGGTGTCACTTCGTCTGATCGCGTCGTCGACGTGCGCCTTGGCTTCCGCATAGGCGAAGAACGGGTCTTCCTCCGGCACCCCGTGGTCGAGCGATGCGCCGAAGTAGGAGACCATGATGAACCTGGCCCCCGCCTTCCCGACGGCGCCGAGCACACGCAGCGCGGCCTCTTCAT
Organism: Tessaracoccus bendigoensis DSM 12906; assembly: GCF_900141915.1. GTDB lineage: Bacteria > Actinomycetota > Actinomycetes > Propionibacteriales > Propionibacteriaceae > Arachnia > Arachnia bendigoensis. The sequence continues at coordinate 29,301 of NZ_FQZG01000027.1, read as the reverse complement.
CGACGGCCTTGGTCCGGGACGCGGCACCCCCGCCCGCACCGGCCGACCAGATGACCACTTCATGGCCCTCGACCAACTGATCGACCTCCTCCTGACCCATCACTTCGAGGTTCGCCACGACGGCCCGCGCCCCGGTCGCCTCAACCTCAGCGACGTGATCGGGATTACGCACCACCGCCTCAACGTTGTTGCCCGCATCGACAAGCATGGGCTCCGCCAGGAGCGCCACCTTCCCGTGGCCACCGAAAATCAGGATTCCAGTCATGTCTCGACACTACCCGGCGAGCCGACCGGCAAACCGTCAGTCGCCGCGGACCTTGGCTGAGACCCACTTCCCGAGGTCGCTGATGCCGTCGCCGAGGTCTCGGGCCAGCTTGGCGAGCGCATCCTCGCTCTCCTTGAACTCGGTCGCATAGGCGTCTGCCGCCGCGCTCGCCTCCTCTGAGATCTTGGCGTCCCTGTCGCCGTCACGCCTGGGGTACTCCCCACTCAGGATTCTGGCGTAGGCGCCCGAGTCGACCCACTTGCGGATCTCACTGGCCCGCACCACGTTCATCGGATGCGTCGACGCGTCGACAAGGATCAACTTCGCGATGGAGTCCCGCAGATCCTCGGTGTCCTGGTAGTCGTGGGCCTGCGATAGGAACTCCGTCTGGTCGAGATCGGCGAGGTGGCCACCGGATGCAAGCTTCATGTTCACCCTGATCGCGGCCTGCACGTCCTGGGTCGCCAGGAGGCCCGCGCGGTCGGACGACAGCTCTGACTTTCGGGACCATTCGCTCAACGCGGAGCGCAGCGCGATCAGGCCGATGCCGCCGAACGGGACGCTGGCCAGCGTCATCCCGAACGTCAGAATGTACTGCAAGAGCGTGCGGTACAACGCATGCCCGCTGAGGGCATGACCCAGCTCGTGCCCCAGCACGAAACGCAACTCGTCGTCATCGAGCAGGTCGACGAGGGCCGAGTTGACGACGATCTTCGGCTTGTCGATACCGATGGTCATCGCGTTGAAGACCGGTGAAGCCACGACGTACAGTTCCGGCAGTTCCTGCACGTCCAGCACGGTTGCCGCCTCGGCATACAACTGGTTCATCCGTGGGAACTGCCGCTCGCTGACGCGCACTGCCGAGCCGAGCAGGTGCATCCTGATCGCCCGCTCGCTCATGAACGCGGAGAACTTCCGCAGAATCGTGTCGAACCCCTGCAACTTGCGGAGCGCGACGAGCGCGCCGCGGTCGGCGGGGTGCTCCCACGCCCGGCTAGAGATTCCCTTGAGGAGGGTCCGGCGTCTGGTGGTCTCGGAAGTCATGTGTCCCAGTGTGCCCGGTAGGTGGAGCACCAGGGTCGGGACAGGGTCATTGTCTGCGACGGGCGGGCCGCCAGCCCCCGGAACAGAAGCAGGGTCCCGGCCGGAGCCGGGACCCTGTTCGAGTGGTTTCTCAGATCACTGAGCGGTGACCTCGAACGGCACATGGGCCGTGACCGCACCGTGCAACTTGATGTTGGCGATGTGGTTGCCGACAGACTTGACCGGCTTCGCGAACGAAACCGAGCGCTTGTCGACGGCCGGGCCCCCGGCCTTCTTCACGGCGACCGCGAGGTCGTTTGCCGTGACGGAGCCGAACAGGTGACCCTGCTCGGACGCACGGACAGCGACGCGGACGTTTAGGCCTTCGAGTTGCGCACGGATCTCCTGCGCGTGTTCCACGCCACGGATCTCGCGGGCGTCCCGGGCGCGCTTGATGCCCTCGATCTGCTTCTCGTTTCCGCGGGTCCAGCGGATCGCCTTGCCCTGGGGCAGGAGGTAGTTGCGGCCGTAGCCGTCCTTCACCTCGACGATGTCGCCGGCGATGCCGAGCTTGTCAACTGTTCCAGTCAGGATGAGCTTCATAGTCGAATTCCCCTTCCAGGTCAGCGAGCGGTCGACGCGTAGGGCAGCAGGGCAACCTCGCGCGCGTTCTTGACGGCGATGGCGACCTTGCGCTGGTCCTGGACCGAAAGGCCAGTGACGCGGCGGGCGCGAATCTTGCCACGCTCGGAGATGAACTTCTTGAGCGTGTTGGTGTCCTTGTAGTCGATGTTGGCGACGCGGGTCGTCTTCACCGGCATGATCTTCTTCTTGTTCACAGGCTTGCGCTGTGGACCGGCCATTGTGGTGCTCTCCTTCTCGGATGGGCTGTCATGCCCTAAAGCCCGTCTTGCGACGGAATGTGCCAGCTAGCCCCGAGGGGCTAGATAAGCGGGTGGATCAGAACGGGGGTTCTTCGGGCTGAGACTGGGCCCACGGGTCGTTGCCGCCGCGGTTGCCTCCGGTGGAGCCAGAGCTTGCCCAGGGGTCAGCCTGCTGGGGCTGCGACTGGTTGCCGCCCCCCTGGCCGCCCTGATTGCCCTGCCACGAGCCGCCACCGCCGCCGCCACCCGTGGTGCGGGTGACCTTTGCGGTTGCGTATCGCAGGGCGGGACCGATCTCGTCGACATCGACCTCAAACACGGTGCGCTTCTCACCCTCGCGGGTTTCGTAGCTGCGTGACTTCAGACGGCCGGAGACGATGACCCTTGAACCCTTGCTGAGGGATTCGGCCACGTTCTCGGCGTACTGACGCCAGACCGAGCAGTTGAGAAACATGGCGTCGCCGTCCTTCCACTCGTTCGTCTGACGATCGAACGTGCGTGGGGTGGAGGCGACCGTGAAGTTCGCCACAGCGGCCCCATTGGGTGTGAAGCGAAGCTCAGGATCGGCGGTCAGATTGCCGATGAGCGTGATGGGTGTCTCGCCTGCCATGTTTTCTATGCCTTCCGATTGACCGGACTTGGGTGGGCCGACGGCCCACTACCGGGTTACCTGTAACTCTCTGTCAACCAACTGACAGTTATTGCAGGTTTTCCCGAAGTTGTGGATAACGAACTCAGTCTTCGCGACGGAGAACCTTGGTGCGCACAACCTTCTCGTCGATGGACATGAGTCGGTCCATCTCGGAAACGGTCGCGGGCTCCGCGGTCACCTGCAGGACGGCGTAGATCGCTTCGGACTTCTTGTTGATGTCGTACGCAAGGCGACGACGTCCCCAGATGTCGATGTTGTCGATGGTGCCGCCATCTTTGGTGATGACCTCGAGATGCTTGTCAACGAGTGCGGGCGCCTGACGCTCATCAACATCGGAATCGATGAGAACCATGACTTCGTACTTACGCATACTTCAGCCCCACCTCCTTCGGACTAACGGCCACGGGTCGTTCCCGCGGCAGGAGGGCGTGACCGGCCATGAGGTCGGTCGTCGGGCAACTCTACCGTGAGCGGTTCGACTGGGCGAAATCAGCACGACTCCCTGAGATCACCCACTTTGCCCGAACGCTCCAGCTCCGCCCAGAAGAGGTCCGCCCAGGCCAGGTAGCCCTTGTCGTTGGGGTGGAACCAGTCTCCGGCCGTGTTGGTGTAGTACCGCAGGTAGCCCGTGTCGCGCATCGACTGGTAGATCGGCACCAGGTGGTGGCCGTACCGGTCGATCAGTTCGATGGCCCGCCGCGCCATGGCCTTTGACCGCTTGGCCAGGCCGGGGATCAGGAACCAGGGGACATCGCCGACGAAACTTCCTGGCGGGAGGGCTGCCAGGATCTTTTCGAAGCTGTGCGCGAAGGAATCGACGGTGTTGTCGGCGGCGAAGATGACGTCGTTGCCGCCGATGTCGAGGGTCACGACGTCTGGTGTGAAACTCAGGTCTGCGAGCAGCGGCAACTGCCGAGCCACCACGTCTCCCGAAACCGCCCCCGAGACGGAGAGGTTTGTGATTGCGACGTGATTGCCGGTCGCCTCTGCGAGCCGCTCACCCAAAATGGCGACGTAACTGGCACCCACGTGGGATGCGCCTACCCCTTGCGCCGCCGAGTCGCCCAACGCGACGTAGTGCAACACGCCGTCCTTTGCGTCACCCAGCCTCGATTCCCAGTGCTCGCGATACGCATCGACGTGCCGGTTGATGAGGAAATGCCCCTTCAGGTAGTGATAGCCCACGGACCCCGCCCAGGCGGCCACGGAACCTGCCGCGAATCCCCCGAGAAACTGCTTCATCGCCTGCCCCGGTACGGACCTGGGATCACGGGGTTGCCATCCTTGGCCCAAGCCCTGAGCCCACCGGCCACCGATTCAGCCAGAAGCCCCTGCTCGCGGAGCTGGGTCGCCACCAGCGACGACCTCAGCCCGTTGTCGCAGATGACCACCACCGCAGCGTCGCGGTCGGCGAGGGGGCTGTCGCCGTGGATCGCGTCCAGCGCGTTCGCCCGCAGTTCCTTGGGGTCCACCGGCCGGGCCCCTGGCGCATGCCCGGCCTCGTACTCGGCGGGGGTGCGCACGTCGATCAGGACGGCCCCCTTGCTGAGCGCCATCAGCGTCTCGTCGACGCTCAGGCCCCCTTCCGACCGCTTCCCCAGAAAGTCCATCAAACCCATGTGCCAATCGTGGCCGTTCGCGGGCCCAGTGCCAAGCCCGCGGCGCCGAAAGCCGACCACCTGCCGGTCGAGCCTCACCGAAGGGCGGCACGACGCGGCTCAGCCACCGGGCGGGCGACTTCAGAGGATGCCGAGTTGGACCAGCCCGACGATGCCGAGCCCGAGACTCAGCCCCAGCCCGAGCAACACGTAGCCCGCCCACCGCCTGCGCGCCCAGTACCCCGTCAGGGCGGGCAGCAGGCAGCCCGCCAACGTCTGTGCCAGGGCGACCACGACGCGCCAGACCGGCTGGGCCTGCACCTCGAAGTCGATGCCTGCACTGTCGGCGGGCGGGATGACCACGTACAACAACCCCGTCGCCAGGCCTGCCGCCCCGAGCAGGAATGCAGCCATCCCCATGGCCAGCGACCCTGGCCAGGTCGTCCACCAGGCTCGTCGCGTCTTAGCCACGGCTCAGTTCGCGCCGCCGCCGTGGCGTTCTTTCAGCCGGGCGTACATGTCGTCGACCATCGACTTGAACCGTGCCTCAACCTCCCGGCGCCGGACCTTCAACGTGGGCGTCAGAAGCCCGTTGTCCATCGTGAACTCCTCACCGATGACGCTGGTCTCCTTCGGTCGTTCCTGGGTCGGCAGCTTGGCCGTCAGTTCCTCGACACGCCTGCGCAGCTCGTCGAGCAGTTCGTTTGAGGCCAACCAGTCCTGCAACTCTCCCTGCCACTGCCCCGCCTTCGCCAACGCCTCGACGTGCGGCAGGGAGGGCTTGACCAGCAACGTCACGAAGGGGCGATTGTCCCCGAGAAGGACGGCGTGTTCGAACAGCGGGTCGGCCAGAATCAGGCCCTCGATCGGCTGCGGGGCGACGTTCTTCCCGCCCAGGGTGACGATGATGTCCTTCAATCGGTCGGTGATGGTCAGGAAACCATCGGTGTCGATATAGCCCACGTCACCGGTGCGCAGCCAGCCGTCCTCATCGATCGCCTCAGCAGTAGCTTCTTCGTCGTGCCAGTAGCCGAGCATGACGTTGGGGCCCCGATAGAGGATCTCGCCGAGTTCCGCGATCCGCAGCTCACCACCAGCCAGTACCTTACCGACGGTGGCTTCCTTGAAGTCGGACGGCGCGTTGAACGACACGAGCGGCGACGCCTCCGTCAGGCCGTAGCCCTGCATGATCGGCAAGCCAACGGAAGAGAAGAACTCCTCGATCTCCACGCGGAGGGGTGCCCCGCCGCAGGCCAACACCGTCTTCGGGCCGCCGAGGGCATCACGCACCGCCTTCAACACGAGTTTGTCTGCGAGCCTGAGTTGGGCACGCAAACCCAAGCTCGGCTGACGGCCTGCGCGGTTCGCGTACTGGTTGTGTCGTCCGACGCGAAGGGCCCAGGCAAAGATTGCGCGCTTCGCTGCTGAACGCAGCACCTTGGCGTGCGCCGTCGTGTATACCGTCTCGTACAGTTTCGGAACGGACACCATCATGGTCGGCTGTGCCAGCACCATCTGTTCCGCCACGGTGCGGGCGTTCTCGACGTAGGTGTTCATGCAACCGTGCAGCAGGACGACCACCGTCCAGGCGCGTTCGAGCGCGTGGGAAAGAGGGAGGAAGCAGAGCGAATGGTCATCTGGGCTGAGGGTGAAGAACTCGTCCAGGGCGTCCGACTGCGCGACGAGTCCCTTGTGCTGGATCATCACCCCTTTCGGGGCGCCGGTGGTGCCGGAGGTGTAGATGATCGAGGCGAGGTCGTCGCCGTCGGCGCGTGAGAGCCGGTCCGCGATCGCCGCCTCGTCTGGGGCCTTGAGGAAGTCCTCGTAGGAAACCAGGTCGTCAGGCAGCCCTTCGTAAGGATGGACGATGACGATCCGCTCAAGGGCGGGCAGGTCGGGGGCGACCTCCAACACACGCTCCGCCTCGCTCTGATTACCGACGAACATCACCGTCAGCCCGGAATCGGCCGCGATGTGGGCGATCTGCTCCGGCGTCGACGTGGCGTACAGCGGGACGGGAATGGCACGCACCGTGCAGGCGCCGAAGTCGATCTCCGACCATGTCGGCTGGTTGCCCAGGAAGATTCCGATGCGGCCACCTTCCTCGACTCCGAGGTCGATCAGCCCTTGGGCCACCTGATCGATGCGGGCCCCGAACTCTGCGTAGCTGCGGATTTCCCAGGAGTCGTCCCGACGGATGCGGGTCGCGGGGCGGGATCCGTATTCGGCGATGACCGACCGGAGCCGGGTGATGATGTGCTCGGACAAGTGGACTCCTCGGGCCGCTGGTGACGCCAAGGCTACTTGCCCTAGCCACCTTCCCGTGGACGGGACGAAGGAGTGGGTGCGGTGAGGGTCGGGCGTTGAGCACTATTCCGGGTTCGATGCCCAAATGGAGCTGTTTTATCGTTCATATCCGCGTCGAACCCCGGATAGTGCTCAAGCCCCCGCCCAGCCCTGCCGGACGACTCGTTTCGGCTTCGTCCCATCGCCGCATAGACTGGCCCGACCCCTACCGAGGAGCCCGAGTGACTGACTGAGCCTGGCACGCACCGTCTGTGGCGTGCCGTCCCCAAAGACCGCATCCCAGCGACCACCAGGACTCCTCATGGCTCATTCACCTGCCGTCACCATCGACGGCGCCTCGTTCCACCTGCCCGACGGCACCGTCATCCTGAGCGACGTGCACGCCACCTTCCCCGCTGGACTGACCGGCCTGATCGGCCCCAACGGCTCCGGCAAGACCACGCTGCTGCGTCTCATCGCCGGCGAACTGACCCCGACCTCAGGGGCGGTGCGCGTGGCCGGCTCCGTGCACGTCGTCCCCCAACGCCTGTCGCGGGCGGGATCGGTCGCCGACCTGCTCGGCATCTCGGCGGCCCGTGCGGCGCTGCGAGCGATCGAGGCAGGCTCGGTCGACCAAGCCCACTTCGACGCCGTCGGCGACGACTGGGACATCGAGGCCCGCTCCATCGCCGACCTCAACGCCCTCGGCCTGGCCGCCGATGTCGACTTCCTCGACCGTGACTCATCGACGCTCTCGGGTGGCGAGGCGACCCGGATCGCGCTCGCCGGGGCACGGCTGGCCCGCGCCGACGTCACCCTGCTCGACGAGCCGACCAACAATCTCGACACCCGAACCAGAGGGTGGCTCCGCGACGCCCTGGAAACATGGGACGGGGCCCTGATCGTCGTGTCGCATGACCGCGACCTGCTGGAACGGGTCGACGCCCTGGTCGACCTCGACCCGCGCGGAGTCGTCAGCTTCGGCGGCACTTTCAGCCAGTACCACGAGCACCGAGAAGAGCGTCAGGCTACCGCCGAACGCCGGCTGCGAGAGGCCGACGCCGACCTCGCCCGTGCTCGACGACAGGCGCAGGCCGAGCTGCAACGGCAGGCGCAGCGCGACCGCTCGGCCAGGAAGGAACGCGCCCTCGGCAACGTGACGGGCGGGGCCGTCGACTTCTACAAGAATCGCTCCGAGAAGAAGGCGGGGGCCAAGTCGACGCTGCATGACACTGCCCTCGCGGAGGCGGGTCAGGCCAGGACGGAAGCCGACGCCGCGGCGCGACCACCAGACACCATCCGAATCACGCTGCCAGAGACAGCAATCCCCAACGGCAAAGAGGTGCTGCGGCTCCGAGTCGGAGACGCGCTGCTCGAGATGGCCGGGCCGGAACGGATCCGGTTGACCGGTGACAATGGAACCGGGAAGTCGACGTTGCTGGCGACGCTGCTCGGCGCGCGGGGCGATGAACCCTGGCGGCGGGAACTTCTGGACGGCGTGCAGATCGACTTACCGCCAACCGTCCCAGTCGGCTACCTGGCCCAGCGCCTCGACGACCTAGATCGCTTCGAAAGCGCCATTGACGCCGTCAGAGACTCGGCGCCACACCGCACGCCTCACGACGCCAGGGCCCTACTCGCACGCTTCCTGATCCGCGCGGTGCGGGCCGACCAGCCGCCAGCCACCATGTCGGGTGGGGAACGCTTCCGGCTCGCCCTGGCTCGGGTCCTGTTCGCCGACCCCGCGCCCCGCCTCCTGGTGCTGGACGAGCCGACCAATAACCTCGACATGACCTCGGTCGAGCAACTGGTCGAGTCGCTCGATGACTTCCGTGGGGCGCTGCTGATCGTCACGCATGACGAGTACCTGGCAGGCGAGCTGAAGATCGGTCGGCAGTGGCGGCTGGGCCGCGACGATGCTCTGGTCGTCGATGATGTCGTTGGTCGCTAGCGTGGGGCGGCAACCGCCGGTTGAACCTCCTCGCGCGTAGACAACGCCCACTCCCACCTAACATCGCGATGTTGGTTCATCCCTGAACAAACAACACGATCCTAAGGCGAAGAACCCGAGCGCAAGACCCCAGACAACGCCCACTCCCACCAAACATCGAGGCTCCAGGGGCCGCGGCCGGATTCCGTCCCGGGCTCAGCCTCGTCTGCGATCGGCCGCGATGACGCGGCGCATGCCCTCGATCGCCACCGGGATCACGTTTTCGACCTTCGAGGCATCCTTCTCCGCATCCGTCATAGGCGCGAAGTCGTGGTGCCCCATGATCATCATGATCCCGCCTGCCCGAACATGCCTGACGGAGGCGACCAGGAACAGCGTGGCGCATTCCATCTCCGATACGAGGCAGCCTCCCTTGACCCAGGCGTCCCAACGTTCACGCAGCCTCGGCCCGACCGGCATGGAGTCGGGATCGTGCTGACCGTAAAAAGAGTCCTTCGACTGTGAGACGCCCACGTGGTAGCGCCTGCCCATGTCGACAGCCGCGTCGACGAGTCCATTGACCAGTTCCAGGTTCGCGACCGCGGGGAACTCCATCGGCAGGTAGTGCAGGCCGGTGCCCTCGTCACGGATGGCCGAGTTGATGACGGCCACGTCGCCGGGCAGCGTCTGGGGCTGCATCGCGCCGGAGGTGCCGACCCGCATGAAGGTGTCGGCTCCGACGTGGATCAATTCTTCGACGGCGATCGCGGTGCTCGGGCCTCCCATCCCCGTCGACGTGACGGCCACCGGTTCCCCGTCCAGTTCGCCCGCCCAGGTGGTGTGCTCGCGATGCGAGGCCACGAAACGAGGGTTGTCGAAGTGCTGTGCGATCGTCTCGCAGCGGCCCGGATCGCCTGGTAGGAACACGTAGCGACCGATGTCGCCACGCGAGAGATGGATGTGGTACTCGTATCCGTCTGAATAGGCCATTTTCCCGGTTCCTCGCTCACTCGATCGGAGTCTTTCCCCCTTACGCTAACGCGTTCGGATGCCCCACATGAGCGGTCCGGGGCAGCCGTCGGCGTGTCCCGTCGACCGATCTGGCCGAACCATGGCCTGCCACCCCGGTGCGCCGTAGAGTCCCCAGGATCAGCAGAACTCTCACGTCTCAGGAGTTGCGATGAAGCATTCGAAGCGGTCCTTTACGGTCCTGGCAGCCGCCGCGCTTCTCGCTACGGGCGGTGCCGTCACCGCGGTGGCGGACGAAGTGGCTCCGGTGCTGCGGATCTCCTGCCCCACCGTCGCAGCCATGAACCGGGCGATCGCCCCTCATCTGGGCCCGACCGACACTCTGGACGCCACCCCCACCAGGTGTGTCTACAGCGGGCCGGTCGATGGCGGCGGGCGTGAGCGGATCGTCGGAGTGTCCACCAACGCTGGAACGCTACCGCCGGTGACCGGCAACTGCTTCCCCGAGGGCTACATGTACCAGATGCCCAAACAGGCGGTGCCGTCTTTGGGCTCCGGCGCCTACTGGTGCGCAGACGCCTCCCCCGTCCTCCTGTGGTGGCAACTCACCCCCGGAACCGTCGGGTTCCTGGTCGCCGAGCATGACGAGTCCGCCATCGCGGCCGCCAAACTGATACGACCGATGATGGAGGTCTACACCGTCCCGGGGACACGGACGGTCAACGGTCGCCAGTGGCGCACCACCTGCGAGAACTACTCCTCCACCGCCCGGTGCCGCACCGAGATCTGGGCCACGGTTATCACGCGCACCCCCGCCGGTTCCTACAAGCGCACCGACGGTTGGGCCTTCAACTCCCTCACCTACCGCTGGTCACCCAGGCCGATCTGGAAGCACAATCCCCTCGGCGCCTACGGTGTGGTCGGCGGGACGACGACGTGGACCAGCGCCGAGGGACGGCAGTGGAAGACCATCTGCGACACGTCCGCCACCGGACGGGGGGCCTGCCGCTCCTATCTCATGACCACGGTCATCTCGTTCAGCGACGGTCACTTCACCTCTGGCAGCCAGTGGGTCTTCAACAATCAGGTCCTCTTCGAGTGACCGCTTTCGAGTGACCGTCGCGTCCAACCGTCGATAGGGTGTCGCCATGAGCATCGCACTGGGCGCCCACGTCTCCTCCACCTCCCCGCTCAGCGACGCGGCAGGCATGGGCGCGGACCTGGTGCAGGTCTTCGTCGGCGACCCGCAGAGTTGGAAGAAACCGGTCACCCCGTTTGCCGACGGCGCCGCCACGCTGAAGGCGGCCGCGCAGGAGGACGGCGTCGGCCTGGTCGTGCACTCCCCCTACGTTCTGAACGTCGCCTCGACCAACAACCGGATCCGGATCCCCTCCCGCAAGCTGCTGCAGCAGACGATCACCGAGGCTGCGGCGATAGGTGCGATCGGCGTGGTGGTACACGGGGGGCATGTGACCGCCAATGACGACCCGGGGGTCGGTTTCGAGAACTGGCGAAAATGCGTCGACGGACTAAACCTGGAGGTGCCGATCTTCATCGAGAACACCGCGGGCGGACAGAACGCCATGGCGAGGACGCTGGAATCGATCGAGCGGCTCTGGGCGGCACTTTCCGGATCGGCCAACTTCGACCGGGTCGGGTTCTGCCTGGACACCTGCCACGCCCACGCGGCGGGCCTCGACCTCGATGGTCTTGTGGGGAAGGTTAGGGCGACCACGGGTCGCGTCGACGTCGTCCACTGCAACAATTCCCGCGACGAACCTGGCAGCGGCGCCGACCGGCACGCCGGGCTGACGACGGGGACGATCGACCCGGAGCTTCTGCTCTCGGTCGTGCGCGACGCCGACACCGCCACGATCCTCGAAACCCCCGGCGAAATTGCAGAGCATTCCGAAGAGTTGGCCTGGCTCAGACAACGGCTGAACACCTGATCCCGGCAACTCGTTTGATCCGTTAAACTAAATTTGCCACCACGTACCCCACCATGAAGGGACCACTGGCGTGCTCTATGCCTTGATCGCCGCCCACGTGGTTCTCGGCGCGCTCACCCCCATCCTGGTCAAGAGACTGGGTTCAAAGGTCTTCTACGTCCTGTCGCTCGGCCCACTCGCGGCCGGGGTCTGGCTCGTGACGCAGGCGCCTGCGGTGTTGAGCGGAGCGGTCCACGTGGAGGGGGGCAACTGGATACCGATGTTGGACGTGACGCTCACGCTGCGAATGGGCCTCGTCCAATGGGTGCTGGCGATGATCGTCACCTGGATCGGGTTCCTGGTCCTGCTCTACAGCCGCTGGTACTTCGAGGGCCTGGAATCCGGGCGCTCGGCTGCGATCCTGACGATCTTCGCGGGCACCATGCTCGGCCTGGTCACCGCCGACGACCTGATCATGGTGTACGTCTTCTGGGAGCTGACGACCGTCTTCTCCTTCCTGCTCATCGGCCACGACCCGACCAGGCGCGCGAACCGCGGCGCCGCGCAGACGGCCCTCATCGTGACGACGACCGGCGGGCTCGCGATGCTGCTCGGCATCGTCGCGGTTCACCACAGCTCGGGGACCCTGTCGCTTGAGGCGATCGTCGCCAACCCCCCGACTGGGACCCTTGCAGGGGTCGGCGCGATGTTGATGCTCGTCGGAGCCCTGAGCAAATCCGCGCTGGTCCCATTCCACTTCTGGCTGCCGGGAGCGATGGCAGCCCCCACCCCCATCTCCGCCTATCTGCACGCCGCGGCGATGGTCAAAGCCGGTGTCTACCTGGTGGCGGTGCTGGCACCGGTGTTCGCCGAGGTGCCGTTCTGGCGCCCGACGGTGCTCATCCTCGGCACCATCACGATGGTCCTGGGAGGGTGGCGCGCCCTCAGACAGACCGACCTGAAGCTCCTGCTCGCCTACGGCACCGTCTCGCAGCTCGGTTTCATGGTCCTGCTGCTCGGGGTAGGGACCAAAGCGGCCGCCCTGGCCGGGCTGGCCACTGTGATCGCACACGCCCTGTTCAAGTCGACGCTCTTCATGTGTGTCGGCCTGATCGACCATTCCGCCGGCACGCGTGACATCCGTGAGCTCAACGGGGTCGGCTACCGGGTGCCCTGGTTGGCGGCACTGGGCGGGCTGGCCGCGCTCTCGATGGCCGGAATGCCGCCACTGGTCGGATTCGTCACGAAGGAAGCCGCCTTCGAATCGATCGTCTACATGGTCGAGGGCGAGCTGCCCGACCTCACGCCGCTGGCCGCTGTCGCCTTCGCGGTGGCACTCACCTTCGGCGCCGCGCTCACCGTCGCCTATTCGCTGCGCTGGTGGTGGGGCGCCTTCGCGTCAAAGGACGGGGCACCCGCACTCAGCTGGCACCGACCATCCTGGGGGATGGCCGCGGTTCCCATGTCACTTGGCGCGCTCAGCCTGGTGCTCGGCTTCTGCGGGCCGATTCTCACATCGATGCTCGAACCCTATGCAGACACCCTGCCGACGGGGCACGAGAGCCACGGCCTGGCGCTGTGGCACGGGTTCACCTGGCCGCTGGTCATGTCGGCCCTGGCGCTTGGCACCGGCATCGTCCTGTTCATCTTCCGCAGCCGGATCGCCGCGATCCAGGCCACCTTCCCCAAGGTCACCACCGCCGAGGAGAGCTACCACCGTTCGTTGCACGGGATCGACCGGATCGCCGTCGAGGTGACCGCACGGGTCCAACGCGGTTCACTGTCGATCTACCTCGGCATCATCCTGATGACGATGGTGTCGTTCTCGCTCTTCGCGATGCTGCAGATCCGCACCTGGCCAGCCCTGCGGGTCTTCGACGCCTGGCCCCAGCTGCTGGTGGCCATAGTGATCGCCAGCGCCGCGGTGCTGGCGGCAGCCTCCCGCGGCCGCATCCGAGCCGTGCTCCTCGTCGGCGTCACCGGCTACGGCCTTGCGATGCTGTTCACGATGGGCGGCGCCCCTGATCTCGCTCTGACACAGGTGCTCGTCGAGACGGTCACACTGATCGTGTTCATCCTCGTCGTGCGGAAACTGCCGCGCTACTTCACCAACCGGCCGCTCAGCTCGACGCGCTGGTGGCGCATCCTACTCGCGGGCCTCACCGGGGCCACCGTCACATTGATTTCCCTGGTCGCCTCCGGCGCCCGGGTCGCCGAGCCGGTCTCGAAGGACTGGTACGAGTGGGCCTACGCATTCGGTTACGGCAAGAACATCGTCAACGTGGCCCTCGTGGACACGCGTGCCTGGGACACCCTCGGCGAGATCTCGGTGCTGGTCATCGCCGCAACCGGTGTCGCGTCGCTGATCTTCCTGCGTTCACGCGTCAGCAAAGTGTCGACCACGAAAGAGGTGTTCGAGCATCGCCCAGACGAACCTCAGGCCGACAACTCCCCCGGGGTGTGGCTCCGTGCGGGGCAGACCCTCTCGCCGATGGTCCGCTCCATCGTCTTCGAGGTCGTCACCCGGATCCTATTCGGGGTGATGATCGTGACTTCGGTCTACCTGCTACTCGCCGGCCACAACTGGCCGGGCGGAGGCTTCGCAGGCGGCCTCGTCGCGGGTACGGCGCTCATGATCCGTTACCTCGCCGCAGGTAGGCACGAACTCGACGAGGCCGCCCCGATCGACGCCGGGCGCCTCATGGGAGGTGGCCTGCTGCTGGCCCTGGTGGCGGCCGTCTCGCCGTTGCTCCTCGGCGGGACGATCCTCCAGAGCTACGTGTGGGACATCCACATCCCGCTGCTGGGTGAGCTGCACTTCGTGTCATCGACCGTGTTCGACATCGGCGTCTATCTGGTGGTCGTCGGCATGATCCTCGACGTGGTGAGAAGCCTCGGCTCCGGCATCGATCAGCACGCGTCGGAACGCATCGCCCCGGTGCCGATCCCACACTCGACCAAGGCCCTGCCCGGGTACGGAGGTCGCTCATGAGCGCGAACCTGATCCTCGCGATCACAGCGGGCATCCTCGTGGCGGCCGGAGTGTATCTGCTGCTTGAGCGGTCGCTCACCCGCATCCTGCTGGGTGTGCTGCTGGCCAGCAACGGCGTCAACATGCTGTTCCTCGTGGCTGCTGGCAAACCCGGCACCCCACCCATCGTCGACCTGGCTGGGACGGACATCTCGGATCCGCTACCGCAGGCGATGGTTCTGACGGCGATCGTGATCACCATGGCGGTGGCCGCGTTCGTCCTGACGCTCGCCTACCGCAGCTTCCAGTTGCACGGCCATGACGAAGTGGCAGACGACGTGGAAGACGCCCGGATCCGCAAGCTCGCCGAGGCCGACTTCGCCTCCGAGTCCTACGAGGACACCACGTTCTCCGACACCGGGCGGGATGCGGTGAGCGAATGACGAACCTTCTTCCCGTCCCAGTTCTACTGGCGATCTTCGGCGCCGCGGTTGCTCTTTCGGCGACCCGAAGGCCCCGTGTCCAGCGCATGATCTCGGCCGTCTGTCTGAGCGGTATCGTCATCGTCGCCGGCATCCTGATGTACTGGACGAACACGAACGGACCGCTGGCGTTGTGGCTGGGAGGCTGGCCAGCCCCGCTCGGGATCGCTCTGGTGGCCGACCGATTGAGCGCGTTGATGCTGCTGGTCGCCTCGGTGGTCGCTCTTGGGGTCCTGGTCTTTGCCACCGGTCAGGACAAGGACGAGGTGCGCAGGGAGACCCCGGTCTCGATCTTCCACCCCACCTTCCTGCTGCTGATCGCCGGGGTGTCGAATGCGTTCCTCGCAGGCGATCTCTTCAACCTGTTCGTCGGGTTCGAGATCCTGCTCTTCGCGTCCTATGTGTTGCTGACACTGGGCGGCACCGCCGACCGGGTGCGGGCAGGCACGACCTACGTGATCGTGTCGCTGCTCAGTTCGTCGCTCTTCCTCATTTCGATCTCAGCCATCTACGCCGCCACCGGCACCGTGAACCTGGCCCACCTCTCCGTCCGGCTGCGTGACCTGTCCTCGCCAGTGCAGCTGCTCCTCGAAGGCCTGCTACTGGTTACGTTCGCCATCAAGGCCGCGGTGTTTCCGCTGTCGTCATGGCTGCCCGACTCGTATCCGACGGCGCCGGCGCCGGTGACCGCGGTGTTCGCCGGTCTGCTCACGAAGGTCGGCGTCTACGCGATCATCCGTACCGAAACGCTGCTGTTCCCCAACGACAGCCACAACACGGTGCTTCTCGTGGCCGCGGGCCTGACGATGTTGATCGGCATCCTGGGCGCGATCGCCCAGGTCGAGATCAAACGTATGCTCTCATTCACGCTGATCAGCCACATCGGCTACATGATCTTCGGCATCGCCCTGAGCACACCGGCCGGCCTGGCCGCGACCATCTTCTACACCGCCCACCACATCACCATCCAGGCCACCTTGTTCCTCGTGACCGGCCTCATCGAACGCCGCGGTGGCACGTCGTCGCTGGACGGGCTGGGAGGGCTCCTCAAGACGGCCCCCCTGCTGGCCTTCCTGTTCTTCGTACCCGCGATGAACCTGAGCGGCATCCCTCCCCTGTCAGGCTTCATCGGCAAACTGGGGCTGCTCGAGGCAGGCGCGGAGGTCGGCACGCCGCTGACCTGGATGGTGATGGCGGCCGGGATCGTCACGAGCCTGCTGACGCTGATGGCCATGGCAAAGGTGTGGAACCGGGCCTTCTGGGGCGTGACCCCCACCGAGCAGCGTCGTCAGGAGGCGATCGCCGCCGACGAGGACCCGGACGAGATCGACGACGACGACCCGCGCGTCATGCCCCCGATGCAGGTGGGCGCCACGATCGGGCTCATCGTGTTCGGTCTCGCGTTGACCGTCTTCGCCGGACCGCTCTACGAATACGCCACCGCCGCCGCCGAGGCACTTCTCGACGGCTCGCTGGTCGAAGTCGTACTACCGGAGGGACTGCGATGAGGCACGCTTCACGTTCGGCGATCCGGTACCGGTTCCGCCCGCTCTCGGTGCTGGGCATGACCGCCATATGGGTGATCCTGTGGGGCGGCATCTCACCGATGATCATCGCGTCGGGGATTCTGCTGGCCTATCTCATCGGCCTGGTCTTCCCTCTTCCCCCGATCAACTGGGAGGGGCGGTTCCACCCGATCGGCTGCGCGCTGCTCCTGTGGCATCTGCTGCACGACCTGGTGGTGTCATCCGTACGGATGGTGTCGTTGGCGTTCGCGCGGCCGGTGGACCTGAACGCGGGCATCATCAGGGTCGACCTCGATAGTGACAACGATTTTTACCAGGTGCAGGTCGCCGAGCTGATCTCGCTGGTACCCGGAACGGTCGTCGTCGAGGTCGTCAAGCACCCGAGGCGTCTCTACCTGCACGCGGTCGACCTGATCGGGCCTGACCCGGTGCAACGGATCCAGGACATGACGCACGATGTGGAAGGCCGCGTCCTGGCAGCCTTCGGATCGAAACAGGAGATCGCCGAATACCGGGAGGCGCGATCCCGCGGAATGCACCCCGTCGATGCCGAACCCCCCGAATTGGAGGTTGATGACTCATGACGCTCGCCACCGAAATCGTGCTGTCCATCGCGGCCGTCCTGCTGTTCGCGTCGGCGATGATCGGCGTCAACCGGATCGCCGCAGGTCCGTCCCAGCTCGACCGGTCCATCGCCGCCGATCTGATCGTCGCCATCGTCGTGGCCGTGGTGGGCCTTTGGACCGTGTGGTCGGACCTGTCGACGCAACTGATGATTCTGGTGCTGCTCTCGATGCTCGGATTCACCAGCGCGGTGTCCATCGCGAGGATGTTGAGCGACCGCTACGCGACGAGACGACGCTTTCCCCCCACTAAACGCCCGGACGGTGAGTCATGATCGACGAGAACTTCGACTTCTTCGCCTCTCTGTTCGTGCTCGTCGGCGCATTCCTGTGCTTTGCCGCCGCCATCGCACTGGTCCGGTTCCCAGACGTTCTGACGAAGATGCACGCCATCACGAAGCCCCAGGTGCTTGGCCTGATCAGCATCACCGTCGGGATGGCGCTGAGCCTGCGCACCTGGTGGGCCATCGGGCTGTGCCTGCTGATCATCAGCCTGCAGTTGCTGACGGCCCCGGTCTCGGCGAACATGGTGGCCCGCAGCGCCAGCCGCTCAGGCCTGATCGAGGATCAGGAATTGTTGGTCGACCAGTTGGCAGACGACCTGAGGGAGATGGGCTACAGCCGCGAAACGACCGATTGAGCCGCGGTTTCCGGCGCTGGTTGAGCCGGGCCGTGAGCGAAGCGAGCCGCCCGTGACGAAACCACCTTGATCGTCCTCAATCACCCTCGTTGCGACCCGCCGACCAGCACAGGCACGCCCGATTCCCTTGACGGTCCTCGAGTACCCGGAAGGTGCGGGTCTCCCACCCGATCCGGCCCCCGGCGGCCAATGCCGCCTCGGTTCGGGGCCCCACCTCCTCGGGAGGCAACGTGATGTCCAGATGGAACCGCTGGTGCGGAACCTCGTGCGGCTCACATTGCTGGAACCACAGCGGAGGCACACGCCCAGCCGGATCCGTCACCGCGTCGTCGTCCACATTGTCGGGCGATCCCGTCAGGACCACGGACCAGAAGTCGGCGATCTCGGACGCGTCGGCCGTATCGAGCGCCATCTCCACCGACTGGGTCGAGGCCGGGTCCGCGACCAGTCCCCGTTGTTCGGCCAGCATGGAGATCTCGCGGGCCAGGTCAAGATCCTTGCCGGTCACACCCCCTTCGTCGTGCGTCGACAGGTTGACAGCGACCGAGGGGTAGGTCAGCGTCACGTCAGGGTGGTGCCCTGCGGCATCGGCCGCGACGGCGATCGCCGCGACGAACTCGGCTCCCGTCTCGAAGTCCCCCGTACGAAAGCGCGTCGCCAACTGGTTGAGCAGCACCCTCCAGTCACCCAGCCTGGCTTCAAGGATCTGCGGATTTGTGAGTCTGGTCATGATTCCATCTTGCCTCGGGGCCGTCCTCGCCTTCCGAGATTCCGCCGACCCGGTGAACGCTGGCGAGCGGCCCGTTCACCCCGGAGCACGGCTGAACCGACCACCGGCCGTGGGCCCTTGGACCGTCCCCGGCCGAAGGCACGGTATGGTGACCTCGTGACTAAGAGTGTGTACATTGCCTCATCGGAGCGGCAGGTCAGCAAGTCCTCCATCGCGCTGGGCGTGATCGACCTGTTCGCCCGCCAGGTGCGGTCGGTCGGCGTCTTCCGCCCACTGGTCGCCTCGAGCGACGGCGACGCCGTCACCCAGGCGATGCTCTCGCAGAAGGGCGTCAACCAGTCTCCGGAGTCGGCGGTTGGCGTCTCGTACGCCGAATACGCCAATGACCCTGCCGCTGCCATCGACACGATCGTGGCCAAGTACATCGCTCTGGCCGAGACCCGCGACGCGGTGGTGATCCTCGGCTCCGACTTTGAGGACATCGACACTTCGTCGGAGTTGGCACACAATGCGACCATCGCCGCGAACCTTAACTCACCCATCCTGTTCGTGTGCCGCGCCGAGGGTCGCTCCGTCGAGCAGGTCCGTCGCGCTTCGGAATCGGCCATCGAGTCCCTCGCGCAGCAGCACAACACCGTCATCGGTGTCGTTGCCATGCACGCCGACCCGGACGAGGCCGACGAGCTTCGTGCCGCGCTGTCGACGTTGGGGGACGTCGCCGTGTCGGTGCTGCCGTTCAACGCGGTGCTGCGCGCCCCGTCCGTCGGGGAGCAGTTCAATGCCGTCGGCGCCACCCAGTGGCTCGGGCAAGGCGATTTCCGTAGCCATGAGTCGCTGCACACCCTTGTCGCCGGCATGACCCTGCCCAATCTACTGACGCGCCTACGCCGCGAAGCCACCGTCATCGTCCCCGCCGACCGGCTCGACCTACTTCCGGGCCTGCTTATGGCACACCGCTCACCGCACTACGGCCCTTTGGCGGCGCTCGTGCTCACGGGCGGTTTCGAGATCCCCACTTCGGTGTCGAAGCTGTTCTCCGATTCCGCGATCGACCTTCCGATCGCCGTCACAGAGCGCGACACGTTCCCGACGGCGGTGGCACTTCAGGGGGTTCGGGGGACTTCGACCAGTTCCCCCAGGAAGATGGCCGAGTCGCGCACGCTCTTCTCGCAGTACGTGGATGAAGAAGCGCTGCTGACGGCCATAGACTTCCCGCGCACCGAGATCCGCACCCCGACGATGTTCGAGTACCAGATCATGGAACAAGCGCGCGCCAACCGACGCCGCATCGTGCTGCCCGAGGCCAGCGACGACCGCATCCTTGAGGCCGCCGCCGTCGTGCTGCAACGATCGGTCGCCGACCTGGTCCTACTGGGCGACAGCGCGAAGATCAGCCAGCGGGCCACCGAACTTGGGCTGAACCTCAGCGCCGCGACCATCGTCAACCCGAACGATCCCGCATTGCTTGAACGATTC
Source organism: Tessaracoccus bendigoensis DSM 12906 (assembly GCF_900141915.1). Classification (GTDB taxonomy): domain Bacteria; phylum Actinomycetota; class Actinomycetes; order Propionibacteriales; family Propionibacteriaceae; genus Arachnia; species Arachnia bendigoensis. The sequence continues at coordinate 9,318 of NZ_FQZG01000027.1, read as the reverse complement.
GCGGCCGAGTACGCGCGGCTGCGCGCCCACAAGAATGTGACGCTGGAGCAGGCAAGAGTCAAGCTGAAGGACCTGTCGTATTTCGGAACCATGATGGTCCACCTCGACATGGCCGACGGCATGGTCTCCGGCGCCGTCAACACCACGGCCAGCACGATCCGTCCCTCGCTGGAGTTCATCAAGACGACACCGGGCGTAAGCGTGGTTTCCGGTTCGTTCCTGATGTGCATGAGCAACCGTGTGCTGGTCTACGCAGACTGCGCCGTCAACCCGGACCCCAACCCGTCCCAGTTGGCCGACATTGCCATCTCCTCGGCACGCACCGCCAGCGACTTCGGGATCGAACCGCGCATCGCGATGCTGTCCTACTCCACGGGCGACTCCGGTTCCGGCGCGGAGGTCGACAAGGTCCGAGAGGCGACCCAACTCGTCCGTGAGCGGGCCCCCGAGCTGAAGGTCGAGGGACCGATCCAGTTCGACGCCGCCGTCGACATGGTGGTGGCCCAGAAGAAGATGCCCGGCTCCGAGGTCGCCGGCCGCGCGACGGTGTTCATCTTCCCCGACCTCAACACCGGCAACAACACCTACAAGGCCGTTCAGCGCACCTCCGGCGCAGTCGCGATCGGCCCTGTCCTTCAGGGGCTCCGTAGGCCCGTCAACGACCTGTCGCGCGGCGCCCTGGTCGACGACATCGTCTCGACCATCACGATCACGGCCATTCAGGCCCAATCCATTCAGGAATAGACCCAATCGAATAGGAATGCCCATGTCGCAGCCGATCCTCCTCCTCAACTGTGGATCGTCGTCGATCAAGTACCAGCTGCTTGACCCCGCCCAATCCGGCCCGCAGGCGGTGGGAATTGTGCAGCGCATCGGGCAGGAAATGTCGACCATCGATCATGAGGTCGGCGACGCCGAGTACCACGAGGACGTCCGTTTCGCCGACCATACCGAGGCGGTGGGGGCGGTCGTGCGGATGTTCGCCGAGCACGGCCCGACTCTCGAAAACGTCGTCGCCGTGGGGCACCGCACCGTCCACGGCGGCTCGACCTTCGTCGAATCGACGCTGATCGATGACTCGGTGGTGGCCAAGCTGGACGAGCTTTCCGACCTCGCACCGCTGCACAATCCCCCCGGCATCGCCGGTATCCGGGCGGCGAAGGCGGTGCTACCCAACGTGCCGCATGTCGCAGTCTTCGACACCGCCTTCTTCGCGACCCTCCCTGCCGAGGCCTACACCTACGCGATCGACGCTGAGGTAGCGGCCACGCACGGTATCCGCAAGTACGGCTTCCATGGCACCTCCCACCACTACGTGTCGAAGAAGACCGCCGAATACCTCGGCCGTCCCCTCGGGGAGCTGAAAACCATCGTGTGCCACCTCGGCAACGGCGCGTCGATCTCCGCTGTCGACGGCGGTGTCGCCGTCGAGACATCCATGGGCCTGACCCCGTTGCAGGGTCTGGTCATGGGCACCCGCTCCGGCGACGTGGATCCGGGTCTCCCGAAGTACCTGAGCCGCTCCGCGGGCATGTCGATCGACGACGTCGACGAGTTGCTCAACCGGCGCTCCGGCATGGGCGGGCTGTGCGGCTACACCGACATGCGCGACATCAAGACCCAGATCGAGGCCGGCAACGAGCAGGCCCAACTGGCGTTGGACGTCTACGTGCACCGTCTGGTCGGCTACATCGGCTCCTACATCGCCATCCTGGGCGGCGTGGACGCCTTGGTGTTCACCGCGGGTGTCGGCGAGAACGCCGCGCATGTGCGGGGCCCGGTCATCCGGCGGCTGGCAGGACTCGGCTTCGAGTTGGACGAGGCCGCCAACCTGGTGAGGTCGAAGGAGGCCCGCGAGATCTCGACACCCGAGTCGAAGGTGCGCGTGCTGGTGATCCCGACGAATGAGGAACTGGAGATGGCGCAAGAAACGCTGGCCATCATCAACGGCCTGGGCTAGACGGGAGGGGCGCCTGCGCGTCCGGCGCGACGGTTGAGCCGCGCCGGTCAGCGGCGTCGCACGAATCCCCAAATCCCGACGGCCACGATCCCTAGCCCGAAGATCCCGAAAACCAGTTGGACGAGCGCCGACGCGGTTGGGCCCAAGGGATGCGCAAAATCTCCGATGGCCGGAAGGAGCGCAACCACGGCGCCACCAGCGAGCGCCCCACAGATGAGCGAAGCCCAACGAGGCGCCGCCCGAGGGGACTCCTGACCCCGCAGCCCTGCCAGGACGAACCCGGTGACCGTGACCAGCAACACGGCACACACGCCGATCAGCGGTCTGACTATCGCCCCCAGGTCGGCGGGCACCACCACCGCCAGCACCACCAGCAGTGCTGCCCCCACCAGACAGAGGGCCATGGCGGTACGCCAGACCCATGGTTCACGACGAGGCTCAAGCACAAGCCATTGTGTCACAGTGACCCTTCAGGCTGTTAGCCTGCGGAGGTGCCAGAGCAGATCGACAGCGTCGTCAAGTATTCCTTCTCCGGAGCACTCATCGAATCCGTCAGGATCACCGATGGCTGGTCCGAATCGGTTTCCGCCGAGCACTTCGGAATGGCCGCGATGGTGGCGTTCCTCGAGCAGTACCAGAACTCTCTCATCACCGCGAGCGCCCCAAAGGTTACGCCTGGGAACCTGTCAATCCCAGGCTCGGAGGTAGCCAACCTCGCAGCGACCGCCATCGCCTTCAACGCGGAGGCATGGAAGCTGCTCGCCGACGTTTCCCGGCTTCTCGGAGGTCCACCGCAGGAGGAGCCCGAGCTCACTCAGTTCCACGACTTGGATCGCCATGTCGTCGTCGATGTCAGGGATGGCCAGATTGTGGCAATCGACGTGGACCCGCGGTGGCTCTCATCCGACCCGGTACGCATTGAAGACGACCTCCTCGTCGCGCTGAACGCATTCCTCGAGGAGAGCCCCACCGACAGCCTATCGGCCCGCCTCGCGGCGCTACGCCGCGAGCATGAGGAACTCAAAGCAGAAGTCAATCAGTACCGGGAGATGCAATGAACTACGACATGTTGAAGTTCCGCTGCGAATGGTTCAAGCAGCAAGAGACCCGGCTCGAGTCGGTAGCCAAGCAGCTTGACTGCATCAGCAAGGACATCACCGCGGTGAACTACACCTGGGATGAGAGCTATCGTTTTGCCCCGTTCAAACCCGCCTACACGGCGATGGTCACAAGCCTCACCTCGGGTACCAACGGCGCAGACGCAGGGGTGCAGTTGATGGATTCCCTCCGCGAAGGCATCGTCCTGACAGGGCGCGAATACCTGCGCCGAGAAGCAGAAAACGAGGGTCTCGCACGCGAGATCGAAGCTCTGATCGAGGAACTGGATCTGTGATAGGAGAATGGCTGTGAGCAACGAGGACACCTACGTATCCGAACTGAACAAAGTGATCGATGGTCTCAGGCAGGAGCTTCCACGCGTCCCTGGAATGATCGACGGCGCCGCAGCCGCAGCCAAGATCGCAATCTTCTGGGACCAGGGATACGTGGAGGGGAAACGGCTGGAGGCCTACGCGAAGCTCGACGAACTGCAGGCCCAGGCGGATCAGTTCGTGTCCGCCTGCGAAGAGGAATGCGGCATGGTGGTCACGGTCAAGTCCCTACGTGAGGCAGCCGACGCCTTCGAGGAGATCGACTTCTCCGGCTTGCTTGGAGACCTGGACGTTGCGGCAATGATGGGCAGCCGCGGCGACTGGGTCTCGTCAAACCAGCAACTCTATGAGGCGAAGATCCAACCTCTGGAAGGCAAGGTCCGAGAACTCCAGACGGGTCTGGCCTCCCTGATCGCTGCTGAGCGACGCTGCGATTCAACCCTTCAGAGTCACATCGTCGGAGGCCTGATGGCCACCGGGGGCCTGATTCTTGCCTTGGCCGGCCTCGTGGTCGCCATCGCTACGGGCTGGACCGGTATCGGGGCAGTAATCGGCCTGATCATCGCAATTGCCAGTTTCATATTCGCCTTGGCCACGTTCTTCACCCTCCCGGACGTGACGGGAGAGATCAGAGCGCAGGCTGACGCTATCAAGAGGGCAGCCAGCGGCATCGACGAGACAAACTGGCCCCCTGCGCCACAGCTGTCAGCAGCGGGCTGGTGACCTGACTTTGTCGCCGTCCACCAAACACCACACCGGTTCTCTGTTCAAACTCAACCAACCACCCGAAGTTGGTCGACGCCGCGTGGTCCGGGCTCCCCTGGTTGGCGTACCTTATAGACCATGGCTTCAGCTTTGATCACGGGTGGCACCTCGGGTATCGGTCTCGCGTTCGCACAGGAGTTCGCCGCACGAGGCACGGACCTGATTCTGGTCGCCCGCGACGTTGCCCGGCTGGAGGCCACAGCCACCGAGCTGAGCGGGATCCACGGCGTCGACGTCGAGGTTCTGCCTGCCGATCTGTCCGTCCGAGAAGACGTCATGCGGGTCGCAGCCCGCCTGGAGGACCCGGCGCGCCCCGTCGACTGGCTGATCAACAACGCAGGCTTCGGCCTCCACAGCACCGTGCTCGACCCGGCCGACATCGACCTGCACGCGAAGGCGCTCGACGTGATGTGCCTCGCGATGCTCATCCTCGGCGGTGCCGCCGGGCGGGCGATGCGAGGCCGGGGGCAGGGTCGCATCATCAATGTCTCGTCTTCGTCCTCGTCGATCTTCACCGGCAACTACTCCGCCGTGAAGGCTTGGGCCCGCACCTACTCAACAGCGCTGGCCCTCGAACTGCACGGCACCGGCGTCACCGTCACCGGGTTGCTGCCCGGATGGGTGAAGACGGAGTTCCACGGCCGGGCCGGGATCAACGCCAGCAAGCTGCCAGGCATCGTTTGGATCGAGGCAGACAAGCTCGTCAAACGGGCCATCGAGGATGCGGAGAAGGGGCGGATCGAGTCGGTGCCGGACGCGAAGTGGCGCGCCGCGATGTTCGTCGCCGACCACGGCCCCCGTGGCATCACCAGGCTCGTCTCGCGCATGCTGACCGCGTCGAGGAAGAAGCCCTGACGTGGGCCGCGAGATCGAGCAGGGCAACAACAGGTACACGTCCAAGCTCCAAGCCACGACACGCCAGACTGCGCAGTTCCTGCTGTTGAAGCCGGCGCTTGGCCGCCTGCTCAAGATCCATGTCCATGGCTTGTCGAACCTTGACGGCCTGGAAGGCGCCTTCGCCGTCTACGGCAACCATTCCTCACACCTCGACGCGCCTCTGATCCTTTGTTCGTTGCCCTCCAGATTGTCCAAGTTCGTGGCGACGGGCGCGGCTGGCGACTTCTTCTTCGGCAACTGGGTCAAGTCCATCTCGATGTCGCTGTTCATGAACGCGTTCGCCATCGACCGAGGCAAAGGCGGAAAGGGGCGCCGCGGCATGGCCGGGCACCTCCTGGCCGACGGGGTGCCGATCCTTCTGTTCCCGGAAGGAACCCGTTCCCGCACCGGGGCCATGGGGCCCTTCATCCCGGGTGTGGCATCGCTGTGTGTCTCCCGTGGGGTACCCGCGCTGCCGGTGGCCCTGGTCGGCGCCTACGAGGCGTGGCCGTCGAACCAGAAGCATCTGCCCACGGGTCGCCCCGAGGTCCATGTCGTATTCGGACGGCCCATGACGCCCTATCCAGGTGAGATCGCACACGAGTTCAACGAGCGGATGCGTCGCCAGCTTTTGGAACTTCACGATACGACGGCCCGCGCATACGGTAGGAAGACGCTGGCAGAGTACGAAAGAAGCGCTGCGTTGCAGAAGGCGGAGCGCACCGGTGTCGCGTCACTGGTCGAGGATGCCAAAGAGCGGGCAGACAAACAGGAGGACTGATGATCGAGGGCGTCAAGCAGCAGAAGTGGTGGGGCTGGGGAGAGGAAGGCAAGGCTTACCGTCACGAGGACAAGCCGAAGTTCGCGCCCTTCGTTAAGAAGATGGTCGGCGTCGACATCACGCTCCCCGTCAAGCCGATCCGGCCCTTCTCGTCTCTGGAGGTCCCCGCCTCACAGCTGAGCGACGAACTGCGAGGCAAGCTGAACACGGTCGTCGGAGGAAAGTACGTCCAGACCGACGACGAGACGCGCGTCGTCCACGCCTACGGCAAGGGCGTCCGAGACCTGATCCGGGTCCGAAACGGCAAGCTCGGGCGCGTACCTGACGTCGTCGTCTACCCCGGCACGCAGAGGGAGGTCGAGTTGCTCCTAGCGGCCGCGCTCGAGGCGGACGCCGTCGTGATCCCGTTCGGCGGCGGGTCGAACATCGTCGCATCGCTTGAGGCCGAGCCAGGTGAGACCCGTCAGGTCGTCTCGGTGAACATGGGTCGCCTGAACAAGCTCCTTGAGATCGACGAAGAGTCGGGGCTCGCGCACATCGAGGCAGGTGTCCTCGGGCCGGACATGGAGGATCAGCTCAACGCCCGGGGCTGGACGATGGGCCACCACCCCGATTCGTTCGTCTGGTCGACGCTGGGTGGCTGGATCGCCACCCGCAGTTCGGGGATGCAGTCAGACAAGTATGGAGACATCGCCGACATCTGCCGAGGCCTGACGATGGTGATGCCGGGCCAGGTGCTCACGCTCCGCCCGCTCCCGTCGTCCTCATCCGGCCCCAGCGTCCGGGAGATGGTGTTGGGCTCCGAGGGTCGTCTGGGCATCATCACCTCCGCCTGGGTCAACGTGCACCGTCTGCCCGAGGTGCGTGAGCTGCAGGCCTACTTCTTCCCGACCTACGAGGCGGGCCTGAAGGCCTGCGAGGAGATCGTGACTTCCGATGCGACGGTGATGATGGCGCGTGTCTCCGACCCGTTGGAGACGCAATACATCATGGCCAACGGCAAGAAGTCGGGCCGGGTTTCCTCCCTTGCGAACAAGGCGATCCAGAAGCTGATGCTGCAGAAGGGCTGGGATCTCGAGAAGATCGCGCTGAGCTTCGTCGGGTTCGAGGGCAGCGCCAACCACGTGCGCTACGAGAAGGGGCTCGTGGCGAAGGTCGTCAAGAACAACGGGGGCCTAGGGGTTGGCAAGGGGCCGGGCACCCTCTACGACCAGAAGAAGTACGACACCCCCTACATCCGCGATTTCATGCTCGACCGCGGCCTGATCTGCGACGTGTCCGACACCTCGACACCGTGGGCCTATGCAGCCGAGATCCACACCCTCATCCTCGACAGGTTCGCCAAGGCGATGGACGATCTGGGGGTTCGGGGGCTGGTGTTCTGCCACCTGAGCCACTCGTACCATTCCGGGGCCTGCCAGTACTTCACCTTCGCGATCGCCGACGACTCGGACAACCAGGAAGCCACCTACGATGTCGCCAAGCGCGTCATCCAGCAGTCGTTCGTGGACTTCCACGGGACGGTGTCGCACCACCACGGCGTCGGCGAGGAGCACAGCCCCTGGATGGAGGAGGACATCTCCCCCGCCGGGGTCTACATCCAGCGCAAGCTGTTCGAGGGGATCGACCCGGGCAACAACCTGAACCCGGGCAAGATCGTCCACGACGGCAGGCCTGGGGTCTCGTCGAATTCGGTCGACGCCTGAGTGTCGGTAAGCGTTGAGCACTATCCAGGGTTCGACAACGGTTTGAACGCTAAAACAGCGGTTTTCGGCCATCGAACCCGGAATAGTGCTCAACGCGCGACCCGACCACGGCACCCTCTAGAATCGCCTGCATGCTCACCGTCCTGTCGCCTGCGAAATCCCTCGACTTCGAGTCCAAGCTGGCGACCAGGAAGTACTCCGAGCCACGCCTGACGGCCGAGAGCGTCGGGCTCATCGAGATCATGCGGACCAAGTCCCCCGCCGAGATCTCGCGGCTGATGCACATCTCCGACGACCTTGCCCACCTGAACGCCACCCGGTACGCGCAGTGGGACCGGGAACACACCCTCGGCGCCGCACGCCAAGCCGTGCTCGCCTTCAACGGTGACGTGTACCAGGGTCTGAGGGCCCCGGAGTTCGACGCCCGCGACTTCACCGACGCCCAGAAGACGCTGCGCATCCTGTCCGGACTCTACGGCCTTCTGCGGCCGCTCGACCTGATCGAGCCGTACCGGCTGGAGATGGGCACGAAGCTCGCGTCCGGTCGCGGCCGGACGCTCTACGACTGGTGGGGCAGCCAGGTCACCGACCTGCTGGCCAGGGACCTGGAGGCATCGCCCGGCTCCCCTGTCCTGGTCAACCTGGCGAGCAACGAGTATTCGAAGGTGATCGACCGTCGACGCCTCGGCGCCCGCGTCGTTTCTCCCCGGTTCGAGGATCGAGACGCCTCTGGCGAGCCGCGGATCGTGAGTTTCTATGCGAAACGGGCGCGCGGATCGATGGCGGGCTGGCTGGTGCGCAACCGCATCAGGTCCGCGAGCAGACTGGTCGATTTCGATGCCGACGGGTACGCGTTCGACGAGGCCCGTTCGACCAGGGACGAACCGGTGTTCGTCCGTTGAGCCGTTGAGATGAGGGGAGAGGACCGGCCCCGACCCGCTCAGTAGCCCCCGCCGATGAGCCAGGCGATGAAGGCGAAGTAGATCACGTAGAAGACGATTAGCAGGGACCATCCGACGATGTCTCGGAGCGAGGGATACCTGCACGACGCGAGGGGCCGGGCGCACCAACGCCCGGCCCCTCGCAGATGCGTATGCCCCGTGTCAGCTGTAGGCAGCCATCGAACCGAACAGCGCGATCATCGCGATCACGTAGACGATGCTGAGCACGGCTCCGACGATGGCCAGGATGCCGAAGATCTTGCCGAGTAGGTAGCCCGTCTTGAGGTTGCCGTCGAAGGCGTAGGGCGCGCCCGCCGCGATCTCCTTCTTGGCCTGTCCGCCCATGTACCAGGCGATCCAGGCGCAGACACCGGTGAAGATGCCGATGATGCCGAGGATGAACACCGTCTGGGCCTTGGGGTGTTCCTGGAGCCCGTAGCCGCCAGGCGCGCCGTAACCGGGCTGCGGGCCGTACCCGGGCTGCGGGCCGTACCCGGGCTGTTGCCCGTAGTTAGGCTGCTGGCCGTAGTTGGGCTGCTGGCCGTAGCCCGAGGGCTGCGGATCGGGCTGGCCGTAGCCCGAGGGCTGCGGATCGGGCTGGCCGTAGCCCGAGGGCTGCGGATCGGGCTGGCCGTAGCCACCTGGCTGAGTCATCTTGTTCTCCCTGTTTCAATGACTGGTTGCTTGAAGATTGTGGGGCACGGTGAGGGTCAGCCGCAAGGGAAGCAATGCAACGGCATCACCTATGAGACCGTTGTCGACGCAATCACGAGGAAACTGATGAGCGCGATGAAGACGATCATCATGACCGAGTAGACGATCCCGATGACCCAGCCTGCGGTGGCGAGGCCTGGGAAGC